>CANCLV010000001.1 GCA_947378905.1 Opitutia bacterium
CCCGACGGTTATAAATTATCAGACGAATTAGAACGTCAGATTGAAGGTGAAATTATTTCTACTCAAAAGCAGCCATTAGTGGCACCCGCTCAGATCGGTAAAGCGTTACGCATTAACGATGCTAGTGGTCGCTATATTGAGTACGCTAAACAGAGCGCTGGCATTGTAGACTTGTCCGGACTCAAAATCGTCATCGATTGTGGTCACGGTGCGGCCTATCAAATTGCTCCGGTAATTTTCAGAGAACTGGGTGCGGAGGTCATTAAGTTAGCGGTCGAGCCCAACGGCTTAAATATTAACGACGGAGTAGGGGCTTTGCATCCTGAATACGCAGGTAAAGTCGTCAAAGAGCAGGGTGCTCATATCGGTATCTCCTTTGATGGTGATGCTGACCGTGTTATTTTTAGTGACGAAACGGGCGCTTCAATTTCAGGCGACCGCATTTTAGTTTTATGTGCCATGGCACTTAAGCAGGCCGGTCTCTTGCGCCATGATACGATGGTCACCACGGTGATGAGTAATCTTGGACTTCACGAAGTCTTACGTGCTGCAGGTATTAAAGTGGTAACATCAGCCGTGGGGGACCGACATGTGATTGAGGCTCTTCGCAAAGGTGGCTACTCGTTCGGTGGCGAAAATTCGGGCCACTTGATTTTTGCTGATCATGCGACCACGGGTGACGGCATTCTGAGTGCGATTCAGATTCTAAGAATCATGAAGCAACAGGGTAAGAAAATTTCTGATTTAGTGAAAGTGATGCATGAGTATCCTAGTACCTTATTAAATTTAAAAATTAAGGCTAAACCTCCCATTGAATCATTAACCCAACTGCAAAAGACTATTCGCGAGGCGGACCAAGCTTTTGGTCAAGTGGGACGTCACTTAATCCGTTACTCCGGAACTGAGAATAAGATTCGTATTCTCGTTGAGCACCGCGAGAAATCGGAAGTCGATGCTTGGACGCAACGTTTCCAACAAGCCCTCGAAAAAGATTTAGCCTAATCATGCCCATTTATAACTATATCAAAACCAAAGTCTCCGTAGCGGCAGAGCCTATCGTTTCTACGCGGGCATGGGCGCAAGTTCCCCTCGCGAATATTCCCTTAGAGGCACATCATCAAACGACTCTAGCTGCGGCGGGATGCTCGTTATCTAAGGATGAAGTTGCTGCCATAAAAGTTCATCCGCAGGCTTGGTTGGATCCGATAGAAGTAATTAAGTTTTTCGATGATACTTCGGTGGGTGAACTGCAAGATGCCGCGGGAGAAGCGGTGATTACTTTTAAGGAGCGTGGCAAAAAAATCTCTTACGCTCAAAAAAGTTTTGTGATGGTTTATAGTTGGGATATTTTGAAAGCCAATGAGCTTGCGGTAACGCTGAATACTGTCTGGGAAAATCACGGCACCTGTCATTCATCTCTTTATGTAGATGGAAAATTATCAGTCGGCTCCGGTACAAAAATTTTACCAGGGGTAGTGATTGAGGGCGAAGTCATTATTGGTCCCAACTGTAAGATTGGTCCCAATTGTTATATCCGTGGATCCACTTCGATTGGTCAGCAGTGTCACATCGGACAAGCTGTCGAAATTAAGAATTCCGTTATCTTTAATCAGACCAATGTTGGGCACTTATCTTACATCGGGGATTCTATCTTGGGTGAGAAAGTCAACTTAGGTGCGGGTACGACAACTTCTAATCTGCGTCATGATGGGAAGACTCACGGCAGTAAGGTAGCTGATAAGCTTGTTGATACTGGCCGTAGAAAATTCGGCACGGTGATCGGTGATAATGTGCATACTGGCATTAATACCTCCATTTATCCTGGCCGTAAAATATGGCCGGGACTTACGACTCGACCTGCGGATATTGTTATCCAAGACTTACACTAATTACCCCTAATACACCATGTGCGGCATCATCGGATATATCGGAACACGTCCAGCGACCCCCATCCTTATTGGCGGTCTGAAGAGACTCGAATATCGTGGATATGATTCTGCCGGTTTGGCTTTGTTGGATAAAAATGGTTTAACCACATTTAAGGCAGTAGGGAAGGTAGCACGTTTAGTGGATAAACTTCGCGGAGATTTATCACCCGAAAAACATGAGAGCTATACTGTAGGTATTGCTCACACGCGTTGGGCGACACACGGTGCGCCTACCGAAATAAACGCTCACCCGCACTTTGATAAAAGCAGAAAAATTTGCGTGGTACACAACGGTATCATCGAAAACTATCGATCGATTCGCGAAAAACTCCAGAAGCTCGGCCATAAATTTGATTCGGATACCGATACCGAAGCCTTATCAAGATTGATTGGTGTTCATTACAAAGGTGATTTACGACTAGCGGTAGTTCAAGCACTGCAACAAGTTGAAGGTGCTTATGGTATAGCTGTTTTGTCTGCCGATGAGCCCAATAAGATTGTGGTTGCACGCAAAGGCAGTCCGTTGGTCATTGGAATGGGTGACGGCGAGTGCTTGGTTGCGTCGGACGCTTCAGCATTGGTGTCCCACACTCAACGCGTTATTTATTTAGACGACGGCGATATCGGCGTAATCACACCTGATAGCGTCGATATCCGCAATCAAGACGATGAGCCGATTACCAGAGGCATCTCGGAACTCGATTTAGATGCTGGTGCCGTTGAAAAAGGAGGATTTGAGCACTTCATGCTCAAAGAAATTTTCGAGCAACCAGAGTCAGTTCGTAATGCACTTCGTGGTCGTATCGATCTTTCTGAAGGTAATTCAGTATTAGCTGGTATGCAGATGTCTCCGAAAGAGCTCGCTGAGATTCATCGCACAATTTTAGTCGGCTGTGGTACCTCGCTTCACGCAGGGATGGTCGGTGAATACGCGTTTGAGGATGTCGCCGGAATTTCATCTGAAGTTCAACAGGCAGCCGAATTCAGATACCGTAATCCCATTGTTGATCATCATGACATGGTCATCGCGATTTCGCAGTCAGGTGAGACTGCGGATACCTTAGCGGCGATTCGTAAGGCTAAGGAAAAGGGCACGATGGTTCTTGGTCTGGTTAACGTCGTAGGTTCTGCAATCGCCCGTGAGACTGGACGCGGAGTATTTATTCACGCTGGACCCGAAATCTCAGTTGCCTCAACTAAGGCATTTACCGGCCAGGTTGCTGTACTGCTTTTAATGGCATTAAAGTTGGGTCGTAGTCGTCGACTTTCCCAAGAACACGGCGTTGATTTAGCTCAAGAGATAAACCAACTACCTGAGTTAATTGACTTTGTTCTTAAGCAAAATGATGCCATTGCGAAAGTGGCTGAGCGCATGGCTAAATCTGATCATGCCTTCTTTATTGGTCGTGGTCCGATGCACCCTGTAGCTTTAGAGGGTGCCCTTAAATTAAAGGAAATTTCTTATGTTCACGCTGAGGGCTATCATGCCGCTGAGCTCAAGCATGGTCCGATTGCTTTACTAACTCCTGGCACACCCGTGATTGTTTTAGCAAATCAAACTTCTGTACTCGATAAGGTTTGGAGTAATGCGGAAGAATGTAAGGCACGCGGTGCACACATTATTGCGGTAGTTACTGAGGGTCATGCAAAGACCGACCTTACTGACGACATCATCGTTTTACCGAAATGTGGTCCGCTCGTGGCTACCATTCCGGCTGCGGTGGCCTTGCAACTCCTTGCTTACCACGTGGCGCGTATTCGCGGTTGTTCCATCGATCAGCCAAGAAATCTAGCTAAGTCTGTCACCGTTGAGTAGTCAGTTATAACTAGGGTAAAAACCTTAGTTGCTCAAACTTGCTGCTCACTAGTTTTGTTTAAACACATGGGGGATGAAAAATCCTCCCAAATTGTCATGTCTCAAATGTCGGCAGTCAAAAGTCGTAACCGACTTTCATGAAATCCTGATTAGCGGAGAATTGCATCCTTGGTGTCACGAATGTTTACGGAAACAATTAGAGAAAAATATTGAAGCTACTTATCGACTCAAGTTGGCGACGAAGCGGCCGTGCACCCAGTGCGGTATTATATTTTCGATCCATAGTTTTCATTGGATAAAGTCTACCAAGACTCGGCATAGTTACTGTCGTGCCTGCCATGCTGTTTACATGGCCATGCGTTATGCACGGGTGAAGGGTGAAAAATAAATCCGCTGGTGGCCGGACGGGGACTTGAACCCCGAACCAATTGATTAAGAGTCAACTGCTCTACCATTGAGCTATCCGGCCAATCAGCGGAAAATTAAGAGAGTGTTGTGGTGGGTTTTTTTCAAGCGAATAAAACCCGTTATAAACCCTAGTTTTGTTCGAAGTGGCCGGACGGGGACTCGAACCCCGAACCAATTGATTAAAAGTCAACTGCTCTACCATTGAGCTATCCGGCCTAACGAACCCCTTTAACAAAGAGGGTTAATCGTAATTGGTAAAGAAATAAATCGCCTTAGCGGTGTCCACGCTGTCTTACGGCCTCAAAGAGGCAAACCCCTGTAGAGACTGATACATTAAGGCAGGGAACCGCTCCAAGCATTGGAATACGCAGAAGGAAGTCGCAGGTCTCGGCGGTTAGATGCCTGATTCCGTCGCCCTCGGCGCCCATAACGATGGCCAGTGGGCCAGTAAGTTTTGCGGCGTAAAGCGACTGGCTGGTTTTATGGTCGCTGGTGCCGGCAATCCAGACTCCGCCTTCTTTTAATTTCACCAAAGCATTACGTAAATTACCTGCCTGAACAATCGGTAAACTTTCGGCGGCACCGACCGCTACCTTGCGTACGGTTTCATTTACGGGTGCAGAATTCTTCTTGGTGATAACAACGAAAGCACAACCCGCGCATTCGGCTGAGCGGAGACAGGCACCCAAGTTGTGAGGATCCTGTACGCCATCTAATATTAAAATAAGTGGATTGGGATTATCTTTGAGTAAGCCCGGGATATCGTTCTCGTTATACAATTTGAGCTGACGGTTTAGGTCAGCATGTCGAGGAGCGCGATCGTCGGACCGTGGCATGTTACTTACGTGCGAGCTTGTTGCGTTGGTGGAGGGCTTCTGCGATTTGGATCGCATTTAAAGCTGCACCTTTCCAGAGCTGATCACCGCTGACCCAAAGTGAAAGTCCGTTGTCAAAGAGCGAGTCCTTACGGATACGTCCCACGCCGCACTTTTCTTTGCCAGCGTAGTCTAGTGGCATTGGGTAAACTTTTTTCGCCGGCTCATCGCAGACTTCGGAGCCTGGGAACTCGGAAATAACTTTGCGGGCGATTGCTATATCGACGGGCTTTTCAAACTCGGCGCTGATCGCGATGGAGTGGGCACGGAAGACTGGAACGCGAACGCAGGTGGTCGAAACCTTGAGGTTTGGAAGATTCATAATCTTACGACCTTCATTAAGCATCTTCATTTCTTCTTTAGTGTATCCGTCGTCTTGGAATGAATCGACCTGAGGAATTAAATTAAATGCGATGGTGTGTGGGTAAACTTTAGGTGGCGAAGCTTCGCCCTTAACCCAGGCGCGGACTTGAGTATCGAGTTCCCGCATCGCTTCTGCACCCGTGCCTGAGACCGCCTGATAGGTTGAAGCGAAGAAACGTTTTAAACCAAAAGCTTTGTGAAGTGGGTAAAGTCCCATCAACGCAATCGCAGTGGAGCAATTGGGATTAGCGATAATACCTTTATGATTATCGAGTGCATCGGCGTTGATTTCGGGGACGACCAGTGGGACGTCCGGATACATCCGGAATGCAGAACTATTATCGATGACGATGACGCCGCGTTTAACGGCTTCGGGGGCCAGGGACAGAGAGACAGAACCCCCAGCACTGAAAATGGCAAAATCTAGCCCCTCAAAGGCTTCAGGCTTAGCTTCTTGGACGGTCCAATCCTTGCCGCCATAACTAATCTTAGATCCAGCCGAGCGGGCAGATGCTAGGGGGCGAAGTTCCTTTACGGGAAAATTTCTTTTCGCCATAAGTGAGAGCAATTCTTGACCGACCGCGCCAGTCACGCCCACGATGCCTATACGATATGACATGTTTAGATAAATGTTTGGTTTTAAAGGGGGAGTTAGCCGAGCGCCTAAAGGTACTGGGGCTCCCAGAGGGAAAAGATTGCTTGGTTGTGTCGATTGACCAGCAAAAACTTTGGCATTTTAATCAAAATAACTGCGAAGAGTATATTATTAGCACCGCCAGGGCAGGTAAGGGCTGCGTGAGGGACTCTTTGCAGACGCCGACTGGTCTTCATCGCGTTGCAGAAAAAATCGGTGCAGAGGCAGCTTCAGGTATGATCTTCAAGGCACGTAAGCCAACTGGACAAATTTGGAGTAACATTCCAATCACCGAAGATAATTTAATCACGAGCCGGA
This sequence comes from Opitutia bacterium, assembly GCA_947378905.1. Taxonomy (GTDB): domain Bacteria; phylum Verrucomicrobiota; class Verrucomicrobiia; order Opitutales; family UBA953; genus UBA953. Next base: position 6,343 of record CANCLV010000001.1, read on the forward strand.
TTTTGTGGCTGGAGGGATTGGAAAAAGGATTCAATCAAGGCACGGATTCGACGGGTAAGGTTGTGGATACTAAGGAGCGTTACATTTATATCCATGGAACTAATCAGCACGAAAAATTAGGAACACCGAATAGTCACGGTTGTGTTTTATTATCTGATAAAGATGTTACAAAACTTTTTGAAAGTGTAGCCGTCGGCACTTACGTCTACTTGAGTTAAACTATTCGTCCGACGGACTGTTCTTCGAGTTAAGCCACTCTTTAATCATCGCTTGCGCTACGGGACCTGCAGTTAACCCTCCCCAAGTGTTGGTATCAAGTTGGCCTTCGACTAAAACAGCGAATGCAACCTGAGGATTCTTAGCGGGTGCATAGCCGATAATCCATGCGAGGTGGGCTTTTTGTCCCGATTTATAATATTCCGCCGTTCCTGTTTTGGCAGCGAATTGGAATCCAGGAATTTGTATAGAGCGAGCAGTACCCTCAGTGACGCAACGAATCATGCCTTCACGAATGGCGTTAAGTTGATTTCTGTTTAATCCAATCGGTCGGGAATCCTGATGGTAGGGAATTCGCGTTGGATCGTGGAAAATAGTCGGGGTAGTGCGTGTTTCACCACGAGCGAGTGATGATGCAAAGCACGCCATGTGAAGTGGAGTAGTTAAAATAAAGCCCTGTCCAATCGCAGTAATTACAGTGTCACCGCCAGTCCAGTTACCTTGTCCGATACGCTCCTTGTAATTTGAATCAGGAATAATCATTCTACGCGCTGGTGAAGGAAGTTCGTATGCATTCGGGTTTTCACTACCCGAAACAGCTGGATTAGTTTTTAACAGAGTTTGATCTAAACCGAAACGTCTTGCTTCTTGGGCGAGTAAATCTGGACCAACCATGAGACCTACGCGGTAGTTCCACACATTGCATGAGATAGCTAGCATTTTTTCCACATCCACCTGTCCGAAGCCGTAGGGTTCGTGTTCGGGGAAGTCGTGGTTTCCAACCCTTAAAACTGGACCGCATTCCAAAATATCATCGTAATCAATTTTTCCACTACGCATGCCGGCAATTGCAGTAATGATTTTAAAGGTTGAGCCAGGTGCGTAGAGCCCTTGTGTGGCCCGATTCATCCATCCGCCTTGCTCTTGGATTTCGTCGTAGTACTTGCTGGTTACTTTACTGGCTAGACGGTTGGGGTTGTAATTGGGTTGGCTAACTATGGCTAAAATCTCACCACTATTTACATCCATCATGATGGCCGCACCAGGCAATGGATTGCCGACACTATCTTTGATGGACCCCAGTGCTTTCTCCGCAGCTTGTTGGATGTTCACGTCAAGAGATAGCATACTTTCAGAACCTGTTTGAGAGGGATAACTTTCTAGGAGTTCGCGCTTATACCCAGCCGAAGTTTTAGTCCAGCGCTCCCAACCACTAATACCCTTGAGTGCATAATCATAAGTTTGCTCGACCCCTTCGGCACCTACTTTGCCGGTGTACTTTGATTTACTTAATTTTTTGAAAGAAATTTCAAAGTTGGCGTCGAAATTGGGCGGCAGCTGATTTGAGTCTTTGACATAGCCTAAGGTGTGACAAGCCAGAGAGCCAAAAGGGTAAGATCGAATCATGTCTGATTCAATGGTGATTGGGCCATCGACCGGGAATTGCTCAATAAATCGTGCAATCGAACGATCTGCTTCTTCGTCGGAAATTTGATTTCTTAATTCAGGGAAAGTTAAATCAGAAATGAGCGTAAATTTTAAAATTCTCGTCTCGCGCATATGTTTAGCGAGTGCAGAAGCATTGACCTCTCGCTCAGGGCTATTGGCGAGAAACTTTACTTTCTTTTTATCGCTGGGAGATTTTTTCTGATTACTTTCATCAATCACGAACCAGATTTTCTTCAGCCAGCGATTTAGCACATTGACGCGAGCTTGTTGGTGTAAGTTTTCGTAATTAATCTTAAGGTTATCTTCTTTGTCTTTTTCAGCTTTAACTAGAGTGCGGTATTCTTTGTCAATTTCACCTTCCAAGGATAATAAATTCGCTTTAACGCTCCAGCGCACACGATTTTCAACCAAGGTTCTCCCATTTCGATCCATTATTTTTCCACGTGCAGGTGGACGCCACACAATGACTTCACTTTGAGAGTTGGCTTGGTCGATTAAGTCTTGGGACTGAATGAGTTGACGGTAAAATAATCCACAAAAAATATAAATGAACCCTACGGCGAAGACGGTAAAGATAACGTACATCCGCCAAGGAGTGATGGGGGCGGACGGGACAGATATTTTATTAAGTGAATCGTCCGGACTCATAATAAATCATGCGCACTCGGCACTCCGATTAAATCCATTATCCAATTCTGTGTAGTCGATAGGGGGATAATAACTAACAAGCCCATGATGCCCGAGAGGGTGGCTTGAATGGCGGCCTGATAGATGGAGTTATAGATATCGGTTTGGGCCTCACTGCTATAGGCCGCTGCTGAAAACCAGATAAGAGCGGCCAGTGCATTCACGACAACGGCTGCTTGAGTCGTTGCTAAGGTAGTTCGTAGATAGCTGCGATAGTTTCCTAATATAATTGCGATGGTTATCAGTGAGATAGCAACCGTACCGTTGGGTATCGGACGATAGGCCTCAAACATGAATCCGACACAGCCTGCGAATAGTACAGCCTGCCAGCGTTTTAATCTGCGACACGGGGCAATCAGTGTGGCTCCAGTAATAAAGTAATTAAGACCTGAACTGGCTAACGTGCTTGAAAGTAAATCAGCGACAAACAGCCAAGGGTAGGTCGCAAGAATCAAAGAAAACCAAGCCCATGGTATGCTCATCTAAATTCCTCCAATTTAATTTTTTCAGAGGGTGCCAAAAGTATTTCATTAGCGGTAGGGTATTGAGGCACCAGTACTGAAACCTCCTCGATCATGTTTAAATCTTTCGCCGGATTTAAATCAGCGACTTTATAGTTATCATCAGTACTCATTCGGATACTGCCATCGACTTCACCTAAGATTAGTCCCGATGGAAAAACGCCACCCAGACCCGTAGTCAAAACCTTGATGGGCTGACCAGTGGGTGGATTATAATCAATGGGAATACCCGTGATTTTGGCCCTGCCAGGAGAAAGCGAGTTCGCAGCGTCACCTTTCACGTAAACGATGCGACGCTTTTCATCACCGACAAGAAATGCAGTACAACGAAAAGTCGGGCTGGTGACTAAATCAACTTCACTAATGTTTAAGTGTACTGCCGAAACACGTCCAATGACTTTATCACTGAAAACAACTGGGCTACCTGGACGGATTCCATCATTTCTACCTTTTCGGATAATAATTTTTTGCCACCACGACGAGGTGTCGCGTGAAATGACTCGAGCAACCACAGTCAAAAATTCAGAATTGCTTGTGTAGCGTGCGTTCTCACGCAGGCGTGTATTTTCACGGCGGATATCATCGATCGAATGGAGTCTTAATTCTAAGGCCGCATTGATTCGTGCCAGATCTCTTGAGGCTGAAATTAATTCCTCATTGCTCCTGCTTTTTAATTCCCAGTAGCGAGAAAGGTCGCTTCCCTTGCTAGCAATTTGTAAAGCGGGCGCTTGAAACTCGGCGAATGTTTCTTTGGTGAATCGATGAAGTGCGTTGGCACCCGATATCCAAATCAAAACAAAAACGATTAAAGCAATGTAAGATGCCTTGGCGCCTTTTTGGTGGTTATTCATGGCGGGTGGTCCCGCTTAGATTAGTCGCGACCGCTCCAGCGGGAGGCGTTGCCTAAAATTTTACCAGTACCATTTACCACGGCACAGAGAGGATCTTCGGCGATAATGACGGGAAGCCCAGTGGCTTCGGAGATAGCACGATCGATGCGACGGATCAGAGCTCCGCCACCAGCAATCACGATACCACGGTCGACTAAGTCAGCAGAAAGTTCAGGAGGAATACGTTCCAATGAGCCTTTAATGGCTTCAATGATTTGATTAATATTATCTGCCATCGCTTCACGTACTTCTTGAGAAGTGAGGTGGAGAGAGCGGGGGAGACCAGTGACGGAGTCACGACCACGTACTTCGTAAGTCATCTCTTGTTCTAAAGCATAAGCAGAACCGATTTTAATCTTAATTTCTTCTGCGGTGCGCTCACCGATGATGAGATTATATGAATTCTTAATATACTTAATAATCGCCGAATCAAATTCGTCACCACCGACGCGAATGGAGCGTGCGTGTACAATGCCACCGAGTGAGATCACAGCGACTTCAGTGGTACCGCCACCGATATCGACAATCATCGATGCCATTGGCTCTTCGACAGGTAAGCCTACACCGATTGCGGAGGCAACAGGTTCAGGAATGGTAATCACATCATCAGCACCGGCGCGATACGCGGAGTCCATCACGGCGCGACGTTCAACTGCGGTGATACCGTAAGGAACGGCAACGACGACGGTGAGATTTGAGAAAATAGATTTACGAGCTACTTTACCGATGAAGTAGCGAAGCATGTGTTCGCTGATTTCGAAGTCGGCGATCACACCATCTTTCATCGGACGCAGCGCTTGGATATCACCAGGAGTACGACCAAGCATCATCTTCGCTTCATTACCAACAGCGATTGGCTTGCGAGTGCTGGTACGAATCGCGACCACGGAAGGTTCTCTAAGGACAACGCCTCGGTCTTTCAGAAAGACCAAAGTATTGGCGGTACCTAGGTCGATACCAATGGCTTGGGTGAATAGCCCTGGGAAACGCTTAAACATTAGTCGTAGTGGTTGAATTGGTTAAATAAGTAAACATTTGAGTAGTCAAACCCCTTTTAGCCAAAGGCTTAAGTCAGTCGCAAGCGACTTCCCTCAATTTTATTGGGTATAATCGCTGCCTCAGTCGTCCAACTCTCAGTGAATCACTTGCCGTTCAAGGTCACGGGCTGGAGGGTTGACACTGTGCGAGACTTTCGGAATTTTTAGACTGTTGTAATGTTAAAACGTTTTCTGATTTTAGGTATTCTGATTCACGTAACGTGTGTGCCGAGTCAACTCTTTGGACAAGGGTCTGGCTATCAAATATTCATAGACATGCCTTCCGGTCGTAAGATAACGCTAGACGTTGAAGCAACTGATTCATTTCAAAATATTAGAGAAAAAATGCAGGACAAGACGGGTATAGCACCTATTTATCAGTCGATATATTTTGGCTATGGCTACCTGAATCAATCGTTGCTTGATCCTCTAGGAATCTTGGCAGATTTCAATATAGGTCGCGAGGCGCCTGGTAATTTATATTTTAATACATCAGCGGATACATTCTTGAATGCTACAAGTTATAATTCATCTCTACGTGAGTACACCCTACTTAATGGGTATGATGTTCAGTTAGATCACGTGAACCGATTTGTGAATTCGGTCTTAACTAACACGACAGTCGCCGAGGACACGAATGGCGTTCTTCAGCCAATCTCACTTTCAGGTGCACTACTATTTTCTCCGGCCGAACAGAATTCTTATACCTTTAATATTTTTTTAGCCAATCCTACTTCAAGTTTATCTAACTTTAGTGATGCAACAGGGTTTACGGTTCCGTTAGTCGTCACCTCGCAAGGTATTATCGGATTTAACTCAGCCGATATAACTGTGAACGTGGACGCATCAAGCTTCGCCAATAGCCTTGGCGGTGGATCATTTAGCTTGGTTCAGCCGAATAGCAGAACGCTGAGCCTGCAGTTTACACCAGGTACGATTCCGGAGCCTTCAACCTACGGATTCTGTGGCTTTGGCGCGATCGGACTGATGTTTTTCTTACGTCGGAAGAAATTAAAACAGTCCACAAGCATTAGCGCCTAAAATCGCTAATCCTGCGGCAATACGGTACCAGGCGAAGGGTTTAAGTCCGCGACGCATAATAAATCCAATCATCCATTTTACTGAGATGAATGCAGCCACCGCGGCGATTACGAGTCCAAGGCTAGCATTACCAATGGGATAAACTTGTTTGAGGGCTGGTCCGAGTGAGTACATTTTGTAAACTGAAGCAGCGGACAAAATCACAAAGCCAACGAGGAATGAAAACTCTGTGGCGACAGCAGAAGACAATCCGGCCCAGCGTCCGCCTAAGATGGTGGCCAGTGATCGGCTAGTTCCAGGGATGAGCGCAACGCATTGGCAGAGTCCAATCCACAGCGCCTGCTGGGGTGATACATTTAATTCACCACTATTGTCGGAAGGAATTTTAGGTAATTTTTCTTCTGCTAAAAAGATTACAAATCCGCCTATGATTAAGGCAAGAGCGACAATGGTTACATCGAAAGGTATGTAATCCTTGATAATAAAACCTAAGATAGCTGCGGGTAAAAAGGCGATGAGGATAGCAAGCGCTAAGAAAATCGAACTGCGATTACCTTTCAAGATCCCGACTACAACCGACTTCATTCGTTGATAAAAAATAAAAAGCACGGCGAGAATCGCACCGAGTTGAATGATGACAATATAGTCATCGGCGATTTTCTCGAGCGAGAGTCTGCGACCTTTTCGATCCACGACACTGGACTCCACCAGGGTTGAGCTCTTATCAACGCCCATGACCGCATCACTAATAATCATGTGACCGGTTGACGATACGGGCAGATATTCCGTTACGCCTTCGACCAGTCCAGTGACTACGGCACGTTGGGTACTGAATTGATTACGTACTTCTTCTGCCGTTTTATCTGGGCTGATTTGCTCGCCTGCAAATAAGCCTAAGGGACTGACCAGTAATAAAAATAGTAGGGTACGAGGCATAGATTTATCTGATATAGGTAGAAAGAAAGCGCAAGACTCCGATTTGTCCTTGTCGCTTGCCCTTGGTCTTACTTCGCTCTTTATATTATTTTAATTATGTCCGCTTCGAGTCTCATTCCAACCAAAGAACCTCGCTTCCAGGTGCCTGATGCCCGTGGACGTTTTGGTCAGTTTGGTGGAATGTATGTTCCAGAAACTTTAATGACTCCGCTTTTGGAGTTATCGAAAGCCTATGCGGAAGCACGTCGTGATCCAGCATTTCAAAATGCCTTCACCAACATGCTGCGTGATTTTGCCGGACGTCCCACCGGACTGTACTTTGCGGAGTCGCTCACGAAACATTTCGGTGGTGCTCGAATTTATTTAAAACGCGAAGACATGTTGCACACGGGTGCACATAAAATCAACAACGCGATTGGCCAAGCGTTGCTTGCTATTCGCATGGGCAAGAAACGCATCATTGCCGAAACAGGCGCAGGACAACACGGAACTGCTACCGCGGCGGTCTGTGCTAAATTTGGTTTAAAGTGTGTCATCTACATGGGTGCCGAAGATATGGAACGTCAGGCACTTAACGTATACCGTATGCGTCTCATGGGCGCCGAAGTTCGCGGTGTCGAAGCAGGGCAGAGAACCTTAAAAGAAGCGGTTAATGAGGCTATGCGCGACTGGGTGACCAATGTCCGCGATACGCATTATATTTTAGGAACAGCCTACGGTGCCCACCCTTATCCCATGATGGTACGTGATTTTCACCGTATTATATCGATGGAATCTAAGCAGCAAATGTTGCGTGCAGAAAACAAATTACCCGATCACGTGGTTGCCTGCGTGGGCGGAGGATCTAATGCGATTGGTTCTTTCTTTGAATATTTAGACGAACCTGAAGTTGAACTCATTGGCGTCGAAGCGGGTGGACGTGGGATTGTGGAAGGTCAACACGCCGCACGATTTGCGGGTGGCCGTCTCGGTGTACTCCAAGGTTGCCTCACTCACATTTTACAAAACAGCGAAGGACAAATCGAAGGTACGCATTCTGTGTCTGCTGGATTGGACTACGCAGCGGTTGGACCTGAGCACGCTTACTATCACGAAAGAGGACGAATCAAATTTGCTTACGCGACGGATGAAGAATGTCTCGATGCGTTTAAATTACTGTCGAGCAAAGAGGGGATTATTCCCGCTCTAGAATCCAGTCACGCTCTGGCCTATGGTTGTAAGCTAGCTTCTGACAGTCCTCGAACATCTACCGTCTTAATTAATTTATCAGGTCGTGGTGACAAGGACGTATGGAGTGCCGCTCGTGCGATGGGCGTTGAAATCAAACTCTAATTTATGTGCGCGGCATCCATGACAGGCTTTGGTCGGGCGGAACTTAAACTCGACGGAAAGTCCTACGCCATTGAAATTGCCTCGGTAAATCAGAAGAATTTACAGATTTCGGTGTATGGTCCGGAAGAGTGGCCGACCCTGGAATCCGTTGTCAGTAACGCCATTCGCCAACATCTCCATCGCGGTAAAGTGACTGTGCGAATTAACTCTGCCGATTTCTCAAATCGCACCACAACTCATTGGGACGAAAGTAATCTCCGATCGTTGTATGAAGAGTTTCAGACGCTCGCGAAGAAGTTAAATGTACCTGTTACGCCTGATGCAAATTTACTTTTAAGTTTAAGTAATGTGCGCAGCAATAATCGTTCAAGTTTACCCTCGTTTGAAGTTTGTGAGAAAGATATTTTATCAGCACTTGAGATTGCGGTTAAGCAGCTCATGAAAATGCGTGAGGCTGAAGGAAATACTTTGGCGAAAGATTTGAAGGCCCGACTCATCAAAATTAATCAGAGTGTGGATCTGATGCAGGAGTCTGAAAAAGAAGCTCCCAAACGTCATCGTGATTTAATGCTCAAACGATTAAAGGACATGGGTCTGGAATTAGATTTAGCCGATGAAAGAGTGCTTAAGGAAATTGCGATTTGGGCAGATCGCTGCGATATCACCGAGGAAATCGTCAGGCTGAAAAGTCACATTCAACAGTTTCAGCAAGACTTAGAGGGCGAAAAAAATGGAAGAAAGTTGGACTTTCTAGTACAAGAATTGCTTAGAGAGGCTAATACTGTGGGCAGTAAGGCATCGGAAATAGCCACAACTCGTGCGGTTTTGGAGGTAAAAACTGAAATTGAGAGAATTAGGGAACAGGTTCAAAATCTTGAATAAACTTAGGCTAGGGTATTGCCAACGGCCCTTTCCTTTGTCTTTCTCTATCAACACTTACTAATTTTTATCCATGTCTGACAATCTTACGAAACGGCAAATAGTCCTGAAAATTTTTACGGATAAAGGCTACCCACAAAAGCATATTCGCGATAGCGTCCAGTTAACCTTGGATGCGATCACTGAAGCGTTGCTCGCTGGCCGTGATGTTGAGTTGCGTAACTTCGGCGTTTTCCAAGTTCAGGTTCGTAAAAGTCGTATCGGTCGTAATCCCAATCGTCCTGAAACCGATGTCGTGATTCCCAAGCGCGCCGTGATTAAATTTAAAGCCGGTAAAGAACTTAAAGCTAAATTGAAGTCTTATAATATTGATAAGACTGACACCAAGCCCGAGTAAGTTTTTATCCATGGCAGATATTCGCTCATTACCAGGTTTTAGAGAATTTTATCCTGAAGACAGAGCGATTCAAAATCATCTCTTCACGGTCTGGCGTCAGGCCTGCCGTCGCTATGGTTTTCGTGAATGGGAATCTCCTGTGCTCGAGCCTTTAGAACTCTTCACCGAAAAATCGGGCGAGGAGATTGTTAAACAGTTATTCAACTTTGAAGACAAAGGTGGTCGCCAGGTGAGTCTTCGTCCCGAAATGACACCTTCCCTGGCTCGTATGGTCGGAGCTCGTGCCAACGGAATGCCTAAACCGATTCGTTGGTTTTCCATCGGAGAGAATTTTCGTTACGAAAAACCACAAAAGGGTCGTCTGAGATCTTTTTACCAGCTCAACGCCGATTTACTCGGTGAAGCGAGTGCCACGGCTGACGCTGAACTTATCGCACTCTGCGCTGATTGTTTGTTAGGTTTTGGTCTGACCCAAAAAGACTTCTCAATTCGTATTTCTGACCGTCAACTTTGGTTTAAATTTTTAGAGAGCGAAAAGGTTCCCGCTGAGAAAATTACTGGCGTCTTAGGCGTGGTTGATAAGTTAGAGCGTTCCAGCCCCGGCGATTTATTAGAAGCTATGAAGGCTGTACTGGCTGGTACTGAATGTGATCCCGCTAAGTTGCTGGCATCCGTAAAAGCTTTCGCAGCCATTCGTTCACTGAATGAATTGGAAGTCATTGCCCAGAAGGATGCAGCAATGGCTGCACGTTTGGTAGAATGGAAACAATTATTAGATTCTATTAAGGCCCTCGGTTTTTCGGAATGTGTATCGATTGATTTAACCATCGTCCGTGGTTTGGCTTATTACACTGGCTTTGTTTTTGAGGCTTTTGAAGTCGGTGCCGAAGCTCGTGCGCTCGCGGGCGGCGGACGTTACGACACGCTGGTTAAGAAATTAGGCGGTCCCGATTTACCCGCCGCTGGTTTCGGTATGGGTGATGTTACCGTTCGTGACTTATTAGAGTCCAAAAATCTTTTACCCAAATATTCTGACGGCCCGAACTTCTATGTCATGATTCTGGGCGATGATGCTCGCCATGTTGCTCTTGAGGATATTGCGGCACTTCGTCGCGCCGGCTTCAGGGTCGAATACAATTTACGCGACGGTAAATTCCCTAAATTAATTCAAAGCGCTGAAACCATCGGTGCTCAATATGCTTTGGTTTATGGTGGTGAAGAAGTAGCTAAGGGAATCACCAAGGTAAGAAGTTTAACCGATCGCACCGAAGCGACTATTCCTCGCACCGACATCATTCCCGCACTGCGTGCTGTATTAGAAGAAGGCATGCGTGCCATTCTTCCTTAAGCAATGAACGAACAGTCGCGCCAATATCGAAACATGGCGAAGACGGCGTCGTGGACGATGGTCTCGCGTGTTTTAGGTTTAGTCCGTGACCAATTAATCGCAGCGTTTTTTGGTGCAGGTATTGTGGCATCAGCTTTTTTATTCGCATTTCAAATCCCTAATTTATTTCGCCGACTTTTGGGTGAAGGAGCTCTGACCGCGGCGACGGTTCCAGTCTTGGCTGCTAAAGCAAATGAAGGTGGCACCAAGGAATCTTACGCCTTCTTAAATTATATCATTCGTCGAATGTTACCATGGATGTTGGGCCTAACCCTCGTGGGTATGGGTGGCGCATTGCTTTGGTTTCTATTAGCCGCAAACGACCAACAAAGGTACGCGGCAGAACTGACAGCCTGGTGCATGCCTTACATGCCCTTGATCTGTATCGCGGCGTTATTTACCTCAGCGGTCAATTTGAGTGGTCGATTTGGATTAGCGGAAATTGCTTCATCGGCTCTAAACCTCTGTATGATTTTAGGTTTAGGTTTCTTTGGATATTATCTAGCCGACACTTCTATGGGTCAGGCTCGTTGGCTCTGTGCCGGCGCTATTGCTGGTGGTGTTTTACAATTACTCATACCCATGTGGGGCCTGCAACAGGCGGGTTGGAAAAGTCATCCGGTCCATGCCGATGAAAAGGCTTGGAGTGCGTTAAGAATCGCGTTTGTTCCGGCGGCTCTCGGTGCTGGTATTCTGCAGATCAATTTTTTAATTTCCCGAAGTCTCGCCTTCAACGTCGATGGATCAGGTTTAACCTACTACTATATTGCGAATCGTATTGTGGAGTTACCCATTGGACTATTTTCAACTTCGATTGCGACCGTGATGTTCCCAGCAATGGCCACGGCCTTTGCGCAAAATAATTCCGATGCCCTCAGTCGAAACTACGCACGCGGTATGCGTTTGATTCTAGCTATCAACATTGCCGCCGCGGTTGGCTTCGTGGTTTTCTCGAGAGAAATCGTTCAGGTGCTTTTTGAATTTGGAAAATTCAAGTTGGAGGACTGTGAGAATACCCGCCTCGTACTTTGTCTTTTTGCGTTAGCGATGCCGTTCCATGCGATGATTTCCATGGTTACGCGTGCCTTAAACGTAATTGGTAATACTACGGCGACATTCCGTGTGGCCTTGCAGTCTGTGTCGGTCAACGTGGTCGCCTCGATCTTCGTCGTATGGAAGGGTTATGGTATTGAGGGCTTAGCCTGTGCTAATGCTTTGGCTGCCATAATTCAGTATGCGTTGCTGCGTATGGAACTTAAAAAATCTGCACCTTATGTTTTATCAGAATCACTTTGGAAGCCTTGCGGGCAAAGTATTTTAGGATCGGTAATTATGGGTGGCATTGCATACCAGATTTTTCATTTCGTAAATCCGCTGTTACATGGCTGGAATTTCCTGAACTCAAAAATCGCATTATTCATTGCCATGAGTATCGCTGCGGCCATCGCTGCCGCCGCTTATGCCGCTATTCTATATTGGTGGAAGTATCCCGAGCGAGATATGATGACAGATGCGCTTGATAAGGTTAAGCATCGTCTGGGCATGAGAACCGACGCCTAGTTACTTTTACGGTATTTAAAATTCAAAGCGGCTAAAATGGCGACTGTTTCGCTGTCGGCCTCGCCATTCACTTTAGAGCTTCGGAAGTGTCTTTGAAATGCTTCGAGTGCTAACTTCATACATTTAGCTTGTGAGTTTTCGGGCTGATACCCGTAGGTTTTTAGCATCTCAAATAACTCTGAATTTTTTGGGAGTTTTTTATTATAAATAATTTTGAATCGTTCGACGTCGACATCATCGGGCCAGGCACCCACGCCGCTTTCCGCTAAAAGTTTCCAAGGGAAATTGCTACCCGGATCCACTTTTCGACCAATGGCGATATCAGAATGTGCCAGCACATTAGTCGCTTGAATGTGATAGCGCCTAATAATATCCAGTGACAGATTAATGACTTTGGTAATTTGCGCTTTAGGATAAACTTTGGTATTACCATCCAGATTCACGATTTCGATTCCGATGGACGCCTGATTCATACTTTTAACATTCAGCCATTTACTTTTACCAGCATGGGACGTGGAAAATTCCTCGGAAGCTAATTTGAAAACCCTTGGTACTGGCTCATCGCTCACCAAATAATGGATGCCTACCTTATGCTGAGGGTCCTTGCCCCTCAATATATCCAAGGCGGAGGGAAGGGGTGCAGCGGTATGATGTAAGATGAGGTATGTGATGGGCGCTAACCTTGGCTCGATAGCCTCACAGCTTAAACACTGATCAGCCGGAAAGGAATTAGCCTCTGGTACTCTTTTGGTGCTCGAACCAGTAGTGCAACCTCCCAGAAACAGACCAAACAATACCCAGAGGATACATGAATCAAATGAGTGTTTTCGTGCAAACATCGGGTGAGTTATCCTGAGCCTATACTGGGACAGGATAGACCCCAAGATTATTCATATATTTATTGATATTATGCCTGTATTTATTGTACTATAGTTAATTAGACATAATGTATATTGTGCGAAATATACGATAAGGCTGGTTTAGGCTCTGTAATCGGCTTGCCATTTACATGACTGAGAACAGTCATATAAATACCCCCTATGAAAGTTGCACGTCATGTTATCGAAGCCCGTCGTGAGGCAATTGCAAAGCTACTCGGAAATGTTGGCTATGTCCCTGTCCTCGAAATCTGTAAGCAGTTTAATGTTTCCGAAGCTACTGCGCGTCGCGATCTCACTGAATTAGAAAGTCAGCGTCGCTTAACTAGAACTCATGGTGGCGCTTTATCTGACTTCAATAGAAACTTCCCGCCATTAGATTCACGTAAAACTGAGGAAGCTGAAGCTAAGCAAAAAGTCGGACTCAAGGCTGCAAGCTTTGTTAAGGCTGGTATGACCATCTACATAGATTCTGGTTCGACCGTTCATTGTGCTGCTGAAGCGATTGTCGCTGCCCGTATTCCTGACTTACAAATTATCACGACCAGTATTCCAACGGCTCAGTTAGTTTGTACATTACCAGGAGTTGAAGTTTATATCCCTGGCGGATTGTATCTTGCGCAACAAGCCATGGTCGCTGGTGATCGCACGTTAGAGGAAGTTGCCCGTTGGAATTTTGATTTAGCATTACTCGGTGCTCAAGGTATCGACGAAAACGGACTCTGGAATTCTCAGCGCGATATTTCACATCAACAACGTGAAGTGATTCGCCGTAGTGATTTGACGCTTATTTGCATGCACAAGTCCAAGCTTGGGCGTACCGGTCCAAGTGCTGTGACTCGAGATATTGCCCCTCTGTATTTAGTTGTTGATGCTGATGCCGCTATGGTCGCTAAGGCCAAAGTAAAAATGCCAGCCCAGCACATCATTACCGCCTAATTTTATCACCCACCCTACTCGTGAAAAAAAATATTATCTACTTGGTCGCTAACGGCGATCTTCGTGCTTCCGCTAATCAGAAGTGTGAAAAAGAACAATTAGCGATGGAGGCGAAATTAATTTCGGCCCTCCGTGTGCTCGGTTACACCGTCAAGCGTGCTCACGGATATCGCTCCGATGTTAAGCACAGCTTCATCGATTCTCAAAAATACGGCATCCAAGTATTTAGCAAGATCCCTCAAGATGCTCCCGTCATTGTCGCTGAAGCGGTCTGGCAATATTCTCACCACATTCTTCCAGGTTTATTAACTCATACTGGCCCCATTTTAACTCTGGCTAATTGGTCAGGCGTTTGGCCAGGTCTCGTCGGCATGTTGAATCTCAATGGTTCACTCCTCAAGGCCGGCGTTAAATTCTCCTCGTTATGGAGTGAGGATTTCACTGATGAGAAATTTAAAAAAGGTTTAGTAGCATGGCTCAAGAAAGGTGAAGTCAAACACGCTACACCTCATGTGAAGTCCTTGAGTCGTCCGCTTGCAGGTGCTGACGCCTCTGTCGGTCGTCGCTTCGCACAAGATTTCCGTTCGCGTAAGGCTATCATGGGTGTCTTCGACGAAGGTTGTATGGGTATGTACAACGCCATTATTCCTGACGAAATCATCCATCCTACCGGAGTTTATAAAGAACGTCTCAGTCAGTCTTCTTTATACGCCGAAATGTGGAAAGTAAAAGATGCCGAAGCGCAGAAGGCTTTAAATTGGCTACTTAAAAAAGGTATGAAGTTTGCTTGGGGTAAGAATGAAAAAACTGAACTCACCAAAGCACAGACTCTCACTCAATTGAAAATGTACATCGCCGCTGTGCGCATTGCTGATGACTTCGGCTGTGCGACCATCGGTATTCAGTATCAACAAGGTCTGAAGGATCTCGCCCCTGCCTCGGATCTCGTCGAAGGCCTCTTGAATAACCGCGAGCGCCCTCCTGTCTTTGATCGCACTAACAAGCGTGAACTATTTAAAGGTGAAGCCCTCCCTCACTTTAACGAAGTCGATGAGTGTGCCGGTCTCGATGGATTAATCACTTATCACTTGTGGAAGAAATTAGGATTCGAACCTGAAAACACTCTGCACGATTTACGTTGGGGTCGTCAGTATGTCGGTCCATCCGGCAAGAAGATGATTGATGAGTATGTTTGGGTCTTCTTAATTTCTGGTGCTGCTCCCGTTCAACATTTCATCGGCGGATATAAAGGCACGGTTTCTGAAAGACAGCCAGCCATGTATTTCCGTTTAGGCGGTGGTACGGTTAAAGGTGTGTCCAAACCAGGTTGGATTGTTTGGTCCCGTATTTTTGTTCGTGATAACGAACTCCACGCTGACTTGGGTATCGCTGAGGTCATTGCTTTACCTCAGGCTGAAACCGAAGATCGCTGGCAGAAATCCACTCCGCAGTGGCCAATCATGCACACCGTGCTCTCGGGCATTTCTCGCGATGAAATGATGGCCCGCCACCCTTCTAACCACATCCAAGTGGTCTATACACCCTCCCCTGCCGGCGCAAAACGCGGATTATTGGCTAAAGCCGCCGCTTTCCAAGAATTAGGCATCAAGGTGTCCCTTTGCGGTAAGTACTAAAATGAGTACCGAAGCTAAGGATTTAAATCCACTCTTAGAGCTGTCGCACCAAATGGGTTCGCCCACGTTGCGTATGGCAATTTTGGGTGAAGGTAATTCATCCATGAAACTGAATGATGAAACCTTTGCGGTAAAAGCATCCGGTACCAATCTCGAAAAACTGCAGACAAGTGACGTCGCCGTTTGTCGCTTCGATAAACTTCTACCACTGTTTAAAGAGAATGACTTAACTGATGCCGCGATTGATAAAGCATTGTTTGATTCGCGCGTAGATTCAAATGCCAAGAAGCCTTCGATTGAAGCGCTCTTTCACGCATGGCTCTTAACTCTGCCCGGTGTCAACTGCGTCGGTCACGTTCACGCCATCGCCGTAAATCAAATTCTCTGCTCTCCACGCGCAAAGGAATTTGCGACGCAACGACTTTTTCCTGACGAGGTTGTACTTTGCGGAACTGAATCCGTTTTAGTACCTTACGTTGATCCAGGTTTAAGTTTAGCTAAAGCGATTCGCGATGAAACGCTGTTGTATATTCGTCGCACCGGACGTGAACCCAAAGTTATTCTGTTGAAGAATCACGGAATCATCGCCGTGGGTTCGAGTCCCAAAGCGGTCATGGGCACATTGCTCATGGCTGAAAAGTCTGCGCAAATTTTTGTTGGTGCCGCCACCCTGGGTGGTCCCGATTTCATGTCAGCTGGACAAGTCGAACGTATTGCGGGTCGCCCTGACGAACACTACCGCCAAAAAATGCTTGGACAATAATGTCACACTACCTTGCCATTGATTTAGGAGCTGAGTCCGGACGCGTTATCCGTGGTTCACTACGATCTGGTAAATTGAGCATGACTGAAGTTCACCGTTTTTCTAACGGTGCGATAAAACACAAAGGCACCTTACGCTGGGATTTTCCCCGACTCATTAAAGAAATCGAAGTCGGTTTACAGAAAGCTGCGAAACTCGGACCAGTAAAATCCATCGGCTGTGACTCTTGGGGCGTAGATTACGTTTTAATCAATCGTGCCGGTGAGATCATTGATTTACCTTATTGCTACCGGGACGAGCGCACCGACGCCACTTTTACAGAGATTCAGAAAAAGCTTTCTCCACAAAAGATTTTCAGTGCTACGGGTATTGGGTCTCTTTCCATCAATACGCTTTATCAGTTATACGCTGATCTCAAAACCCGTCCGAAGGCTTTAAAGAATACCGATAAATTCTTACTCATCGGTGATGCCGTAAGTTGGAAACTGACTGGAAAAATTCGTGCGGAAGAAACTTTGATATCGGGTAGTCAATTATGGGATACTAGTAAAAATCAATGGGCGTGGCCCTTGATTGAAAAGCTAAACATTCCGAAACATCTTTTCCCTGAAACCATCCAGCCTGGAAAAGTCATCGCAAAACTTTCACCTGCGTTAGAGAAAAAAACTAAACTCAAAAATGTTCAAGTAGTTGCGGTCTGCGCTCATGATACCGCTTCGGCTGTGGCTGCTGTACCAGCGCCTAAGGGAAATCAATGGGCCTATCTTTCATCAGGAACTTGGTCGCTGCTGGGTGTTGAACTCAATAAGCCCTTGATCAGTGAGGCGGTCCGTAAGGCGAACTTCACTAATGAAATTGGTCATAATCGTACCACCCGCTTCCTGAAATGTTTAGTAGGACTTTGGATTTTACAGGAATGTCGCCGCGAATGGGTTAAGACGGATAAGAAGCTCGATTATTCAAGCATCACTCAACAGGCAGAAAAATCCCCCGAGTTACGTTCTCTCATCAGACCTGATGACAGTCGATTTTCAAAAATGGGAAGTATGGTTAAAAAAGTCCAAGACTACTGTCGTGAGACTAAACAACCCATCCCTCAATCTGTCGGTGAAATCACCCGCTGTATTTTGGATTCTTTAGCTCTCCTCTATCGAGCAGAATTAGATGGCGTTGAAAAACTTACCCGTCGGAAAATTAAACAACTTCATATTGTCGGTGGCGGATGTCGTAATGATGTTTTAAATCAAGCCACCGCGAATGCTACAGGTCGACTCATTGTAACCGGTCCAGTTGAAGCCACCGCCATGGGAAATATTCTAGTGCAGGCGATGGCGACGAAAGAACTCAAAAATATTGAAGAACTTCGCCAAGTAGTACGTCGCTCCAATCAATTTAAAACCTTTAAGCCGAAGTCCGCAGCACCCTGGGCTAAGGCCTACTCTATTTTCCAAAAACTTCCTAAATCTTAATTATAAAATATCATGTCCTCATTAAAATATGTATCTAACCTTTGGAACGACGCTGAAGTCGCCAAGCTCGATCCAGTCGGACGATTAGTTTATCGTTCGAACAAGTTGGGAGCCGACCAGCGCATCACCAATACGGGTGGCGGTAATACCTCTTCCAAGACGGCTGAAAAAGATCCGTTATCCGGCAAGAACGTGCCCGTGCTATGGGTCAAAGGTTCAGGTGGCGATTTACGTACGTCTACTCGCGAGAATTTTTCATCACTCTATCAAGATAAGTTAATCGAGTTACAGACCGTGTATGCCGCACGTGCCGACAAGGGATTAAAGTCACAGGCTGAAGATGACATGGTCGCGATGTACAACCACACGACGTTTAATTTAAATCCTCGAGCCTCATCGATTGATACCCCTCTGCACAGTTTCTTACCTGGCAAGCATGTCGACCACATGCACCCTAATGCGATTATTTCAATTGCTGCTTCTAAGAATTGCGAAGCACTGACGCAAAAAATCTTCGGAGGTAAAATGGCGTATGTAAAATGGATGCGCCCAGGTTTCGAATTAGGATTAGCGATGCAGGAAATCGCCCGCAAAGAACCTTCAACCAAGGCCATCATGATGGGGCAACACGGATTCATTTCATGGGCTGATGATGATAAAGCCTGTTACGAACTTACCCTCTCCATGATTGAACAAGCTGCCGCTTATATCGAATCGCAGTATCAATCCAAAGGTGGCGATGCGAAAGCTTTCGGTGGCGCTAAATATCAAACGCTCGATGTGGCTAAACGAAATGAAGTCTTGGCAAAAATTTTACCCTGGCTCCGTGGTCAAGTCTCACAAGAAAAGCGTTTTATTGGAACGGTTCAGGATGATGAAAAGATTTTACGTTTCGTTAATTCGAAAGATGCACCTCGCTTAGCAGAATTAGGCACATCTTGCCCTGATCACTTCCTGCGCACGAAAATCAAACCTCTGTACATCGATTGGAATCCTCAAGCCGAGGATGTCGCCACACTTAAGTCTAAACTTCAAGCTGGTTTAGATAACTACCGTAAAGATTACGCTAAATATTATAATGCATGCAAACGTGCGAATTCACCAGCAATGCGTGATTCAAATCCTACCGTGGTTCTGATTCCTGGTGTAGGCATGGTGGCTTGGGGTAAAGATAAGTCTGAGTCACGTGTTACGGCAGAGTTTTATAATTGTGCAGTCGAAGTCATGCGCGGAGCGGAGGCGATTGATCAGTATATTGCCCTGCCCCAACAAGAAGCTTTCGATATCGAATACTGGTTATTGGAAGAAGCTAAATTAAAGCGCATGCCTGCGGAGAAAGAATTAGCACGCCAAGTGATAATCGTGGTCGGTGCTGGTTCAGGCATCGGTAAAGAAACCGCACACCGCTTAGTTAAAGAAGGTGCCCATATCGTTTGCGTGGATAAAAATCTCGAATCGGCCCAAGCGACGGCTAAAGAAATTACTGATAAGTATGGTATTGGTATCGGTGTTGCTGGTACTAGATTATCTAATTGCGGTCCGGCCATTGGCTTAGCTGGTGATATCATGGATCGTAACTCCATTCGTCGCATGCTTGATGAAGTCGCTTTAGCCTACGGTGGCTTTGATTCTATCTGCGTTACCGCCGGTATCTTCGTATCACCTGATACTTCTGGACATATTCCAGATGACAAGTGGGCTCTCACATTTGCATTAAATGTAACCGGTAGTTACTTGGTGGCTGATGAAGCTTTCAAGACCTGGAAGGAACAAGGACTCCGTGGAAACATGGTTCTTACGACTAGCGCGAATGCCGTTGTGGCGAAGAAGGGTTCAGTTGCCTACGACACATCCAAAGCCGCCGCAAATCACCTCGTACGTGAACTAGCGATGGAATTATCTCCACTCATTCGTGTTAATGGTGTTGCTCCTGCAACGGTTGTTCAAGGTTCGGCGATGTTCCCACGCGATCGCGTAATCGCATCACTCGCCAAATATAATATCCCATATACTGACGATGAAGCCTCGGAGTCTCTGACAACAAAACTCTCTAAGTTCTATGCAGAAAGAACTTTAACTAAGAATCCGATTACTCCAGCCGACCAGGCGGAGGCGTATTTCTTATTAGTCTCTAATCGACTCAATAAAACCACCGGCCAGGTGATTACAGTCGACGGTGGCCTGCACGAGGCTTTCTTAAGATAGACTGTGCGCGTTTCCCTATTCATTCCCTGCTTCGTTGACCAACTTACCCCACAGGTAGGTTTGGCGACGGTGAAGGTTTTGAAAAAACTGGGACAAGAGGTTGAATTTATCCCCACACAAACTTGTTGTGGTCAGCCCTCATATAATTCTGGTCAATGGGAAATTGCCAAAGAAGGTGCCATCCGCACTCTAGAAGTCTTTAGAGACGCCGAGGTGGTTGTCGGGCCTTCAGGCTCATGCGTAGCTATGATCAAGAAATTTTATCCTGAACTTTTACACGGTACAAAATACGAGCAAGAGGCTAAAAATTTATCGCAACGCACTTTTGAATTTTCTGATTTCTTGGTCACAAAACTTAAAACGATCGATATCGGTGCGTCCTTAAATAAGAAAGTGACCTACCATGATGGTTGCCACGCTCTGCGTGAATTAAGACTTAAAGAGGAGCCACGTAAATTATTACGTGCGGTTAAAGGTTTAGAATTAATTGAAACGGAAGAATCGGAATCCTGCTGTGGCTTTGGTGGTTTATTTTCGGTGAAGTTTCCGATGATTTCGACAGCGATGGTGCAGGTGAAAGCCAGTGCCCTCTCACGAACAGGTGCAGACTATATCGTGTCCTCAGACCCCTCTTGCTTACTTCAGATTGGCGGCTGGTTGTCACGCGAAGGTAAAGTTATCAGACCTCTGCATATCGCGGAGCTCTTAGCGATGGGGATCGACCATGTCTGATTCAAAATCCATTTTCATAAAAGAATCCACACTCACGAGTGCTGATGGTGATCAACGTCAGTTTATTCGTACGGCGCTGGGTGGATATTACAAAAACAGAGATTTGTATAAAGCCAAGTATCGTGACTGGGAACTGGCTCGCGATGCTGCTTCGCTCGCTAAATGGTCGGCCGTTAATAATTTAGCCGAAGTCTTAGAAAAGTTTGTTGCCAAGTTTGAATCCAATGGTGGCAAGGTTCACTGGGCTCGCGATGCCGCTGAAGCTCGTCAAATTATTTTAGATTTAGTAGCCAAAGCGAATGCCAAGGCCGTGATTAAATCGAAGTGTATGACCACGGAAGAGATTCATCTTAACGATGCTCTCGAGAAAGCTGGTTATGGTGTCGTGGAGAGTGATTTGGGTGAGTTCATCCAGCAATTACGGGGTGAAGCTCCCTACCACTTCGTCTTCCCCTGTATGCATTTAAAGCGTGAGGCGATTAGCGAATTATTTACGAAACATCTCGGGACTGCGCCGACGGATAGTCCAGAAGAACTCACGATGATTGCACGTAGGCATCTACGTAAACTTTATATCACAGCCGATGTGGGTATCACCGGTGCGAATTTCTTAGTCGCTGATACTGGTCAAATTTCAATTACCGAAAATGAAGGTAATGCCCGTTTAACGGCGGCGATGCCCCGAGTACATATTGCACTGTCGGGAATCGAAAAAGTAATTAATTCAATCGATGATCTCTCGGTCTTGTTGCCGATGTTAGCAACGGCGGGTGCCGGTCAACCAATGACCTGTTACAATACACTCTACGCTGGTCCTAAAAAACCAGGTGAGCGTGATGGGCCAGAAGAGTTTCATTTAGTCTTATTAGATAACGCCCGCACTCAATTACTAGCAGATCCAGAGCAACGTGATGCGCTTCACTGCATTCGTTGTGGTGCCTGTCTCAATGTGTGTCCCATTTTTAAAAATATTGGTGGGCATGCTTACGGCACAACTTACCAAGGGCCTATTGGCTCTGTCATTACACCTCATTTACGGGGTCTTAAGGATTGGAATCACCTTTCGGGTGCTTCTTCACTCTGTGGTGCATGTACAGAGGCATGCCCCGTGCGCATTGATTTGCATCATCACTTACTGCAAAACCGTCGTAATGCCGCGAAGGTCGTACCTAATTTATTCGACCGAGTTTTTCATGGTGGATTCAATTTTGTCATTAAACGTCCGGCACTCTTTTCTTTTGGTGGAAAAGTATTTCGAAAAACATTTGGATTATTAAAACACCTACCCATTCCTTATTTAGGTACATGGCTCAAGTCGCGTGACTTACCTGCGATTCCTGCAAAATCATTTAGAGAACAATGGAAGGATATTAAAAATGTCTGAAGCACGCAAAGAAATCATGGGACGGATTCGTGAGGCTCTTAAAATGCCTTCACCTAAACCGCATTTGAAGGGCGAATCCGCCAAGGTTACGGGCAAAGCTTGGTTGCCTGAGGTGGGTGATACTCAGGCGGAAACCATGGCGCTACTTTCCGATAATTTAGCCAAATTAAAGGCGCACTTTCACCCTGTTAAAAATTTAGATCAAGCGATTTCCTTGGTGAAAGATTTAGCACAAAAGAAGAACTGGAAGAACATTGCCTATCATAAGAATGAATTAGTGACGCCCGTGGCTCAAGCCATTGAGGGTAACGCTTGGGCTGTAGAGGACGCATTTACGAAAGACAAACTCGAGGCAAGCGATGTCGGGTTAACCTCCTGTGTGTCCATTGTAGCTCAGTTTGGAGCTATCCTGGTCTCAAGTGAGACATCGGGAGGTCGTGGATTATCTATTTTGCCACCTGTGCACGTCGTTATTGCTAAGGCCGACCAAGTTGTACCCGATTTAGCTGCCTGTTTTGAACAAATTAATCTTCAATTTGGAGGCAAAATGCCGAGTATGCTCTCTTTTATCACTGGTCCTAGTCGTACGGGTGATATCGAGCGCATCTTGGTTCTAGGTGCCCACGGTCCGAAAGAATTATACCTAATATTAATCGGATAAATCTTCAGGGTCGGTATTTAATTTTTGTGGTTCGAAATACGTCAAATAGTTGTGATGTGGCATTGACACTAAGGTGCTTGTCATCAAATCAGACTGTTCCGCATGCAGAATTTCTCAAGTCAGTGCCTAGATCAAACTAGGGCTCTTCTGAAAATTAACCTCAGTTCGATTACGCCGGACGGGTCTATACAGCCCGTGGCTGGTGAAACGAGCCGAGCTGACGAGCCGGGCCACGTTGCTCTTGCTCTCGGTGAGTATTTTCGTGCTACAGGTGACCTCGTTTTCGAGCGCCAAAGCATCCCTGAATTAGTTGCCCGCACCATTACCGCTCAGGTTAAACTCTCACAAGGGTCTGACAATGGGATGGCCTTTGCCTGTTTGGGACTTTTGGCCTTTGGTTCTACGCGTGAGCGCAATCCAGTTTGGGAAATTCTAAGCGCTGATATCAGAAAATTAATCGATGAACGCCTCGCGGTGTCACACGACCACTTTGATCACGTACAGGCTTTTGATATCGCTAAGGCCGTGTGTAGGTTTTCTTTTGGTCTCTCGAAAAAAGACGAAACGGGCGCGTTAGTGGACCGATTTATCGAACGTATCACTGCTGCCTCGACTGGAGGATTTCATGATGATGCTTCTAAGCAGGCTAATGCGGATAACTTCGGCGGTGCATTTGATCTCTACGGTGTAGTCGCCCTCGTATTTATTCGTCAGGCATTGCAATTACATGCCAATAGCCAAGTGCGAGATGCTAAGCTGCCCAAGCTGCGCACGGTGGCAGAAAAATATTTACGTATTATTTTAGAAACCGTGCGAGAAGATGGTTTAGGTTGGTCGTATGGTCGCGGTATCGGTGCTTATGCACAGATGCATTGCGTAACACTCATCTTACAGGCCTTGCGCGATCGTTGGGTCTCTTCGGAGAAAGAACCTCTCGCCCGCGATTTAGTTCGTCGTCTGTACACTCATTTCTTCACGACGTTCTTCGACATGGAACATGGTTCGATTGTGATTCGCGACGTCGAGCGTGATACTATCCCGGGTCACACCACACGGATGGCGAATTTTGACGCTGCACGCTACCTCTCACAGTGGTCCAGATTGGCGAAAACTATCGGTGGTAATATGAATTTATTCCAAGGGAATAAGGGTTTGGTATGCCGATTTTATTCCTTCGATAAAACTCCCAGAAAAGAACAAGGCCTCTTGTCTTATGCTGACGCTGATTCGGGTTTAAATATTATAATTCCAATTGTTTCACAAGGCTCGCACAAGTTCTGCGATTCCCTTTCCTTCCCTCACATGCCTGGGGTGTTCGATTGGCCAAGTAATTTCTACACCACCCCTTTTCTCCCTGAGTACACCATTGCAGGCAAAAAATATACGCCCTCTTTCTACGGTAAGAACATGCAAGTAGTTATGGGAACAAAAGCTGGAACCTATCACTTTAGATATGAGCAGCCTGATTTAATTGATCACACTGAAAAACTTTCCAGTGGCATAGCCTCGATGAAAGTAGACTGGGAATTTACCGGTGGAAAAATTACTGGTCGATTCACCTTAACGCCAAAAGTAGCCATCGTGCTGGAGAACTTCCGTTTTGTTCTCCCCATTGCCGCCCTGCATTCGCGAATGATTTCCGCTGGTGCGTTAATGCTCGGACAAGAATCGCATCGCTGTGAAGTTCTACGTGATGATTTTCATGGTGAGTGGTTGGACACTAAAGTCGTTAGCGATGACCCTAAGCATAAGAGTTTGTTTGGAAAAATTCATTATTACCAAATCTTAGAACGCGATAAGTCGCAGAGTCTGCGCCCAGGAATCGGCTACAATTTCGAAGTAGTGCTCCTGCCTGATGTTGTCCGCCTGTAGCCCGTTTCGAGGTCTCATAGGCTGGTCATTATCTCCTTGAGAGCCTTTCAAGGATTGTCAGTCCTATTTGAGTCCACTAACTATCGTCTCGTCCCATGTCGCGACCCTTTTACATCACCACAGCTATTGATTATGCGAATGGCGCACCCCACCTCGGCCATGCGTATGAGAAGGTCTTAGCCGATGTTATTTCCCGCCACCAGAGAATGCTGGGTTACCAAGTTCATTTTCTGACCGGCCTAGATGAGCATGGACAAAAGGTTCAACAGACGGCGCAGAAGCGTGAAGTAAATCCTCAGGTATTCGTAGACGAAATCGCTGAAATTTTTAAAGGAATGCTTAAGTCGTTAAACATATCTAACGACGACTACATTCGAACTACGGAGTCTCGACACAAGTCGGTGGTTCAAAGTTTCTTACAAAAATTATATGACCAAGGTCTAATCTATTTAGGAAAAAAGACCGATTGGTATTCGACTCGCCAAGAGCAGTTTCTGACCGACAAGGATCGCAATCCCGACGGTTCCTGGCCCGAGATTTACGGTGAAGTTACGCAAACCACCGAAGAAAACTATTATTTCAAATTATCACAGTATCAACCTTGGCTGATTGAGCATATTAAGAGTCATCCCGATTTTATAAATCCATCTTTCCGTGCTAAACAAGTACTCGAGTTCCTCAAAGAACCTCTCAACGATTTATGTATTTCACGTCCTAAGTCTCGTCTGACCTGGGGAATCGAGCTGCCCTTCGATAACAACTTCGTAACTTATGTTTGGTTTGATGCGCTGACTAATTACTACTCGGCTGTAGCAGATAAAAATCTCTGGCCTGCAGACGTTCATGTGATTGGTAAGGACATTTTATCGCCACCTCACGCGGTTTATTGGCCATGTATGCTGAAGGCTCTCAATATCGATCCACCGAAGCAGTTACTTGTGCACGGTTGGTGGACGGTGGACAATAAGAAGGCATCCAAGAGTGAGGGTAATGCTAATGACACTTTAAACTTAATTCAATCCCACGGCGCTGATGCTTTTCGCTATTATTTAAGTCGGGAGATGGTCGTTGGACAAGATGCCGACTTCTCGCATAAAACTTTTGGTGAACGCTACAAGGCAGACTTGGCTAATAATCTCGGTAATCTTGTGAATCGTCTTCTCAACATGGTCGGACGAAATTATTCGGGAAGTATTCCAGCTCCTAGTGCCGATGAGGATTTGGAAAAGTCCATTCGTGAGTTATGGTCGGTAACTCAGAAAAAATACTTTGACGCATTTGCCTGTTACCAAATCAGTCACGCACTTGAGTCGCTTTGGGTCTTCGTCAGTGCGATGAATGCTTTCATTGAAACTCGCGCACCTTGGAAATTAGCTAAGTCGACCGATCCTCAGGACAAGGCACGTCTCGATTCATGTCTCGCGTATGTTGCTGAAGGTTTGCGATTAGTGGGAACTGTTTTATTGCCGGTGATGCCCGAGTCTGCGGCTAAACTTTTAGTAAATATTGGTCAGCCAGTGCCCGCCAGCTTTGACGGCCAACTCAGTTGGTCGACTGTTTGTACGGGTCGAAAAGTGTCCGAAAAATGCATACTTTTCCCACAAATTGAAGATTCTACATCGGGAGTGAAGGCATAGTTAGACAATTTTGTTTTATTCTCTACTGTGGGCTCGGTGGTTAATCCAACTTCCAGTGAATTAAGCAATCCGCTGCAGGCTGCAGAAAGAGCTTCGGCAGGCGTAGGCTATCTTTCACTCTCGTTTCAGGTCTCCGAACTAGATCCTTTGGCTGTATTAGAGACGCTGAATGTAACAGGTCCACGTAGTTATTTCGAAAACCCCTCCCTGCATCAAGCTCATGCATCGGGACCGCCCCTAGTTGAGTGGAAAGGTCGCGGTAAGAATCGGTTTAGTGATGCGGATCTTTGGTTAAGAAAACTCAATTTGAGTATTCAAGCTATTGGCCCACTGCCACGTGTTATCGCAAGTTTCCCCTTTTATCCTGGTGATGATAAAAACGATTTAGATTCACACTTATTTCTACCCACTTGGCAGGTTGTGACAGATAGTGGTGTGACTACGATTACACTTTGTGCAAAGGCGGCACCAGGCTGTGCTGATAAGTTATTAAAACAAGCCGAGCAGTTTCGCGGTTTCACTTATCAGGCCAATCCCCTGCCCATCCCTCAACGTCCCGCGACGGTTTTAAGTGAAGTGGGTGGTGCGTGGTTCCCTTCGGCGGTAAAACGTGCGACTGAACTGATTAAGGAAGGGGCCTTTGAAAAGATTGTATTAACTCGGGCATTCGATTGGCGAAAACCCGAAAACTTTAATGTATTCGGTACATTACATCGCCTCCGTAGAGCCAATCCCAACTGTAATATTTTCCTTATTAACGAAGCTGAGGCTTCACTTGTCGGTGCTTCTCCTGAGACTTTGATTGCATTATCGGAATCTAATCTAAAGACCGAGGCTGTGGCGGGCACTACCCGTCGAGGTGACTCAGCGTCCGAAGATGCAAGCCTAGCGAAAGCACTCTTAGCGAGTGATAAAGATCAGCGCGAGCATTCGGCGGTAACAGCTTCGATTTTACGCCGGCTTAAAATGGTAGGTGTGGTCGGTGCTGCTGCCCATCTTCCAGAATTATTGCGCTTAGGTAATGTAATGCACATCCGTACGCCAGTCATAGGCAAGTTATCCGCGGACCGTACTTTCTTAGAGGTGGCTGGTGAATTGCATCCGACGCCAGCGGTGGGCGGCAAGCCGCGCGATTTAGCACTTCCCTTCATACCTGGATTCGAACCGCACTTGCGTGGACTTTATACGGGAGCTGTGGGTTGGATTCAGTCCGACGGTAAAAAAGGAAATCTGTATGTCGCGCTACGTTGTGCGCGTATTTTAGGCAACACGGCACGCGTTTATGCAGGTGCAGGTATTGTGGCGGGATCGGACCCAACACTGGAAAGCGTCGAAACGGAAATGAAATTAAAGACTATTTTAGATTCACTGATTTAAATGAAAATCGTTGTGCAACGAGTGCTCTCGGCCTCCGTTTCGATTGACCATAAAATCGTTTCAGAAATTAAAAAAGGTTATCTATTACTGGTCGGCGTAGGTCCTGGCGATACGACTGATGATGTGCAAAGACTCGTAAGCTCCGTTTTGAAAATGAGAATATTTCCTGATACTGAAGGTAAGATGCAGTATTCTATTGGCGAGATTCACGGAGAAATTTTGGTGGTGAGTCAATTTACGCTCCTGGCTAATTTCGCAAAAGGTAATCGACCCTCTTTCCATGATGCGGCGAAGCCTGAGGTGGCTAAACCATTATTTGAAGCTTTCGTAGAAGGCCTTAGACTGCAATTAGGACCGAAGATTTCGACCGGAGTTTTTGGTGCGGATATGCAAGTTTCACTCTGCAACGACGGGCCTGTGACAATTATTCTGGAATAATTAGTTTGGAATTTCTTTGCTAGTTAGGTTTTTTTATTAAAGTTAAATAGGTATGCTTTCTGTCAGAATTATACCCTGTCTCGATGTCCATGATGGACGTGTCGTGAAAGGTATTAAATTCCAAGAGTTACGCGACGCAGGTGATCCCGTTGCGGTCGCCGCGGCTTATGAAGCACAGGGTGCAGACGAATTAGTTTTTCTCGATATTACAGCTTCAAGTGATGGCCGTAAGACCATGGTCGATGTGGTTGAACGTACGGCCGACCAAGTTTTCATGCCATTAACTGTGGGTGGAGGTTTACGCACCATCGAAGATATCCGAACCATGCTTAATGCAGGTGCTGATAAGGTATCATTAAATACCTCGGCTGTTCAGAATCCCGAATTGATACTACAAGCGTCAAAGAAATTTGGTAGTCAGTGTATCGTAGTTGCCATCGACGCAAAACGTGTGGGTAAAGATCGCTGGGAAGTTTTCACACACGGTGGCAGAAATTCTACGGGCATGGATGTACTAACTTGGGCGAAAAAAATTCAAGATTATGGTGCTGGTGAAATTTTGCTAACCAGCATGGATGCCGACGGTACGGCTGCGGGATATGATATTCCCCTTTGCCTGCGTGTGGCTGAAATGGTTGAATTGCCTGTGATTGCCTCAGGTGGTGCTGGTAAATTAGAACACTTGGCAGACGTGGTTAAAAATGGTCGTGCGAGTGCTGTCTTGGCAGCCAGTATTTTCCACTTTGGTACCTACACCGTTCGCCAGGCTAAAGAATATTTAAAGTCACAGGGCTTACCTGTACGACTTTAATTCTTAAGTTTAGGCATCACTAGTACTTTGTCTAAACGATGGCCGTCCATGTCCATCACTTCGAAGATGTGGCCTAAGCACTCTACGCGATCACCTTCGACGGGAATCCGTCCAAGTTTGCGCATAATAAATCCAGAGATGGTGGTAAATCTACGCGAGCCCTCATCGGTGAATTTTCCTTTTATTCCAGTAGCTTCTCTAAAGTCATCGAGTGAAACAATCGCATCGATAATCCAACTTCCATCATCGCGTTTGCGGACTGGTTTATTTTGGGCGATAGCAGCACCCTCGTTGGGCAGTTCGCCCATTACCGATTCCAGTACGTCATTTAAAGTAACGACTCCGCGTACTTGCCCGAACTCATCTACAACGAGTGTTAAATGAATCTTATCTTTTCTGAAACGAGCAAGGAGTTGAGTGCCCGTAATGCTAAGGTTCACGGTAGGAGCCTCGGTCAGAAGATCTTTAATTTCAGCAGTACCAACTAATGATAAATTAGCCCATAAACGTTTGACGGAAACGACACCTAGAGGTCGGTCTGCCGATTCACGGAAAACAGGAAACCAGGTGTGACCGGAGGCTACGATTTTACGCCAATTGATTTCTTCGGGATCATTTAAATTCAACCAGACAACTCGGCTACTGGGTGTCATCAACTGTTCGGCTGTGATTAAATCGAGAGACAGTGCGCCGTGTACCATTCGATGTTCTGAGGCATGGAGTACGCCTGAAGCCATACCTTGGTCGACCATCATACGTAACTCATCTTCGGATACGTTATCTTCCTGAGTGCGGCGACGTCCAAACATGAGCAGCACTAAATCGGCGCAACCACTTAAAAGTATTACCAAGGGCGACGCTAACGTTGCGACCCATGCCATCGGCCGTGCCAATGCCGACGCAATCGATTCAGGTTTAATTAACGCTAAACGTTTCGGTACGATTTCCGCAAAGACAACCGTGATTGCACCAATCATGAATGAGACGAGACCTTCAGCTAGGACCTGGCTGTGTTCACTTCCCCACTTCCAAGATAATTGGGATAACCATGGACTTAACTTTTCGGCAAGAGGATGACCTCCGTATATGGCAGCGATGATTCCTCCGAAGGTCATACCAATCTGAACCGTTGAAAGGAATTTATTTGGATCTGTAATTAAGCTCAGCGCTTTCTGGGCGCCGGAATCTCCGTTTTCAGCTAATTTTGCGAGACGTCTACGGTTAGATGACACCAATGCCATTTCTGCCATTACGAAAAAAGCCGTAATTAGTACGCAAATGCCGATGAGAATGTATTCCACAAGGTCGATTAAATGAAGATTGTCGCCATTTCGTCAAATCTCGCTTGTTGCTAGCCCAGTAAACCGTAGATTTTCAACGAATGGCCAAGCAATTCGACGCAATTATTATTGGGAGTGGCATTGGGGGGCTTAGTTTTGCCCTCAATTTAGCCCGCTATGGCCGTTCAGTTGCTGTTGTTACCAAGAAGACTAGCAGTGAATCTAACACCAATTGGGCTCAAGGTGGCATTGCTTGTGTGACCGACAAAACGGATGACTTCACGAGTCACGTCAATGACACGCTCACCGCTGGCGATGGCTTGTGCGAGCTGAATGCTGTGAAGCATATTATCGAGTCGGGACCTGCTCGTGTTGCCGAATTGATTGAGTGGGGAGTGAAATTTGAAAACGGTGCCGATGGAAATCCAGATTTAGGTCGTGAAGGTGGACATTCCAAAAGACGAATACTTCATGCACGCGACATGACTGGCCGTGCCATTGAGTCTGCCCTCATTCGTGCCGTAAATTTACAAAAGAATATCACTATTCTCGAACACCATTTAGCGATTGATTTAATCACTCTATCTAAAATTCAAAACTCTGGCGTGAATACCGTGGAAGATCGAGTTGTCGGAGTTCACGTTTTAAATACCAAGCAAAGTAAGGTAGAAACTTTATCGGCTACTGTTGTAGTTTTGGCAACGGGCGGCATCGGTCAGGTTTATCAGTTCACTACAAATCCTGATATCGCAACCGGCGATGGTATTGCGATGGCCTATCGTGCAGGAGCTGAAATAAGAGACATGGAGATGGTGCAATTCCACCCTACGGCCTTAAAATCTTCGGATGGTAGCCGTGCCTTGATTTCAGAGGCGGTGCGTGGTGAAGGCGCGATTCTAAGGGACATGAATGGTCGTGCGTTCATGAAGGATTTTCATCCGTTGGGCGATTTGGCCCCACGCGACGTGGTCGCTCGTGCGATCGACTCAGTCATGAAACGCGATGGAGCCCCTCACGTACTACTCGACATTACTAAAGTTGCCCAAGGACACTTGGCTGAACGTTTCCCACATATTTACTCTACCTGCCTCAAGGCTGGTTTCGATTTAACAAAAGATTATATTCCTGTGGTTCCTGCAGCTCACTATTTATGTGGCGGAGTTACCACAGATTTAAGTGGTCGTACCACCCTGCCTGGGCTTTACGCGGTTGGTGAAGTCGCGAGCA
Organism: Opitutia bacterium; assembly: GCA_947378905.1. GTDB lineage: Bacteria > Verrucomicrobiota > Verrucomicrobiia > Opitutales > UBA953 > UBA953. Next base: position 37,982 of record CANCLV010000001.1, read on the forward strand.
CGGGCCTGCACGGCGCTAATCGTTTAGCTTCTAATTCTCTCTTGGAAGCGGTGGTGCTATCATACGATGGGGCTGCGGCCGCTGATAATGAAATTAAAAACCAAGTGATTGGTAATTTTGTTCTACCAGCATGGGTAGACGGTGCATTAGGGGATCCAGATGAACGCGTAGTTCTAACGCACAACTGGGATGAACTTCGTCGAACCATGTGGGATTACGTCGGAATTGTTCGTTCAACTAAGCGACTGAAACGCGCACAAACACGTATCCGTACACTGAGCGAAGAAGTTCGTGAATACTATTGGAACTTCAAGGTGGAGCCTCGTTTACTTGAATTACGTAATTTAATTCAAGTTGCTGAATTGATTATTGATTGTGCGTTGCAGCGGCATGAAAGCAGAGGCCTGCATTACACCTTAGATTTTCCAACGCAAAGTAAGTCGATTGTGCACTCGATGGTACGTCGAAATTTAAATCAAAAATGAAAATCACAATCGTCGGAGCTGGAGCCGTAGGAGGATGGTATGGCGGGCTGTTAGCTCAACAAGGTCACGAGGTTTATTTTGTGACCCGACGTGATTGTGAAATCATTAATCAGCAAGGCTTGTGCATGCGTGACGCCAAGGGAGACAAAATTGTTAAGATTAAGAAAGCCTACCCTGACTGTGGTTCAATCGGAGTTTGTGATTTAATTGTGATTGCTGCCAAATCGACTGCCAATCTCACTCTGCCTGATTTTATTAAAACTTTGATCGGGCAAAATACTGTCCTGCTCACACTACAAAATGGCATGGGAAATTGTGAGACATTTGCCTCGGTAATTGCAGTCGAGAGAATCGTCGCTGGTCTTTGTTTCGTTTGCATTAATCGAATCGGCCCCGGTATTGTTAAAAATACTCATTCAGGTTATGTTCGCATGGCTTCAGCCTTCGGTCCGCCAACTGAGTCAGTTAAGCAGTGCGTCCAATTATTTTCTGATGCTGGTGTCGATTGTCAGTCTGAACAATCGCTCGACGTCGTGTTATGGAAAAAACTTTGCTGGAATATTCCTTTTAATGGCCTGTCTATCGCTGGCGGAGGAATAACCACAGACAAAATCATGTCTAATGTCTTACTGCGCGAACGTGCCGTAGAACTGATGAAAGAAGTACAGGCTGCTGCAGCGGCATGTGGAGCTCCCTTCAAAGATGAACATATTGAACGGCAGATAAAAGTGACTGCTGGAATGGGTGCATACCGACCCTCTAGCTTGATTGATTACCTAGAGGGACGAGAGGTGGAAGTTGCAGGCCTGTGGGGTGAGCCACTTCGACGGGGTCTGGCGGCAGGCGTAAGTATGCCGAAACTATCTCAACTGAAGATTGAGATAGAACAAAAGCTACAGGCTCGTGATCGACTTACTTAGCGGGTGCAGCGGCAACAGGCAGACGGGACAAGACATTATCAACGGCCGTCGCTGTTTTGGCTACGCTCCAGAAACTAATTGGCACGCCTGAACCTGAATCACCTGAGAACACTTTTTGTCCCTGTTTATTGAAAAGGCTCATTGAAAGTGAGATTGAAACCTCATCTTTGCGCATACTGTTATTACTGTTCGAAATATGCCAAGTGCTGCGGAGTGTCGCATCTGCATCGGCTTTGGAATTAGCTACGGTGTATCCTCGGCTTCTTAGCTCGCCTTCAGCCGTTTCAATTACAGTGGAGTTGAATTGAACAACGTTGGATGAATCCGACGTCTGTGGAGCTTCGACGTAGACTTTGGTAAAGTTAATCGATTTTTGGGTTCTTGAGCTGGAGCTGCATCCAATAATAGACACAGCAATTAAAACTAAAGCCAGGGGGGTAAACCGTGTGAAGTGCATAAGATGTGTATGACTGAGGCTGGAAATTTAACAAGCCGAGAGATAGGGTCAATTCATACAAATATTCGATATTGCTCAAAATATTGAATAAAAACATATAAAAACATCTTTAGAGAGATATGCGTGCCTTAAAAGCCATTACACTAGATTTAGTAGGGACTATACTTACGCCCTACCCATCGGTGGGTGCGGTGTATGCCGAGGTCGCGCAAAAATGCGGAGTCACTATTTCAGCAAAGACAATGAATGATCGATTCCCGGCGGCTTTCAAAAGCGTTTCACCAAAACTTAAACCGGAAGTGTTTTGGAAAGAAGTCGTCGTACGAACTTTTGGTGAAGACTTACCCTATGAGAAACGTGATGATGTTGCTGAGAGATGCTGGACGGCTTTTGCATCAGCTAAATCATGGCAGCTGACTCCAGGGTCGATTAGTACGCTGACTGCACTGAGATTTTTAGGATTAAAGGTATGTGTCCTTTCGAATGCTGACGTAAGAATGCACAAGATTTTGAAAGAACTTGATCTCTTCAAATTCTTAGACGGTGTATTTTTAGCGGATGAAATTGGCTATCGTAAGCCAGACGCACGCGCATTCCAACATGTTGCACGCACTCTACAGGTGCCATTGAATCAATTAGCCCACATTGGAGATAATCCAGATGAAGACGGCAGCGGTGCACGTGATGCAGGCGTCCTCGGTATCGTAGTCGGTGGCCGTCATGCACCTGAAAACTGCCTACGCGCTGAAAAGTTAGAAGAAATTCCTTATGTGGTTCGTGCCGTTTTAACTGAAGGTAAGAAGAAAGGTCGCTTTTCTCGAAATGTTATAAATCTATTGGCGAACTTGCGCGGACTACCGGAAGACAGAAGTCGATCCACGCTACGCGATAGTGTCTCCATTGACGATGCGGTGACGCAGGCATTTCGTAAGTTGCGACTCGATAAGCCAGTGCCAGAGGATGCCATCATTGCTTCATGGAATAAATTATTGCCGCTAAAGCTTTCCCGACGATGCGCTCCATTAAAAGTCATCGAAGACGGACGACTAATTATTCAATGTGAAAGTGCTGTTATAAAATCCGAAGCCAGATTCTTCGAAAAAAGTTTATTACAAAAAATCCGGGAGCTGCCTGGATGTCGCCAGGTCAAAGCAATCTCTTGGGTTACGGCTTAGTGGGTTTCTCTTTGGGTTCGAACGGTTTTAAAAACGCATCTTTAAAATCGTATATGTTTACGAAGTCCTCAATTTGATCTTCGGCCGAACGTCCAAAAAGCCCAGTATCTATGATGTTAAATACGATATTACCAACATCCACACTCTTCTTGATGCCCCAATTGTTTAATAAGGCATAAGAAAGTGGACCATAAGTTTCTAAAGTGTGTAAGCGGAATCCTTCTAGGAGTTGTTTGCCTGTTACGTGACGATTAGTTTTCTTGCTACCCTTCTTTTCTTCGCCGTGAACTTGTTTTTGAGCGGCATCTAATGCCATTCTTACTAAGTGATAAGACTGTGGGCTGTAGCGTGGGTCTTTTTCGTGACAGAGTTTAATCGCTTCTTCAAAATTCATATTAAAGTTTTTTGAGCTCATCCAGCAGGCGAGCATTTTGGGCTTCGGTACCAATCGTGAGTCGAAGCCATCCAGTCATACCATAACCCTTAAGGGGTCGGACAATGACGCCCACTTTTTGTAATTGGATGAATGCATCTTCTGCATTGGGAATTTGAGCAGCCAAGAAGTTTGCTTTGCCGTCGATATATTTAAAGCCCAAGGCCTTGAGCCCCTGACCTAATTGAGCGATGCCTGCTGCGTTGATCTTCTTACTTTTAGCTAAGAATTCTTGGTCATCTAAAGCGGCTTCGGCGGCGGCAAGGGCAGGCAAATTAACATTGAAAGGTTGACGTACACGGTTGAGAAGTCCGCAAACTTCGCTGGAACCCATGAGGTAGCCCACACGTAGTCCGGCCAAGCCATACGCCTTTGAGAAAGTGCGAGTAACAACAACTTTACGTCCTGCTTTGATGAGTTCGCGCAAGTCCGCTGATGAATCTAAATACTCGGTGTAAGCTTCATCTAGGCAAAAGATTACATGATCCGGTAATGACTTTGCTAATTCAATAATGTCTTGTGGGTTATCTGTTCCACCGGTGGGATTATTGGGACTAGCTAAAAATAGAATACGTGTCTTGTCGGTGACCGCGGCACGCATGGCTTTTAAGTCGTGACAGAAATTGGGCATGGGCACTTCGACAGGTGTAGCCCCTTGCATGAGTGTTGCTAATTTATAGACGATGAAAGCTTGTGACCCGAAAATAACTTCGTTGCCTGGGCGCAGGAAAGCTTGAGCCAAAAGAATCATGACTTCGTTGGAACCATTACCGATCACAAATTGATTCGGTTGCATGGACCAAACCTTGGCTAATTTTTCGCGCAAAAATGTAGAACCACCATCAGGATAAAGGTGAGCGGACTCTAAAGCTTTTTTGGCGGCGGCCAGTCCCAGTGGCGAAGGGCCTAATGGGTTCTCATTGGAAGCCAGTTTAATGACAGAACTAGGATCGAGGCCGAACTCACGAGCCACCACTTCAATAGGACGCCCTGCCTCATAGACTGGCTGAGAGAGCACCGGTTGATTGGCCAATTCGGAATAGGTCGGCATAAAGTTTAATACCAAACTATACTTCGACATTTTGCAAGCGTCGGAACGCCCTCCCCGCTTGCCTAAATCAGTTTATTTATGTTAAATCACGACATGCGAATTATCGTTACAGGAGCCACTGGATTTCTGGGGCGGGCTGTAGTTGAGGCCGCCCAACGTCGTGGGCATGATGTTTTGGCAATCGGTGGCAAAAACACTCTCCATCTCAGTGAACCCGTTCGTTTCTTGCAGATGAATCTTTGCGATGATGTTAAATTGCAATCACTGATACTCGAAGAATTCCCTCAGGCGGTCATTAATTGCGCAGGCTTAACCAAAGTAAATGATTGTGAAGCGAATAAAGAATTAGCGGCAGAGCTGAATGAGCATCTACCTAAAAAATTAGCCCAACTTTGTTTTCACGTAGGTGGTAAACTCATTCATTTTTCTACGGACATGGTCTTCGATGGGAAATCCGGTAAATATGGTCATACCGATCAGCCCAATCCTTTAAATACTTATGCCTTAACAAAAGCGGCTGGTGAAGTTGCCGTACTCAATTATGGCAGAGAACATTCTGCGGTAATTCGCACCTCAGTTCTCAATGGAAATTCTTTTACCGGGCAATTCTCACTACATGAAAGACTTTTCCATGAGTGGGTGTCGGGTAAAACGAGTTCACTTTATACCGACGAGATTCGTCAACCAGTCTCTTACAGTAACTTGGCTGATGTAGCTGTTGAGTTGTGCGAAAGAACAACGCTGAATGGAGTTTATCACTGGGCGGGATTAGATGCACTGAGTCGTTACTCGATTGGTCAGAAAATTGCCGAGCACTTTGGACTTAATCCAGAAAAACTACTTCAGCCAGTGACTCGGGAAAACGCCAGCGACGACCCCCTGCGTCCACGCAATCTTAGCTTATTGCTTCACCCCCTGGCCGGTAAACTTAAGACACCCGCACAGACATTTAGTGACCAATTAGGGGAATTACGTGTACCTCGCGGATGTGAGGATTGGTATGAAAAGGAAACTGGCAGAAAGGTCGTGCGTTTACTCCAGAAGTCGTTAGATTATTAATATGGATGTACTACCCCGCGAATATAGCACCGCCGTAGCAAATATGTCGGCCAACTTATTGTTGCTCGATCACTATCCGCATCCGAAAAATATTCGTTATCGCCCTTTTGCTTGGTCGGAACCCGCTTACACTTTTGGCGTTTCCCAAGAATGGAAAAAATATCGTGCCGTGGTGCCTGCTCATATTCCACTGGTTCGTCGTTCAACCGGTGGAGGTTTAGTTTCCCACATCGAGGATTGGACATTTGCAATTGTGATTCCGCCGGAACATCCGCTCTACAAATCGGGTACTCTGGAGGCTTATGAAACAGTCCATCGCGCAATGCTCGAATGTCTACTTGCCCAAAAACTCAAAGTTAAATTAGTTCCACTACCCTCAAGTCAGAGAGAATTTAAAGCTCCCGATCAATGTGAGCATCATGCCGAGCCCCATGACTTGGTCTTGGTGGAAGATAATCGTAAAGTCGCTGGTGCGGCCCAAAAACGTAATAAAAACGGTCTTTTAATTGAAGGTTACATTTCACGCACACTCCTAGCAGGCTGTGACTGGGAGCGCTTCGCAGTAGATTTCCCTAAAGTCCTCGGCAAAGCACTCAATAGTGAAGCAGTCGATGTTCACTCGCCGATTTACGATCAATCCCACCACGAAGGCTGTTGGGCCAAGTTTAATTCGTGCAGTTGGAACGAGCACCGCGATCTACCCGAATAAATCCAACTCAGGGCCTTGATTCTTTTTCTCAGGCGGAGTTTTAGCTTCGGGGGTTTTCGTTTCTTTCTTTGTTACCTTGGCTGGTATGGCAAGTTGACTGACGTCGGCAGTCGTGACGACCTGCTTATTGGGTAAACCTCCGCCCGTTTCTAAACCAGATAAAATTTCACGTGCACGTGATACCACACCAGGTGGCATCCCTGCTAATCTTGCAACTTGTATGCCGTAGGAGCGATCAGCTGCGCCTGGCACAACACGACGAATGAAAACAATTTCATCCTGCCATTCTTTGACGGCGACAGACCAATTGCGTAAACGACTCAGCGAAGAGGCTAATTGTGTTAGCTCGTGATAGTGGGTCGCGAAGAGTGTTCGTGGGCCTGCATTCTCTTTACCGTGTAAGTGTTCGGCTACCGCCCATGCGATGCTGATGCCGTCATAGGTACTGGTGCCTCGTCCAATTTCATCCAGTACGACGAGGGACTTAACGGTGGCATTATTTAAAATATTAGCGGTCTCATTCATCTCCACCATGAAGGTGGAATTACCTCGAGCCAGTTCATCGGAGGCACCTACACGACAGAAGACTCTGTCGACCAATCCAATATGAGCCTCGGTGGCGGGCACCCAACAGCCAATATGAGCGAGTAAAACAATCAGCGCTACTTGTCTGATGTAAGTAGACTTACCGGCCATGTTGGGGCCTGTGATAAGTGCAATTTGCTCTTTACTAGATTGAAGGTCGGTATCGTTGGGTACAAATGACCCAGCACCTGGTCTGTTTTGTAAAACACGTTCAATAACTGGGTGGCGGCCTTGTTTGATTTTTATAACATCAGAATGATCTACTGTGGGGCAGCACCAATTTGACTCACGGGCTAACTCCGCCCAGCCATGTAAGATATCAACTTCAGCCAAAGTTTGAGCACTTGCTAAGAGCGAAGAAGTTTTCGCTAACACTTCGTTCAGCAAAAGCTGAAATAAATCTAACTCGCGTGAAAGTGCTTGTTCATCGGCACGTAATACTTCCCTCTCTTTTTTGCGAAGTTCTTCCGTGGTGTAACGCTCGGCGTTAACCATGGTTTGTTTGCGGATATAGTCAGCGGGAACTTGATCTAGATTAGATTTGGTCACTTCGATTGCATACCCGAAAGCCCCATTATATTTTACTTTTAAATTTTTGATACCAGTTCGGGTTTGTTCCTGACGTTCAAAATCAGATATCCATGTTTTACTGTCGGTAGCGAGTGAACGTAATCGATCGAGTTCGGCGTCGAAACCGGTACGTAACGCTCCACCGTCTGTCAAATCGATCGGTAACTCGTCAGCTAGGGCTTTCTCTAGTTTAACAAGCAGTTCGTTTTCACTATCGATTTTTTCAGCGTATAATTGAACGGCAGGATTAGGTAAGGCTGCTAATTCTTCTTTGAGAGCAGGAAAGGCTTTAAGAGAATCGCGAATGCCGCCCAACTCACGAGGATTGCGTAGACGATTCTGTAGCCGTGCTAAAATTCGAGGGATATCTCGAGTGCTGCTAAGTAATTCGGCCACACGTGCAGACGCACCGGGGTGCTTGATGAAACCAGTGACGGCTTTCTGACGTTGTTGAATGATTGCTAAATCTGTGGAGGGTTCGGTCAGCCACAGCGCCAGCAGTCTGGCTCCGCCAGCGGTGCAGGTGCGATCAATCGACTCCAGTAGCGATGTTTCCTTTGAACCAGTGGTGCCATTAAAGAGTTCAAGGTTCTTGGCCGAGGCGGCATCGATAAGCACTGATGAGCCGAGTTTGAGTTCGGTAACTTTAAAAAGATTTTGAGGACGACTACACAATGAATCGGTAACGTATCCTAGGACTGCTCCTGCTGAACCGAGTGCAGGATGGGTGTCATTGAGTCCAAAGCCTGCCAGACTGTGCACAGAGAGTGTTTGGCAGACTAACTGAGATCCAGTCGAGCCATCAAAATTCCAACTCGGTAGACGCGAGACAGATCTTCCTTCTAAAAATATCTCGAGCAACTGACTGAACGCTGGTTCAACTTCCAAGCCTTCGGGTAATAAAACTTCGCGCGGATTGATAGAGTGTAAAAGTGACAACAAACGTTCCACTTGAGTGTCAGTGGCGATGCGGAAATCAGCAGTTGAGACATCTAACCACGATGCATGCCAACCTTGTTTATTCCAGTTGAGGGCCAAAAGATAATTACCGCGCCGTGAGTCTAATTGAGAATCTTCTAATGCGGTGCCTGGTGTGAGGATACGAGTGATACCGCGGCGAACCAGTTTGCCGGTGACTGGGGCTTCGAGCTGATCGCAGATGGCAACCTTCCAGCCTGCAGCTAGGAGACGATTTACGTAATTAGGTGCCGCATGGTACGGTAAGCCGGCCATAGGCGTCTCGTGTCGCTTGGTCAGTGTTAAGCCAATAACTTTAGAGGCCGTAACCGCGTCCTCGCCAAAAACTTCATAGAAGTCGCCCAGTCGAAATAGCAAAAGAGTACCTGGTGCGAGTTTGTCTCGCAACTCCCGGTATTGTTTCTGCATGGGGGTTTCCTTCTCCACTAGGACAAGCCAATAGACCCCCGCGATGTGAGCAAGATTGGATTAATCCTTGGGAGAATTTACCCAGCTAAAATTGTTCACATTACCTGAGCGGCTAATTCAGAAAGTGCACTACGTACGCCTTGGAGTAATCTGACGTTAGCGGCGATACTATGCCCTTTCATTCGTTCGTGCGTGTGAATGAGGCCGTTAGATTTGCTGTCGAGGTAAGGGGTGTCGACCTGATCGAGGTCACCGATGAGTACCACTTTGGAGCCTTCACCGATACGAGTAATCACGGTCTTGGCTTCATGAGGGGTCATGTTTTGTGCCTCATCAACAATCATGAACGCATGCCCGATGGAGCGACCGCGAATAAAGGTCATCGCTTCGATTTCGATTAAACCTGAATCAATGAGCCACTGGTAGGGTTTTCTAGGTTGTCCAATTTGTTGAAACTGAGAACCGAAAATAGGCTGAGCTGCTTTCATTGCCTGAGCTTTCTTCTGTTTTCTCTGAGAGTCCGTGGCGATGCTTTGTTTAGTATTCGCGGGGACTTGGGCTGCTGCAGGTGCTCCCGTGCGCGAGAATAGAACCTCAAGATTATCGAAGTAAGGCTGAATATAGGGAGATAACTTCTCTTCTTTGGTTCCAGGTAGTGCGCCAATATCTTTACCGATTTGGACTACTGGACGAGAAACATACAATTTCTTATAGGGTGAGAAATCGCTTAAGACCTGAGAAAGTGCAGCGGCGATGGATAAGAATGTCTTACCCGTTCCGGCGCGGCCAAAGCAGGTCACTAATTTAATGTCGGGATTAAGAAGTGCATCGAGGAAGATCCATTGCTCAAAGTTTTTTGGTATGACGCGCATTCCGCGTGGCATTTGTAATCCCTTACGTGCTCCACTAGCTGTGGAAATAAATTCTCGGTAAAGACCTAGCGGCACAAACGCTCCATCGCCGACGTGACGGGCAGGTTCTGTCCACGAATCTGATGTTAGCATCACGTACTCATTGATGATGGGAGCTGGATCGTCTTTCTTAAAATTAACTGCAACTTGGGCCACATCACGAAAATCGCGCATCGCGGCTGCCGAAATCGGAATCGAACGATACTCGCCGTAATCACTGATCTCAATACGGTCATTGCGATAGTCTTGTACTTCGAGGCCTAGGGCTTGAGCTTTAAGTGCCATACAGGCATCCTTGGTTACTAAAATAACCGGACCCTTGGATGTGTCGCGTAGGTAAAGTGCAGATGCAATGATGCGGTGATCGGGCGCATCGACCTGCATGAATACTGCACGAAGACGTTCATTTTTCGGCCCAGTGAAATGGTCGCGAATTAAAGATTCGTTAACAATGATTCTGAGTTCACCGCCATCACGTAAGTCGGCGTGCAAGGCACCAGGCTTAGTGACATCGCCTTCGACAATATCTTTTAAGCTCTTATTTTCGAAGAGAGAACGTACGGTGCGGTTCACACGACGGGCGCTGGCACCTAACTGACCAGGCTGCGTTTTGTGGCGATCCAGTTCGGAGAGAACCTCCACTGGGATTGCTACAATATGCTCATCGAACTTAAAGAGCGATTCTGGATCATGAATTAAAACATTCGTGTCCAAGACGTAGGTTTTTTTCACATACCTACATTCGGCGATTTTTACCTCGGGGGCAACAAGTAAAAATTATTTCTGTACGTCAGCAATCTGTCTTAGGTATTCCCAACTATAGATACCCGTTTTGTGTCCATCACTGAACTCAAAGGTTACAGCATAGTTACCAACTCTTGATAATTGGATGACGCTGACGCCTGGGAATTGTCGCGGGCCGTCCCCGCCCCACCGCTTGCCTAGAATATCCACCTCGCCCATGTTCTCGGCGCTCGGTGAACGTTCACGCAAAAACTCCCCACTCAAAAAATGTTCCGTTAGGTCGGCCCATTGTATAGCAACAAAGTCACCGACGATTTCAATTTTGATTGGGGCGGACATTGATTAGACTTATAAAACAATTCTTTTTGTCGGACAGGCAATCTGTAAACATCGCTGAGCCCTTGACTAAATATCAGATATAAGTGAGGTTCATTTATTCGTGACTCCTTCGTTTGAAAAAGTTCGCCAACTTCTCCGTCAGCTCCCTGGCTTGGGTCACCGCTCGGCAGAACGAATCGCTCTCTTTCTATTGGTTGAGAAGCCTGAAAAATTAGGCCCCATCCTCGAATCTCTTACCGCTGCTGCAAAGCAGGTAAAACGTTGCAACCGCTGTGGTAGTATTGCCGAAGGAGATCTCTGCGAGGTATGTGTCGACCCTAAGCGCGAAGCGACGTCACTTTGTATTGTCGAACAGGTACCTGACTTACTCGCTATAGAGCGTTCCCAAGCCCACCGGGGCACCTACCATGTACTCCACGGACGACTCTCCCCCATCAACGGAGTTGGACCGGAGCATCTCAATTTAGCGTCCCTTGAAAAAAGACTCAAGGATGAGCCGATTAGCGAAGTCGTTCTTGCGCTGGGTAACGATATTGAAGGTGAAGCTACCTGTCATTACATTCGCGAAAGTATCTCCAACGTTCGTGCCGACATTAAGGTAAGTCGTATTGGCTTTGGATTACCCAGTGGCAGCGGGTTAACTTTTGCTGACTCAGCAACGCTTCGCAGTGCGCTGGAGGGTCGTCGCAATGTCGGAGACTAATCCGCTCAATCAATATCCCGAAGTTGCGGAAGACTACTGGATAAATTTTGTCCAGCAAACTACAGGCATGAACGGCGAAGAAGCGTTGGAGAAAATCACTCCATCCGTGGCGAGACTTTCTGATTTATTTACGATAGATAGACCCGATAAAAAGTTTCCGGATTACTTTGCGGATAACGAATTATTATCTGCCTACGGTCTTTTCTTTCTGCCACAAAGTTTTGTTCGCACATCCTATGCCCTTCGATTTATCACTGAGGCTAGACAGTGGAAAGCACCGAGTCACCCACTTCGTATTTTAGATCTGGGGTCTGGCCCTGGTTCATGTGGCGTCGCCTGCGCTCACTATTTTAAACAGCTAGGTGTAACTGAATTAGAGTTAAATGCTCTTGATCACTCGGCTACGGCCCTGGCTGCACTCGAGCCATTTGCAGAAGCGGTTTTAGGCAATAAATACGATTTAAAAACGAGGATTGGAGATGCTCACCGAGCTGACACTTGGCCAGCGGGCCCCTTTGACATTATTATCGCTGGATTCGTATTGAATGAAATGAAGTCACTCGGTCAGCCTGCACTCATACAGTGGATAGAGTCGATGAAAGATCGGCTTACACCCGATGGGCTTATTTTAATTTTAGAGCCAGCCCTCAAGGTCACATCGCAACGGTTACAAAAACTGAGTGATCAGGTTGCTGCTGAAGAAATTATTTCAAGAATCGGTCCCGAGTTAGACGCTCACCCCTGTCCGCAACTAGCCGATGGCGTTCATTGGTCTCACGAGGTTCGTTACTGGCAAGTACCGTCGACAACGGAATTTATTAATCGGAAATTACATCGCGACTTACGTGATGTCCGCTTCACCTTCGCTGCTTTCTCCAATCAAAAGATTCCGCGCTTAGATAGTTCTGCCATTCGTATCGTATCCGATATCCAAATAATCAAAGGGCTTATACGTTTTATTGGTGTTCAACATGGACAATTACAAACCGTAGAAGTCTCCACACGTGGTCTCTCTAAGCATGATGTAAAGATTCTGGCCTCGAAATTTGAACGCGGTGATATTGTCAGCCATTCACAGCCTCCTGCGGCGAAAGTCAGATTGTTAAATAGTGCCGACCTCAAGATTGTTTGGGCTGCTCAGCCGACAAAATAGTCGTAATTAGGGCCTTTGTGACAGGAAAGTGACGAACATCTGTATGTTTTGGGTTAAAATTTCAAAATTTATCGTGTGATAGTGACAACGCTTTCACGAATTGTTATGAGTTAGAAATGTTTAACCGTGAGCTCAGCTGGCTAAGTTTCGACCGACGTGTTTTGGAGTTGGCCGAAGATCCTACAGTACCACTTTTGGAACGTGTACGCTTTCTCTCGATTGTAAGTTCAAACTTAGATGAATTTTTCGAGATCCGTGTTGCTGGTATTATGCAGCAGGAAGAATCAGCAAGTCACCCAGCAACTCGTGAATTCTTACAAGAAGTTTTAAAACGTGCCCATAGTTTGGTCAGCTCACAGCAAAATTGTTGGAAGGAACAAATCGTTCCAGCCCTCGCCCAAGAAGGCATTGATTACAAAGTTAAGGGACAACTTACCAAAATAGAGTTAAACGAACTTTCGGACAGATTCGACAAAGACATCTTGCCTGCATTGACCCCACTGGCGATTGACCCCTCTCACCCCTTCCCAGTACTCACCAATAAAGGCCTTTATTTATTGGCCTTATTGCGAGATCCAGAGTCCGGTGAAACACGTCGTGCGGTTGTGCCCGTCCCACGCGTCCTTCCTCGTATTTTAGCACTGGGGCCAACTCATAAGCGCTCATTCACTTTACTTAGTATTGTTACCCAGATTTTTATCGAACGACTATTCCCTGGTTTGGAATTAAAAGGCTCCTGGGCATTCCGTATTACCCGAAATAGTGATTTATACGTTGATGAAGAAGAAGCCGTTAACTTACTCGACGCTATTGAAGACGAAATTCGTAATTTGAGAAAAGGTGCACCAGTACGACTCGAAATCGAAGACTCAGTGCCCGATGAAGAACTTAACTGGTTGTTAAAATCAATTGGTTTAGCAGCAGATAATACCTTCCGCATTCAAGGTCCAATTAACATGATGCGTTTAAGTAGTTTAATCGATCTCGTGAATCGACCAGATCTACTCTTCCCTAATTTTTCTTCAGTAACACCGTCAGAATTCAGTGAGCCTTCGAAGATTTTCTCCAAAATTTCCAAAGGGGACATTTTACTACACCATCCTTACGAATCATTTACCCCAGTGGTAGATTTACTCCGTCAGGCCGCCAAAGATGATTCCGTCGTTGCAATCAAGTTAACTCTCTATCGAACCAGTGGCGATTCCCCTATTGTTGAAGCTTTAAAAGAGGCTGCCCAAAACGGCAAGCAAGTCACAGCACTAGTCGAATTACGTGCCCGCTTTGACGAACTCAATAATATCGAGTGGTCTCGCCAATTACAAGAAGCCGGTGCCCACGTCGTTTATGGTCTCGCTGGACTTAAGACCCACTGCAAAGCTTGTCTGATTATTCGTCAGGAAAAGAGTGGCCTCAAACGTTACGTGCATTTGGGAACTGGAAATTACAATCCTAAGACGGCCCGACTTTACACTGACTTCTCTCTGTTCACTGCGGATGAAGATATTACCGCCGAAGTTGGTTTGTTGTTTAATGTCTTAACGGGAAATCTCGCTAAACCCAAATTCAAGCACCTGCTTGTTGCACCATTCCATCTCCATCGTGGAATTCTCGATTTAATTAAGTCAGAAATTTCTGCGGCTAAAGCGGGACGACCTGCACGAATCTTTGCGAAGGTTAACAGCCTCGTGGACCCCGAAGTCATCAAGGCGCTCTACGAAGCTTCTAATGCCGGTGTCTCGATTCACCTTATCGTAAGAGGTATCTGCTGCCTCATCCCTGGAGTACCGGGTAAGAGCGAAAACATCAAAGTTTTCAGTGTTTTAGGTCGCTTCCTCGAACATAGTAGACTCTTCCGTTTTGAGAATTCAGTCGGTGATCCAATCATCTTAATGGGTAGTGCCGACTGGATGCCGCGTAATTTCATGCGTCGAGTCGAGTGCGTCTTTCCAATCAAAAATAAAGTTCTTCGTACTCGAATCGAAAAAGAGATTGTCAAAGTTTATACGGAGAAACTCGGAGACGTTAAACAGCTTAATTCTGACGGACAGTATCTACCCTGCTCATCCAAGGGACGAAGTGACACTCAAGTGCAGGAGACTTTCTTAGAGTTAGCTAGAAAGCATTCAGCAGTCAAAGTTAGCGCTGCAAAGAAGACCCCAAGCAAATCCGTTCGACGGCTCCGTTAAATCCATCTTTGTCGCCAAGGATATCCACTTCCATTCGTACATACATGAGTGGCAGTGATGGACGGAAGCGCGACTGTAGGCGTACCGCATCTTTCTCGGTTGTCACAATGAGTTCAGCTTTTGCTTGGATGGCTGACTCTAAAACTTCATCCAAGTCTTCGTCATTAAAGGCGTGGTGATCCAGGAATCGACGGTTGGAGACAATTTTAGCACCTTGGGCTAATAAGGTTTCTTCGAATCGCTCAGGAGTCGCGATACCAGAGAAGGCGGCGATGCGTTTTCCGGCTAAGAAACCCAGCGGTAAATGTTGAGTTCCATCAATTTCGATAAGCTCCTTGGCGTCGTGAGCACAGGAAATGATTTCAACCTTGGGATTATGCTTACGAATCAAGGCAACCAACTCGGGATCTGGTGTGCCCGTTGATTTGGTAAGAAAAATATACGACGCGCGACTGAGATTTCGAACAGGCTCACGAAGAATTCCGCGCGGCAATAAATTGCGGTTTCCGAAGGGGTTCCGGCTATCCACCAGCAGTAAGTTAATCTGACCGCGTAATGGCAGATACTGTAGGCCGTCGTCTAAAATAATAGTATCCACGCCATATTGGCGAAGCGCATATCGACCACCCTCAACACGATTACGGTCAACAATAACAATGACGCCGTACTTTACTAAGTTAGTTGCTAACATGAACGGCTCGTCCCCTGCCTCATCGGGACCAGCGAGAACGCTTTTACCGTCAGATACTGTTAGAGGATCCGGGCGACGTCCCTGAGTGAGCCAACGCCAAAATCTCTTCATCATCGAGTCACTCGCACCTTTATAACCTCGGGACAAAATGGCTACCTTACGTCCACGTTGGGCGAGCACTTGGGCCATTTTCATAACCACAGGTGTTTTGCCTGTACCACCCACGGTTAGATTTCCGACAACGACTACTTTGCACCCCAGGTGGGTGTCCCGGATGAGTCTGTGACGGTAAAGCCACAGACGAAATTTTACTAACACCTCAAATACGAGAGAAAGCAGCCAGAGAATGAATCCTAGAAAAGTTGCAAATACCCCTGTTTTACGGTCATAAACGAGGTCAGTGGCGTATCCAGCAATAGCCTCACGAAGGGTCGAAAATATTCCTCGGTGCTTAGGTCTCATGGGTGTAAACTATGCAAACTTGTTTGACGCAGGCAGGCAACCCGATTGAGAAGGGACGCAACGAGTCTATGCTCTATCACCTTTTACGCACCAAGTTACTGCGCGCTGAAGTCACCGGTGCCCGCATCGATTATGAGGGTTCTTTAGCCATAGACAGCGAATTAATGGCCTTAGTGGGCATGCTTCCCTACGAGAAAATCTTAGTGGGTAATATCGCTAATGGTGAGCGTTTTGAGACCTATGCGATCCCCGCTCCAGCTGGTTCGCGACAAATTTGCCTGAACGGTGCCACTGCCCACTTGGGTAAAGTAGGTGACTTATTAGTAGTAATGACCTTTGCTGAGGTCACACCCGAAGAAGCCAAATCCTGGCATCCAAAAACGGTTACCCTTTCCCACCAGAACAAAAAAGTTGTTCGAATCGAAAACCCCGACGTCTCCAAAGACCTTCTCAATACTTTCCAAAAATGAGTTACCGCTTATACATTCCAGGACCACTCACTGTTTCTGAATCCATCATTAAGGCGATGGGCAAGCCCATGATTGGTCACCGATCTAAAGACTTCGTTGCATTGTACGAAGACATGCAACCTCGTCTTCAGAAAATGTTCTATACCACTGACCCCGTCTATTTAAGTACGAGTTCAGCTTGGGGCGTCATGGAAGGTGCCCTTCGCAATGTTTGTAAGAAAGGCGTTCTCAACTGTATGAACGGTGCGTTTTCCGATAAATGGAACGACGTAGCCAAGCGCTGCGGTAAATATGCGGAGGCTCTCCAATTCGACTGGGGTAAGCCAGTGGATCCAGTTGCTGTCCGCAAAGCACTCGCAACGGGTAAGTTCGATTGCATCACTTTCATCCATTCAGAAACCTCCACCGGCACTCTTTCTAATATTGCCGAAATCATGGCAGTCATCCGCGAGTTCCCCGACGTCATCTCAATTGCCGACTCGGTAAGCTCATTCTCCACCTTACCTATTAAGAAAGACGAACTGGGTATTGATATTCTTCTTACCGGTTCACAAAAGGCCCTCGCCCTGCCTCCTGGCTTAGCGATTTTCTCAGTCAGTGAGCGTGCCCGTACTCGGGCTAAGGAACTTTCCGATCGTGGTTACTACTTCGATTTAATCGAGTTCCACGATAACCACACCAAGGGCATGACCCCTTCAACGCCTTGCATTTCATTATTCTACGGACTCCAACAGCGTCTCGTCGAAGTTGAAGCTGAAGGTCTGGAGAATCGCTACGAACGTCACCGTCGCTTAAATGAAATGGTGCGCAATTGGGGACTAGCTAAAGGTTTTAATTTATTACCGAGCCCAGAATTTGCTACGCGTGGTTTAAACTGCTTTAAGAATGACCGTAATGCAGATTTAGAACGCTTACTGAAAACTCTTAAGTCACGTCATAAACTGGTGATCGATGGTGGATACGGAAAATTAAAAGGTAAAACCTTCCGAATCTCCAACATGGGCGACGAAACGGACGCCACTATTTCCACACTCATTGCCGCGCTTGATGACTCTTTCGCTGAGCAAGGAATATAACCACGATTTGACAAGCGGTTATAATCCTACGCATGGCAAAAAAATCTTCCAAGGCCCCTTCTGCAAAAACTGATAGCTCGGTTTTAAAGACATTAGTGATCGCTGAAAAGCCATCCGTTGCTGCGGATTTGGCTAAAGTTCTCAAGGTTTCAAAGTTAGGCGATGTATTCGAAAACGACGAGTGGATTATTAGTTCAGCAGTCGGTCACTTAGTTAAATTGAAGGACCCGGAAGACCTTGATCCGAAATATAAACGCTGGACGCTAAAAGATCTACCCATCCTTCCCGATAAATATGACGGCACGGTTGATACCAGTATTCTCAAAGCCATTATTGGTGACCGCCAAGACGGTACACGCTTCAAACTTTTAAAAGAACTCATCAAACGCAGTGACGTGGGTACCATCGTCAATGCTTGCGACGCCGGACGTGAAGGTGAACTGATTCTCCATTACATCTACAAACTGATTGGCCGAGAACTTCCCGTGAAGCGACTCTGGCTCACGAGTATGACAAACGACGCTATTCAAAGTAGCTTCGATAATCTTTTAACCAGTGAAGCAAAGGCTGGCTTACGCGATTCAGCTGTCGGACGTTCGCAGGCTGACTGGCTTGTAGGACTTAACGCGAGTCGCCTTTGCACATTAAGAATTGGTGCACGCAGCGAGTCCTATCCTGCCGGTCGAGTACAAACCCCTACTCTCATGTTGATTGTCGAACGCGAATTAGAAATCCGTGCGTTCCAACCCAAACCTTTCTGGAAAATTGAAGCCTACTTTAATATTAAGTCAGGACAGTATAAAGGAGTAGCCCAGGTTCCCGGCGTAACCGATCGCAAAGAAGCTGAACGTTTCTTCGATGAAGCATCCGCTAAGAAAGTTTCCGAAGAGAGTCTCAAAATTGGCGTCGGAACTGTCACAGATGAATGTAAGCCTAAGAAAGAAAGCGCACCTCGTCTATTTGACTTAACCACCCTCCAACGTGAAGGGAATCGTCGCTTCGGTTTCTCAGCTAAAACCACTCTCGGTGCAGCCCAAGCTCTTTACGAAAAACACAAGGCACTCACCTACCCTCGTACGGATTCACAGTACTTGCCTGAAGATCACTTACCAACCGCTAAGAACGTATTGGAATCTTTAATCCAAGGCCACTCAGTCGGTAATTTCGCTAAAGAAGTTTTATCCAAGGGCTGGCTTAACTCGGCCGGCAAACGCGTTTTTGATAATAAGAAAGTCAGCGATCACTTTGCGATTGTGCCTACTGGCACCATTCCGAGCGGACTCTCAGAAGTGGAACAAAAAATTTACGATTTAGTCGTACGTAGATTCGTCGGTGTATTCTTCCCGATGGCTGAGTTCGAAGAAACCGTTCGCACTACTCAGGTCGGTCAGTACAATTTCCGCACCACCGGTAAAGTTTTAGTCGTTGCCGGTTGGCGTGCTGTTTGGGGTCAAGAAGCCGAAGCGGAAGAGGACAAAGATAAAGAAGGTGCAGCGACACTTCCAGCTCTGAGCGATGCAGATGGCAAACCGCCACAAGCGAAGGTCGCCGATATCGATGTTAAACAAGACGCGACCAAACCTCCGGCACGTTTTAACGAAGCATCACTTTTAGGAGCGATGGAAAATGCTGGCAAGCTGGTTGACGACGATGCACTGGCAGAAGCTATGAAAGAACGCGGCCTAGGTACACCGGCTACCCGTGCGCAAACGATTGAAGGTTTATTGGGTCAAAAATATATAGAACGACAAGGCAAAGAACTTGTCCCGATGGCTAAAGCTTTCCAATTACATCAATTCATTCACGCCAAAGGTTTATCCTTCCTCTCGGAGCCTCAACTCACCGGTGAGTGGGAATTTAAATTAAAACAAACCGAACACGGCGATCTATCGGTCAAGAAATTTATCGCCGACATTAAAGTACAGGTTGAAGATTTCATTAATAAAGGTCGCGTCGAACCTGAACCGACTGTTGTGCAACCTGAAGTCTTATCACCTTCGGACAAAAAGCCGATGATGACGAATGGAGAAAGTTATTTCTCTCAAGACCGTTCGGCGGATGGTAAAAAACCGATGGTCATTGTTTATAAGGGTGTTAACGGACACGAAGTTACTCCTGCCGAACTCGCTGAACTGATTGAGAAGCGTCGAATCGGACCATTCAATGACTTCAAGTCCATGAAGTCGGGCAAGAACTACACCGGCTATATTGATCTTGTGGATGAAGATTCCATTGTCTCCTGGAAGAAGAAACCAGAAGAGGCACCAGCCAAAGATGAAAACGGAGTCGAAAAGCCGAAGCGTAAAACCAAACCCAAGCCACCGACTGGCAGACTCAAGGGTGTTCTCTATTTACCACCTCGCGAAGGAGCTGCCGGAAATCCCGACGCCTTTGACGCTGAGTGGCCAGTTCTGGGTAATTGCCCGGTATCAGGCCTCCCCGTTCAACAAACGCCTTCTGCAGGCTACCGCGTGTGCCCACAGAAGGCTGCGGAAGCTGGAGCTAAGAAGACTTTCGGCCTAAGTGCCGAAATGCTCAAATGCCCTATCACTCCAGAGGACATTAAGGCGTTACTGAATAATGGTAAGACATCTTTAAAGAAATTTATTTCGAGAAAGACCAATCGAGCTTTCGAAGCTTATTTAGTGGCGGACAAAGATAAAGGTTGGTGGTTCGAGTTTCCTCCGCGCAAGCCGAAGGGCCCTCGCAAAGCATCAGGCGAAACTTCCGAAAAGTCGTCCGACTCGAATCCTTACTAATTATTTTTCTCCCAAGGCTGACGTGGGATACGTTGGAGAATGGCGAGATGTAATTGTTCTTCCATAAACCTGAGATGCTCCAAGTCATCGGGCGCATGGTCATCTTCCTTGCTGAGTTTCTTTTGCCAAACATCGCGATACCAATCGTAGGCGGGTTTCATTTGTCCGCTTTCCCATAACGCACGAGCGCACATAAAATGTACAAACCATGGTGCATTTTTACTTTCAGACGCTCGTTTGTAATAAGATGCAGCGAGTGAAAAATCTTTGAGTTTCAACTCCGAGAGTTGTCCGGCTGAAATTAAGATCCCGACATTACCTCCGGTATACTTTACACCTTCCTCCATCACACGGATACCCTGCTGCGCGTATTTCTTAAATAAGTCATCTTGGATTTCAGCACTCACTTTAGCGTAACCGCCACGTTTACGTATTTCCCAGTGAGCCATGTCATATCCGACAACAAAGCCTGTATTCTCCCAGAAAAATCTAGCCCTTGGATCAAGTAAACAGGAGGTGCGCATCAGAGCTTCACATCCTGCACGATCACGTCTCTCCCAAAGTACATAACTTCTAATCCAGGCACCATCGGCCACGACGGTGCGAAATCCTCCCAGGATACCCAGCAGCACACCCTGACCTAAACTCGGCTCAATTTGTTTTTTCCCCATCTCGGGTATCGAGACGCGAACCTTCGTCCAGGAAAGTTCCGCAATGACACCAGCCAACCCGAGACCAAAGATTGCGATTATCCATTGGACACGAAGCGACTTCATTAAATTTCCCTCTGACGGAAGATTAAACTGCCAATAAAAATAAATACTACGATATAGCAGGCGCCGGAAAATAAAGATAACGTCACTGCACCTTCGGCAACCGAGCCGTGATCCAACGTTAAAGCGTCACCGATATTAAACTGCTGTAAATTGGGAATAATATAAGTGGATACAGTTAATAATAATTTTGAAAAAAGGTTAAGATCGCCGGGCTTAAGCAAAGTCTCTTGCGCTAACCATTGGAGTTGACCGGCAACCACGAGCATCGAGCCGACAATCACAGTGAAAAGAAAAGTACGTGCCAAGGAGGCGACCATCAGAATCATTGCTGCAACTACGCCGAGTCGAGCCCACTGCATACCGGTATAGGAAAAAAGGCCTGTAATACTGAGCTCTGGTGGGGCTTTGCCTACTTCTAAAGCCGCCGCTGTCAGTTCCTGGCACCGTGCCCACAGGATGATGCCCAGGAGCGTCGACAACGTAAAAATAAAGACACCTAAAACCAGCCACACACCGATAAATTTACCGACAAGGAATTCCGTCCGGCTCACGGGCTTGGCTAATAAGGTTAAAGCAGTTCGGTTATCCATCTCAGCAAAGAAAAGTTGAGCGGACATGACTACGGCGAGCACGGAGCCAAATAAGAACATGCCACCGAATCCAAAATCGCAGACGAACTTCAATTCTCCGTGTCCGAAGTCTAAAAATCTAAATGAGACGGACGAAAGCACCAAAGCTGCGGAAAGCAAAATAAGGAAGGCGAAGAAGCGCTGACGAATGGCCTCAAGAAATGTCAGTCGAGTCATCCACGAAATGCGCATAAGGGAAGATTTCATAAAATTAGGCATCGCGGCTCCCGGTCACGAGTTCACGGAATAAGTCATCGAGCGATCGACGCGGATGCGTGACGGATGTTATTTTTGCACCATGTTGTGCTAAAACTTCTTCGGCGGCTCGACGGGCCTCAGGTGTTAAGTTTTCTACGGTGATAATGTTTTGGTCACGACGGGTTAAAACATCATCCACCCTGCCCTCGAGTACTAATTTTCCTCGATCCATAATCGCAATACGATCACAGACCTGCTCCACCTGACCCAGTAAATGCGAACAAAGGACAATGGTTTTACCCTTTGCTTTCATGGCTTTTATCATTTGGCCAATCGCCGCTGAGCCCACGGGATCAACCCCTGCCGTCGGTTCATCCAGAATAACTAATTCAGGATCATGCACAATCGCTTGGGCTAATCCAATGCGCTGCAACATGCCCTTGGAATATGTACCAATCGTTCGGTCACCTGCCTCAGTCATCGCCGTTAATGCTAATGCCTGTTCCACTGCTTGATTAACCGATTCAGGTTTTACACCACTCAGTCGTGCACAATAGGCGACCAGCTCACGTCCGGTCAGGAACTTATGAAAGTAAGGTGCTTCGGGTAAAAACCCGGTGCGCGAACGAGCGGCGGTTGTCGCAAACGGAAAACCAAGTATCGAAACTTCACCCGCAGTAGGAGCAACCAATCCTAAAATGATTTTTAAAGTCGTACTCTTGCCACAGCCATTGGGGCCGAGCAAACCAAAGACCTGACCTCGAGGAATTTCAAAGGAGACATTATCGACCGCGCGTAGTTTCAATCCGCGTAGCCCAATACGGAAATCTTTAGTCAGTCCTTTAACCGCAATCGCTGGACCAGTATTCATTTTTTTATAATAAAGTTATTAGTAGTACGAACCCCAGAAAAATCTCTCTGTTCGACGCTTCTGATATGTCCATCGAGTGACTTTTCGATATTTTCGCAGAGCCCATCGATCTCTTTTTGCGACCCTTCGGCGTGTATATAAACCCGCCCATCAGTTAGGTTTTGTACGAAACCCGTTACGTCATAACCGCGGGCAATAGCGAGAACTTGGGCACGAAAACCCACCCCCTGGACGTGTCCAGTGTACCAAACTTCCCGATGGGAGACATGGGTTGACATTTTAATGGTTTTAAGGACTGTTTCTATTAACTTCAGTCACGCAATCGCAATATCACACAACTCTATGTACCTCCCCCTCGCTGAACTTGATGGTCCTATTCTCTGGGCAATTATCATTGTCGCTGTACTCCTCTTCGGTGGTTCAAAGATTCCCGAATTGGCCCGCGGACTCGGTAAAGCTAAACGTGAATTTAAAAAAGCATCTGAAGATGTAAGCGACGAAGTTAAGAACGCGGTTGACGAAGACGATCGTCGCCAAGCTCGTCTCCGCGCACTCGAAGAAGAAGAGCGTGCCAAGATTCGTGCCCGTTTAGAACAAGAAGAACGCAACAAACATCCAGGCGAAGGCCATAAGAACTAATTTCTAGGGCCGGATAACGGCCCTTTTTTTGGTATGTTTACTGGACTCGTCCAAGCCGTCGGTGAAATCAGCGCCATTGATAAAAAGCCCAATGGTGGGTGTATCCTTACGATTAAGAGTCCTCTGCTCAAAAATATCATACTCGGTGAAAGCATCGCGGTGAACGGATGCTGCCTGACGGTTTCTGAATTTAATAACTACGAAGCCAAGTTCGTCTTACTAGAAGAAACGTTACGACTTACAAACCTAGGCGATTTAATCGTCGGTAGCGTAGTTAATCTCGAGCCCAGCTTAAAACCCACGGATCGCATGGGCGGGCACTTTGTAACCGGTCACATCGATAGTTGTGGCTTAATCAAGCACTGGGGACTCGATGGAGCTGATTGGAGATTAGATATCGAGCTGACCCCTGAACTATCCCGCTACGTGGTTAAAAAAGGCTGCATAGCCATCGACGGAATGTCTCTTACCGTTGCTGATGTTTTACCCAACGGAGTGAGAATTTGGATTATTCCCCACACCCTAGAGGTTACTAATTTGAAATTAAGAAAAGTAGGTCATCGCGTGAATATTGAAACCGACCTCCTGGCTAAATATACTGAAAAACTTTTAGCTAAAAGTTAGACTCCGGAAATTTCGTTGAGTCGATTCTGGATTCGCAAAGCCACCTCTTCGTCTTTTTCCTCACGCTGCGGACAGGCGATACTTTCGAAGTGTATATCTACTTTGGAAAATGGAAGTGGAATAGAAAACTGATCCCAACTTTTCAGTTTAATCGCGCTATGAAAATTAATACCCAAGAGTAAAAATGGGCTGCGGGTAAGTTTAGCTAGTGCAACAGCGCCCGGTTTACAAACTCGGCGTGGACCCTTGGGGCCATCGGGCGTGACGCCGGCATTGCGTCCATCTTTCACATTACGGGTGAGTTCAATGAGTGCCGAGGCCCCTCTTTTACTCGAGGAACCACGTACAGCGTGCAGACCCATGATTTTAAAAAAGGCGACGAGCCATCCACCGTCACGGCTGGTGCTGATTAATGCCGTCACTGATCGGCAGAAGAATTTCTGAGCAATCAAGGGACTGATAAATAATCTCTCATGCCACAGCATTATAATCACTGGGCTGGCGTCATCACTGTAACCTTTAAAGTTAGATTGTATCCGCAATGTACCCAGCCAAAGCCTGAAAAATAATGCCAAAGGAAAAACCCAAACCCAATGATACCAGGAAACATTCACGGGAACTTCAGGTTGATCTGACGGGGGCGTTGACACTCCCAGATGTAATAAGTTTTAATCTGAAAGTTCAAACTTTATCCCAGTAAACCCTTTAAAATCTTATCGCGGGATAAAAGGTGCAGCAACGGTGTCGCAAAGAGTTCGGGCTGTTCCTTCGTCCATTGTGAAACTTGTTGAGGCGTACGCCAGACGAGTGAGTCGACTTCAGGTCTAAATATATGAGCTTCATAATCCCCTTTTAACAGATACGAGACGACAAACTCATTTCCTAATCTTTCGTGACACGGGGCATAGTCTAACTCGATTAAATTCGCAGACTGTAGGGTGATGCCCAGTTCCTCTCTAAACTCACGTACTGCCGCCTGAATATAATTTTCGCCGCTGTCTACATGTCCCGCACAGGAACTGCTTAAGTATCCTGGGCTATTATCTTTCGCATAAGATCGACGCTGCAAACAGAGTTCCCCTGCTTGATTAAGCCAAAATATATGAACAGCACGGTGACGAAGATGACGTTTGTGAATCTCTCCACGTGTCAGCGGATACAGAACTTTGTCGTTTTCATCAACGACATCAAAAACTTCATCAGGCGATTGACCGTATTCTTTATTCATGATGACCAAGATCCATAATGGTGCTCCATCTTTTAGTTAATTCCCGGTCATGTTTTCTCCACTCGGGATCCCACAGGGCCAGTTGATCCCAAAATCTATCTGAATGGTTCATGTGTAATCGATGAGCTAATTCATGGAGAATTACATGATCATGGATAAGTGGAGGAAGTAAAATGAGACGCCAATTAAGTGAAAGTGTCCCTGTATGAGAACACGAACCCCAGCGAGTAGTTTGGTCGCGTACGCTGACCGATCCGACCGTTATCTTGGTCTTTTTTGCTAATCGGTTGACGGCTAAATTAAGTCCAGTCTCGGCCAATTTACGTGCAGCCCTAAGCGCTGCCTGCTCTTCGATGTCTTTCGGCAAAATTAAATCCACGGTCTCTGCTTCATGATTAATCTGAATCTGAGTCCGCCCACCATTTTTAATTTGTAGGGTCATAATACGGTCATCCATGGTCACCCAATTAAATTTAGAAAAGTGTTTTAAGAGATGGGGTTGAGTGGCCCGCGTCTTACTGAGTGCCTGCTCTAACCAAGGAATCTGATCGTCTAGAAAAGCCAATACTGCCCGCTGAGAGGTATGGGGCGGATACGATAAAACAATCTTGGGACCAGGCTTAACCGATAATCGAACACGCGTAGAGCGCTCAGATATTTTTGGCCAAACCTCGACAGCCCGCCCAGCGACATGGACAATAATAGGCTCAACCGAAGACATTATTGGGTCTGCGTTGTGTTATTCTTTTCCGCTTCGTCTTGTACATTCTGAGTAAAACGACGAAGGGCTGAATCAGGATCAATGCCAGCATTGCGACAGGCGGCAATGAGTTCGAACAGTTTCTTACCAGCGGCCACCTCAGTTAGTTGCTCTTGGTTGCTCTCGATATTTTTACGATCCACTAAGGTTCCGGTATTTAGGTTCTTCTTGTGAATCTGTTTCCATACATCGCGAGCCAGCAAGATTGAGTTAAGTGCAGGAGGTAAATCTTTGAAAAGTGTGGCAGGACGATTGCCCTTCTCTTTCAATTTAATTTGTTCCCATTGTTGAATCACCGCAGCGCTATCTCCCAGTTTATTCCCGTTGCCAAAGACGTGAGGGTGACGACGCACCATCTTCTCGTTTACCTCGTTTGCCACGTCATCGAAATTAAATTGTCCAGCCTCCGCAGCCATCTGGGAGTGAAGTACTACGTGAAAAAGCAAGTCGCCTAATTCCTCACGGAGATTGGGTACGTCATTTTTATCAATGGCCTGAAGGACTTCAGCGACCTCCTCGACCAATGCATCGCAGATGCTTCGGTGGGTCTGCTCGCGGTCCCATGGGCACCCGTCTGGGGCGCGCAGTTTGGCCGTTGTGGTGATTAATCGGTCAATTCCTTGCATACCCCGATGGAGTCAGTTCTGCCCTCGGAGTCAAAACGATTGCCAGAATGCTTTTGGTGGTTTCGGTAGAGGAATGGATAAGTTGACCGAGATAATGGACGCCAAGCGTAAGGAAATTGAGCCTTACGTGCGTTCCGTTACGGACCAAGAGTTCGCCGTCTTTGCTGCCCGAAATAAGTCACCTGGTTTTCGCCATGCACTCAATAACTCTAGCCAGATTACCGTAATCGCAGAAGTTAAGCGAGCCTCACCGAGCGTGGGGACGATTAAAAGCGAAGTGAATGCTATTGAACAAGCTAGACTCTATGCCCAAGCCGGCGCCGAGTGCTTGTCGGTTCTGACTGAAACAAAATATTTTAATGGTCGATTACAGGACTTAATCGACGTCGTCAATGATCAGGCCAAAAGCCCCCACCCGCTTCCTTGTATTCGGAAAGACTTCATGGTGCATCCTTTTCAAGTCTTAGAAGCCGCCCAAGCCGGGGCACGTTGTATTTTAATTATTGTTCGTGGATTAACCGATGAAGAAATTCAACCCATTCATGCTGCGGCACAACTATCCGGATTGGACACGCTTTTTGAAGTGCATGACGAATTTGAATTAGAACGCGCTCTTAAACATAATCCGAATATGATTGGGGTGAATAATCGGAATCTATCGACGTTCCAGATTGATTTAAGTTTTGCTGAACGTGTGATACCTCAAATGCCCTCTTCGATTCTGAAAGTAGCAGAGAGCGGAATCAAAACTGCCGAAGATGCAGCCCGAATGCGTAAAGCTGGAGCGAATGCACTACTCGTGGGAGAATCTTTAATGCGCGCGGAAAATCCAGCAGCCCTGCTTAAAGCATTCCGCGGATAATGAATGACGGCCCATTATCTCTGGGTGAAACGCGTGACTTACTCGCACAGTTGTCACACATGCCTAAGAAATGGTTGGGGCAAAACTTTTTAGTGGACGGAAATATCGTCCGTAAATCTCTCGAATTAGCGGAAATAAAATCAGGCGACTGTGTGTTAGAAGTAGGCCCAGGCTTAGGCACCTTAAGTCGCACCCTACTCGGAGCAGGCGTCGAGCTTCATGCCATTGAAGCCGATCGCACGATGTTGTTTCATTTAGAGGAAACTCTGAAATCGCGTTGGCCCAAAACCTTTTTTCTTACAGAAGGTGATGCCGTTGATAAACCTTTCGCGGATTTACAAAATAAACCCGATGGTTCGTTCAAAGTAGTTGCTAATCTACCATATGCGATTTCGACACCGTGGATTGATGCAATCTGCGGAGGGCCACACCCATCCATCATGGTGCTCATGCTGCAACGTGAGGCGGCTGAAAGATTAACGGCCGATGTTGGCACCGCCCATTGGTCCGCTGTCACTATCCAAGTCGCTCTAGCTTTCGATAAAATCAAAGTGCATCCAGTGCCTAGTCAGTCATTCAACCCACCACCTAAAGTTGACTCATGCCTACTCGTTTTGCGTCGGAAAGATAATCCACGCAGATTAAGTCCGAGAGCTAAAGAAGTAGCACGTGGATTATTTACTCAACGTCGCAAGCAGGTAGGCTCATCGGCCAAGAAGCTTTTCCCGGATCAAACCGATGTCCTTCGCTGGCTTGAGCGTTTGCCAGATTTCGGTCTGACGGCACAAGCCAGACCTCAAGAAATCCCTGCGGAAGCCTGGTTAAGCCTCTAAATCGGCTAAAACGATTCACAAGGTTGCTTTCTCCGAAATCTTTGGTCTTTGTGTCAGAATGTCTGTCAAAGTAGGACTCGTATCCCTCGGTTGCGCCAAGAATCTCATCGATTCTGAAATCATGATTGGTCACCTCGCCAAGGCTGGGATGTCCATGACCAGTAATGCCGCCGAAGCCGATGTTGTGATCGTCAATACCTGTTCGTTTATCGACGCGTCCAAACACGAAGCCTTAGAAGCGATTTACGAAATGAGTGATGGCAAGGCCACCGCTCGAAAGAAAAATCAGAAGCTCATTGTCGCGGGTTGCATGTCGCAACGTTATCAAGGTGCTCTGCCCGTCGTCGAAGGTATCAAAGGACGAGTCGAATTACCGAAGGTCGATGCTTTTATCGGACTTGATCAAGTCACTAACATTGTGCCGGTGATTGAAAAAGTGATGGGTGGTCTAGCTGGTATGACTGAGTTCGTATCCAAAGTCACAACGTTCATCCCTGATTACGATACACCTCGTTTTCGCCTCACCCCTAAACACAGCGCTTATATTAAAATCGCGGAAGGATGTAATCACCCTTGTACTTTTTGTATTATTCCACGCATTCGCGGACGCCACCGCAGTCGCACCGTAGACTCCGTCGTAAAAGAAGCTCAAAAACTTGTTAAAGAAGGCGTTAAAGAAATTAATTTAATTTCTCAAGATACGACTTACTTCGGCATGGATCGCTGGTCCGAAGAAAGACCTAATCCACGCAGTAAAGTCGACTCCTCCAAAGGCGAATCACTGGCTTCATTGCTCAGAGAACTCGATACTATTGAAGGCGATTTCTGGGTTCGTTTACTCTACACTCACCCTGCTCACTGGAGCGATGAACTCATCGAGACTATCGCTAAGTCAAAGCACGTTGCACGTTATGTAGATATTCCTCTCCAGCACATTTCAGATAAAATGTTAACCGCGATGCAGCGTGAAACGAGTGGAGATTATATTCGCGATTTAATTAAGCGTATGCGCCAAGGTGCACCCCTCATGGCAATTCGTACAACTTTCATTGTCGGCTTCCCGGGTGAAACTGAAGAAGATTTCACTGAGCTCCTTAAGTTCCTCGAAGAAACTCAATTCGACCGCGTTGGCATTTTCAAATACTCACAAGAAGAAGGAACCAAGGCCGCTAAAATGGAAGGACACTTATCTCAGGAAGTTAAAGAAGATCGTTATGCACGTGCAATGACCCTTTTACAACGTCTCTCAAAAGAACGTGGCGATCGCTTTATCGGTCGTAAAATTCGTGTACTCGTTGAAAGCCCAGGTGTAGGTCGCAGTGAAGGCGACGCCATGGATATCGATGGTATCGTGAAGATTCCCAAGAAATTCTCGGTCGGTGAATTCGCCGATGTCACTGTAACCGGCGCCGAAGAGTACGATCTAATCGCTAAATAATTAGTGCTTATCCTCACCATCGTCAGAGATTTCTGCCGATGCAGTAGCTGCGGGTGTATCGCTCAGACGAATTAAAGATTCCAGCGATGAGAAGTGTCGCGTCCAATCGGTCATATCAGGAATATCACCAACGATAGCTGAGAATAATTCACGCTTACTTTGCTTGAGATCTTCAATGCGTGATTCCACGGTGCCTGGAGCGATCATACGATAAATCATGACGTGATTCTTCTGACCGATACGGTGAACACGATCAACGGCCTGACTTTCCACTGCAGGATTCCACCACGGATCCATTAAGAAAACATACTCGGCAGTATTGAGCGTGATACCCGTACCACCAGCTTTGAGTGAGGCTAAGAAAACTGCTGGTCCTTTGGTCTCTTTAAAATTCTCAACCGGCGATGAGCGGTCTTTGGTTTCACCTGTAAGTTCGAAAATCGGAAGATTAGGTAAATCTCTACCGAGACTTGCCTTAACGCGATTAAGCAATGTCACGAATTGCGAGAACACGACGGCTTTGGAACCGTTGGCAGCAATTTCTGACAATTTAGAAATCAGCAGCGTAATTTTACCTGAATGGGTAGAGTGCGCATGGGCATTCTCAGGCAATAAACCTGGGTCGCAACAAACCTGACGCAGACGCATTAAAAGCGTTAAGAATGAAGCTGAGTCTTTTGATAAAACTGTGGCAAGGTCTCCGGATAATCCACTGCCCTGCGTTAAGTGTTGGTATAATGCGCGTTGTTCGTGTGTGAGAGGACAAGGCAAGACGACTTCCTGCTTAGGCGGAATGTCAGACGCAACGTGACGTTTTAATCTTCGTAGAATAAACGGTGAAACCTGACGACGTACTTTAACGTGGGCTGCGGACTCATCGCGTTGCATGAACTTTTCAAAGTGAGCACGCTTTCCTAAAAGACCCGGCATAAGGAATCGAAAGATTGTCCACAGGTCAGTGAGACGATTTTCTAGAGGTGTTCCGGTAATAGCGATGCGGTGTAGCGCCTTCACACTTAAACATGTCTGCGTAGTTTTTGCTTCTGGATTTTTAATCGCCTGGGCTTCATCGAGCACCACGTAACCGAATTCAGTTTTTTCTAAGAGATCAGCATGGCGACGTAGTTGCGTATAACTTGAAATCCAAAGTTTTGCTTTCGGGTTTTTGGCAAAATCGTCATCAGCGGTTAAAACTGCGACATCAGCCGAGAGCTCAGGATGAAAACGCTTAATTTCGCCAATCCACACCGGGATGACACTCGCTGGACAGACAATCAACGAGCGGTCACCAGCGGGTCTGGAAGCCAACAAGGCCAGCACCTGGACGGTCTTACCAAGGCCCATTTCATCGGCCAATAATGGATGAGCGCCCAGGTCACAGAGTCGTCCGAGCCACGCAACGCCTTTTGCTTGGTAGGGACGGAGATAGGTTGGCAAGCCTTCGGGATGTGGAGGCTCTTGCAGCAGACGGTCTTTCCACTCCTTCAAATCGTCATTCAATTTCAATGTACCTACTGCTGGGTGATCGAATAACGAAAGTAATAAATAACGCGGGACTTCCCCATCTTTACTTTTCCAATCTTCAGAAAAATCTGCAACGGAGGCATTGTAAGCAACGACACCCTTGCCAGGTAAAATGACCGGGCGACCACCGGCTTTTAATAATAATTTTTGCTCGTGCTCAAGTAACGGGTGACTGCCGGCCTTAAGACTCCAGCTCAAACGAAATGACTTCTTGTCATTACCCGAGTTAGCTTGGGCGTCGATAGCGACCTGGAGTTGTTCGTTACGGAAAATATTAAGAGACTCTTCGCCAACGAGTTTGAATCGTTTACGCCATTCATTTAATTCTTCGCGAACGAATCTTTCAATTCTTCCGATATTATCAATGGCCCAAGTGCCAGCTGTTTTACTATAAACGAATCCTGCACGGTGGGCGACGGTGCTAAAACGGAATAAAGTCTGGCGCTGTTCATCAGACAATTCATCGCCTGGCACCGCGCCTGGACCGAAGCAATTATAGGCATGTCCGCCCCTGCCCGCCCACGATGCCGAGGCCGTTAAACCTTCGGATACTAGCTCAAATGATACCTGAAGCTTAAGCGCAAGACGCGACGAGGTATCTTTTTTCTCGGGCTCAACGACAAGGACAGGTTGAACCTCAGGTACCGAATCATCGATAGCTTTAATTTCATCTGCTAAAAGTTCTTCCACTTCATACATTGCGGCGACGGCGTAAGGCGCGCCCGATTCATCTTCAGGTAAGGAACTTCTCCACTCAATTTTTCCATCAACGAGTTCAATCACAGCACGAACCGTTTTGTTATCAAATTTAGTAACAGCTTCTGCGCTATTAGTTTTTAGTTCAATCGATCTAACCAATCCCTCTGTATAAATCTGTCGGCCTAGTTTTAAGTCTTTTGCTTTAAAGACGGTTTCCCATTCTTCAGGTAGGTCCTGGAACCAGTGTTCTAGGGCTTCCGTGGAGTAGGAGCGGTTTGCCGGCCTTGGGGTAGACATCGACGTAGAGAATCAGTATTGATGCTTATTTTAAGTCATTCAACCCTCAATCTTAACTAAATAGTTTGGTCTGGGCTTGTTCTTGTCCGCACCTCTGGTTAAATCCAAATCAAACTTTAATTCGTAACACATATGAAACATCTTAGTGTAGGCACACGCTGGAATGCCGATTTAGTGGCAGAATATCACGAGCGTTGGAAAAAAGACCCGAAGTCAGTAGATGCAGATTGGGCAGCTTTTTTTGAAGGATTTGAACTGGGTTTATCACTTCCACCTAAACCAGCAAAAGGTGCAGCAGCTGTGGCACCAGGATCAGGTGTTGATGCTTCAGCACAAGCGAAGGTTCTCGCCGCCATTCAAGCTTACCGCTCTTTAGGTCACCTACAGGCAAGAATTAATCCCCTTTTCGATCCTACTCCCTATTTTGAATTAACCGATAAAGCACTCGGACTCGATAGCTTACCACCGACACAAATTTTCCATACTGGCGATTTCTTAGGCGGGGTGATGTTACCTCTTTCAGAGATTTTAACTAAATTAAAAAGTATCTATGGCGGTACTATCGGAGTCGAGTTCACCCACATTCAAGACGGAGGACGTCGTCGTTGGTTTCAAGAACGCGTTGAAAGCTCTGGTTTACGTTCCGGCTATAATCACGATACACGCCGAGGATTTTTAAGAACCTTAGTTCAGGCTGAACAATTTGAGCGTTTTATCCATAAAACCTTCGTAGGTGCTAAGCGCTTCTCCGTTGAAGGTGGAGAAAGCATGATGGTCGCACTCGAACGTATTATTTCCCGTTCACCAGAATTAGAAATCAACGATATCATCATCGGTATGGCCCACCGCGGTCGTCTCAATGTTTTGGTAAACGTTTTAGGTAAGAAAGCTGAAGCTCTCTTTAAAGCCTTTGCCGAAAGTTATATTCCAGATACAAGTTCTGGCGATGGTGACGTTAAATATCACCTCGGGTACGAGAGCAGTCGTGCCATCAGTGGAAAAAATATCGCCCTCACTCTCGCTTACAATCCAAGTCACTTAGAAGCAGTGAATCCGATTGTCCTCGGACGTGCCCGTGCGCGCGTTGATTTACAAAACGGAACTCAACGCTCGAAGGTTCTTCCGATTTTAATTCACGGTGACGCTGCATTTGCCGGTCAAGGCATTGTGATGGAGTCCCTTAATCTTTCCGGTGTTAAAGGTTACACAGTGGCTGGCACACTTCATATCGTTACCAATAACCAAGTTGGTTTTACGACCAATCCAGATGAAGGTCGCACTGGTCGTCACTGCACCGAAATCGCCAAGTTCATCGAAGCTCCGATTTTACATGTGAATGGCGATGATCCTGATGCCGTCGTACTCGCCACCGAAATCGCATTAGAATATCGACAAAAATTCGCCGCCGATGTCGTCGTCGATATCGTTTGCTACCGTCGTTACGGCCACAACGAGACGGACGAACCTCTCTTCACTCAGCCTATTTTATACAAAAATATCACTACCCACCCGAGTGTGACTGAATTGTACTCTTCTCGTTTAACCGAGTCAGGTTCTGCACCTGATGGTGAATTGCTCAGCCTCCGCACCGAATTTGATATTTTATTAAACGCCGCACAAGATCGTGCACGCGCCAGTCTTGAGGCCGACCTCGCCAATAAACCCGCACCCAAGCTCAAACCTTTCCAATCTCCCTACGACGCACACGTTGAGACGCGTGCCAATGCGGAGTTGTTACAAAAAATTGCACCGTCACTTTGGACGATGCCACCTGACTTTGCGCCGAACACGAAAATCAAGCGCATGTTGGATATCAAAAGAGATACATTTAAATCGGGAGTTAACTTTGATTGGAGTTTAGGCGAAGGCTTAGCGTTTGGTTCCCTACTCGCAGAAGGACACCCAGTTCGTATTTCAGGTCAGGACTGCGAACGCGGAACATTTTCACACCGCCACGCCGTACTTCACGATCCATCGAACGACGCCGAATATTGTCCGCTAAATTCCGTTCCAGGTGGCGAATCTATCGAGTTAGTTAATTCAACATTATCTGAATACGCTGTCTTAGGCTTCGATTACGGATATTCATTAGAAGCCCCAGATTCATTGGTTATTTGGGAAGCGCAGTTCGGAGACTTCTCAAACGGTGCACAAATTGTCATCGATCAATTCATCGCCTCAGCAGAATCAAAGTGGGGTCAGACGAGTGGCTTAGTCCTCTTGCTTCCTCATGGTTACGAAGGCCAAGGCCCCGAGCACTCTTCAGCAAGACTTGAGAGATACCTGCAACTCTGCGCAGAAAATAATATTCAAGTCATCCAGCCTTCGACTCCTGCTCAACTCTTCCACGCATTGCGTCGCCAGGTTAAGTCCGAGCATCGCAAGCCCCTGATTGTTCTTACACCTAAGAGCTTACTGCGTCACAAAACCTGCGTCAGTAAATTCGAAGACTTTACCGATGTCGATTTCCAAGCTTTAATTGCGGACGCAACACCGGCCGTTAAAACTGAACGCCTCATTCTTTGTTCCGGAAAAGTATTCTACGATCTCGAAGCCGAACGTGCTGCTCGAAAAGATACGACCACAACGATTGTCCGCGTCGAACAACTCTTCCCTCTCGACTCTTCGGCATTAAAGAAAATTTATACCCAATACGGTTCGCCGGCAAAAGTTGTTTGGGTGCAAGACGAGCCAAAGAACATGGCTGGCTGGAGTTTCATTTCGCCGATTATCGAATCATCCCTAGGCGTTAAGCCCTTGTATGCTGGTCGCGATGCTGCCGCTTCTCCCGCCGTCGGTGCCCTTTCCGTCCATAAACTCGAGCAATCTGACCTTATTCAGCAGGCGTTTTCTGTCTAAAATTCGTTCAGTAGAATATTTAACAGGGTAATTGCATCGGCCTTCTACAATTGGGAAGACCCGATATTGTGAAAAATTGTCCTATTTCCCCGTTGAAACTGTCAGATAGTGCTTACAAAGTCATTCTCTTACTTTTATGGCTGTGGACGTCAAAATACCCTCGATGGGTGAATCAATCACTGGTGGCCTCCTATCTACATGGGCGGTTAAAAACGGTGACA
Source organism: Opitutia bacterium (assembly GCA_947378905.1). Lineage (GTDB taxonomy): Bacteria > Verrucomicrobiota > Verrucomicrobiia > Opitutales > UBA953 > UBA953. The sequence continues at coordinate 73,390 of CANCLV010000001.1, forward strand.
GCGTCAAAAAGGGCCAGGCGTTATTTTCTTTTGAGACAGATAAAGTTACTTCCGATGGCACAGCGGAAATCGATGGTCAGATCACTATTACGGTTCCCGCTGGTACAGAAGTGAGCGTTGGCCAAGTCGTCGCCACGATCGCCGCTGGATCGTCAGCAAGTTCACCCATTCCAGCAGCTTCATCCGCACCCGCAGCGCAACCCGCCGCCAAAAAAGTTGAGTCGGCTGCTGCACCCAAAATGGCGGCTGCACCCCTTGTTAAAACTGGAAATTTTGAAGCTTCACCTGCAGTGCGTAGAATCGCTGCTGAAACAGGTTTAAACCCAAATAGCATTACCGGAACAGGAAAAGGTGG
>CANCLV010000002.1 GCA_947378905.1 Opitutia bacterium
GGTTTAATATCTATTACCGTTGGTTTGATTGCTACGCTGGTCGCCTTGTTCGTTGGGGTTATTTATGGAATAGTGGCAGCGGAGTTAGGTGGGCGCTTCGAAGATTTTTCGATGCGGGTGATTGATATCATCAGCACACTTCCGCTAACACTTATTGTTGTTTTATGTACGGTAGTTTTCGGACAAAACATTTGGCTGATCTTTTTGGCGGTGGGTGGAGTCTCTTGGTTGACCATGGCGCGCATTATTTGCACGAAGACGCGTCAGCTTAAGAGTCGGCAATTTGTCGACGCCTCCGTCGCCTTAGGTCAATCCCGCCTGGGAATTATTTTTCATCATTATCTTCCCAACTTAGCGGGCACCATCGCTGTCTATGCGACGCTGACGATTCCGAATGTATTGATGCTTGAAGCCTTTGTGAGCTTCTTAGGTTTGGGTGTTAAAGCGCCGATGACATCGTGGGGTCTGTTAATCAAAGAAGGAACGGATGTCATGGAGCAGTGTCCCTGGCTTTTAATTATCCCGGCCACCACTTTTGCTCTGTCGCTGCTTTCACTGAGTTATTTAGGTGATGGCTTGCGCGATGCTTTTGATCCGCGTAGTAATAAAAATTAATCATGCCTCTCCGACGCTATATCGTGATCAAGTCCGATGGTTCAGAAGGGCAGGAGTTTGAAGTCGATTTACCGAAGGATGCACCAGACTTCACTTTGCATCCGGTAACGAAGGAGCCCTGTCGTCGGGTGATTGATTCACCCAGTCTGACGATTAAGTACGGCGAAGGTGCGATGAAACAATCCGTCTCTGATGAAAAATTGCGCCAAGCCGGTTTTCAGAGGTTAGAAAAAAATGGCGAAGGCGGTTGGAATAAAATTAATTAACTCCTAAAACGAAACGCCCCGCTTTTTGGCGGGGCGAGACGTCGTCAGGGTGGGGCGTTTCCGCCGTTAAAAAGTTTACTTAAGCTTTGGCTGTCGCGCGTGCGCGTTTAACCAGTGACTTAGCAGTGTCGGAAGGCTGAGCTCCGAGCTTGATCCAATGATCAACGCGTTCAACGTTGATGACGAGAGGAGCAGCTTTGCCGCGTGCGCTTGGGTTGTAATGACCAAGAACTTCAACGAAGCGACCGTCGCGACGGATGTGTTGTTCGGCCACAACGAGACGATAGGTCGGCTCGTTCTTGGTTCCGAAACGTTGGAGGCGAATGCGTAACATAAATAGGGAGAAGGTGAGAGAAGGCCTAACTTGGGTTTAGCCAAAAGAGGAAAGAGAAAAAACGCAGGCGAAGGGAGGGGAGTCAAGCCTGCACCTCCCAAATTGTGCTAATTTATTTAATGAGTTATTCACGATTTAACCAAAAACACGATTTAAGTGCTTAATAATGAACGGCTTCATTTGCTTGAAGTCGCTCATTTAAATTAGTCCATCGGGCAGAATCTGTTGAAATATAAAAAAACCCGCCAGAGCGGGTCTTTTAAAAGTTAATCGTTGAACGATTACTTGGCTACGGTTTCAGCGGATGGATCGTAGCGCTTTTCTTTAACCTTGGTAGCGGACTTACCTTGGCGACCACGCAGGTAGAAGAGGCGGGCCTTCATGACTTGTGACACGCGCTCGACTTCGATTTTTTCGATATTGGGAGAGTGGACAGGGAAAGTACGCTCAACGCCTTCGCCGAAAGATACGCGGCGAACGGTAAAGGTTTCTTGAACGTTACCACCTTTGCGGGAGATCACGATACCCGAGAAAACCTGGGTGCGTTCTTTGTCGCCTTCGCGAACCTTGGTGGAGACGCGTACGCCGTCACCGACTTTAAAAGAGTCGGCACCGCGGTTAGCTTTAAGTTGCGACTGGGTCGCGAATTGGAGGAGGGGATGGTTGCTCATGGCTGGTTTTATTTGTCTTCCAGTAGGTCGGGCCTTCGTTGCTTTGTCTTCTCGATTTGCTTTGCCCGACGCCATTTTTCGATTTCAGCGTGGTGGCCTCCGAGGAGGACCGGGGGCACTTCGAGACCATCATAAACAGCGGGTCTAGTGTACTGCGGAAAGGCGAGCAACTTGCCGTTGTAGCTATCCCCAGTCAAGGAGTTTTCCTCACCAAGTACCCCAGGAATCTGCCGACCGACGCAATCGACCAAAATACAGGCCGGAAGGGTGCCATTTGTTAACACATAGTCCCCGACAGATACTTCGCGGGTAACCCGGGCATCCCGGAACCGCTGGTCGATACCCTCATAATGGCCAGAAACTAGGATTAAGTGGGGTTTCTTGGCTAATTCACGGGCTAAATCGTTGGTTAGCTGCTCGCCATCGGGGCAAAGGTAGATGACTTCCGCCCCCGGGGTGGCCAGGCCATCCACGGCATCAAATAGGGGCTGGCAGGTCATTAACATGCCTGGACCCCCCCCATAGGGGACATCGTCCACTTTATGATGTTTATCTTTCGACCAGTCCCGAAGGTTGTGGGCTTTAAATTCAATTAACCCGTTTTCAATGGCTCGCCCAATAACCGATTCCTGCAAGAAGCCGTTGGCCATTGCAGGGAAGAGAGTGATGAGATCGATACGCACAGCCATCTTGAAGTGTCTATCAACGTCTTAAAATTATAGGAGAGCAAGCCATCGATAAAAATTATTTTTTTCTTAAATTCATCGGAGTCGATGCCTCGGGCGCGACAGCAGTTCCGACCGCATTTACATCCGAGGTGAAAAGATACTTCCAAACTTCATCTTGGAGGTAGTTGCCTTTCGTATCTTTAGGAGAATTTTTATTCGGCTGCACATAACTATGTGCTTTGGCTGGGTCGTTTTTTACATCACCTTGCGTTGTAAGTCTTCTCGAATGAGCAAAGGGTGCAGGTGTCGTATCGGCATCAATGATGGGCCCGAATTTATTAAGTCCTAATAGTAGCCAAGATCGAGTGTAGTGATTACCGGTCCATCCTCCGTCTAAAATATGACTGTACCCAAAGAAGCGATTCGGCGGTGTCGCTGAGGGGAGTGATTGCCAGTCTTCGAATTGATCACGTGGCCCGCAGAACATAACAACGCGTGCCACTTTTTGTTGAATGCCGAAACGGGCGGATGAAGTGGCACCATGTGAAGAACCAGCGATAATTATTTTTTCCCAATTTAAACCCGTGCCGTCCGACTTCAAAAAATAATCCCACCGCGCAGTGGGCTGATTTTTGGCGAGAAACTTTATCAGTTGGAAGGCACGCTCCTGCATACTGTCCGCCAAAGGGATTTGGATAAATTTTGAAGTATCTAATCCAGTCAGCGCTTCGCAGCGAATATTTCCTAAATGCTGAGTGTCCTCTTTAGGCTCCGTGTTTAATTGGCTAAACCACTCACGAGCATAAGCCACTTGGATAGAGTGTAGTCCGTAATGATTTAATCGTTCTGCGAGCAATGGATTATAGCCCATGAGCCAGATAACGCACTGTCCTCGTGGCTTGACGCTTGTATCCACGTCGGCGTTTTCGGTATCGGTTGGTTTGCCGTCTTTTTCTAAACAGAAGTTTATTTCCGGATGAGAGCTGCATCGAGAGTCGATCACGCTGGCACGTGTGCTGGTGTGATAAGCCTGCGGATGTGGATCCGAATAGATTAATAGATCTTCGGCCGAAAGAGGGGTGAAGAATAGAAGCAGAAACAGGGGTACCGCACGATTCATAGCCTAATTATGAGCCAAGATTCTCATGAGAGCAAGGCAGTGACGCTCTCGTGATAGGCATTTTAAGTTTTATTTTATCTTCTGCTTGCTCCAATCAGGCTTAATCTTCTCCTTTTCTCTACATTTATGCCTTCGCCCTTTGATAATCTTTTGCCTCGTTACGACGCTGTCGTCATCGGAGCTGGTTTAGGCGGAATGACCGCTGCTAATAATTTAGCTAAATTTGGTCGAAAGGTTTTACTCGTTGAGCACCACTATCAATTGGGCGGATTAGCCACATTCTTTAAACGCGCGGGTGGTCATATTTTTGATATTTCTCTGCACGGCTTTCCGCACGGCATGATAAAGTCTACTCGCCGTTACTGGACGAAGGAGATTTCGGATAAGATTCATCAACTGAAAGATGTTCGGTTTATTAATCCCGACTTCGACGTCCGGACGACTTTCGACCGCGTAGACTTTACGCGTATTATGATCGAGCAATTTAAAATCCCCGCGGAAACCGTGGAGGCATTTTTTGCTCATTTAAGAGAGATGAATTATTACGACAACGATCCACGCACGACGCGTGAGTTGTTTGAACAGTTCTTCCCCGGTCGACCCGATGTGCAACGCCTACTGCTAGAGCCGATTGCTTACGCTAACGGTTCAACTTTAGACGACCCCGCCATTACCTTCGGAATTGTTTTCTCCAATTTCATGTCCAAGGGCGTGTTTATTTTTCAAGGCGGTACGGACACGATGATTAATATTATGACGGCCGAGATGAAAGCGAATGGCGTAGATATTCGTCGTAATGTCTTGGTTGAAAAAGTGGTGGTCGAAAAAGATTCTGCCGGAGTTCGTCGCGTGGTGGGAGTTAAATTGCGCGGTACACGTCTTGGTGAAGAAGCTGAAGTCGCCTGTGCGACGGTGATATCGAATGCTAACATTAAAGATACTGTTTTAAAACTGAGCGACGCCTCGTCGTTTGATACTGAGTTCTTGGCCCAAGCCAAAGCGGTGCGCGTGAATACCTCTTCTTGTCAGGTTTACATGGGTATCCGTGAAGGCGAAAGTATTCCAATGATTGGAGATTTAGTATTCACGTCGGAAGCAAAACCATTTTCCAGCAACGAGCTCACTGATTTTCACACGACGTCTCGGACTTACTCAGTTTATTATCCTGATACGCGTCCGCACACGAAAACTCCACGGTACGGCATCGTTACCTCAATCAATCAACGTTGGGAAGATTGGGCACATTTATCGGAAGCAGATTATCAGACGCACAAGAATCGCGTGATCGAGGAGTCCTTAGTCGGACTCGAAAAATTTATTCCTGATATTCGTCAAAAAGTTAATCACTTAGAAGCGGCCACTCCGCGCACAGTGAATCGTTATGTCCGACACATCGGCGGAACATCCTTTGGAACTAAGTTTGAAGGCCTAAAAGTGTCGATGGGCCTACCCGAACAAGTGGCTGGCTTATATCACGCTGGCAGCGTGGGCATTATTATGTCGGGCTGGCTCGGGACGATTAATTATGGTGTGATTGTTTCTGCTAAGGCCGATTCTTATTTGCGCGATCCATCCGCCAAACCCTTAGGCGAAGCAGAAGCGAGCGCTGGAGTTTAAAATGAATTACCTCACATTTGTATTTATTGTACTAGCCTCACTCGCGCCCGCGCGTGAACTCACTTTTTACGTCGGCACTTTAGGGCCCGAAGCAAAGGGCATTTGGCGTGGAACGATCGATGAGCAGACCGGAAAAATATCCGCCCCCGTTTTACTCGCAGAAATTAAAAACGCTTCTTTTTTAGCCCTTCGACCTGATGGACAGACACTCTATGCGACGACTGAAATGTCTGACGGCTCGGGCGGAGTCGCGGCTTTCAAATTAAATACCGACGGAAGTATTAAATTATTAAATTCACAAACGACGGTTGGAAAAAATTGTAATCACATTGCGGTTGATGCGACGGGTAAAAATTGTGCGGTCGCCAATTATGGTTCGGGTTCGGTGGCTTCTTTGCCTATTAAAGCAGATGGATCACTCGCTGAGTTTAGTGGATTCGTTCAACATGTTGGTAAAAGCGTTCATCCTGCGCGTCAGACCAGTCCGCATGCTCACGGAGTTTATTTTGATGCCACCAATAAATTTCTCGCAGTGCCCGATTTAGGTATCGATCAAATTATTGTGTATCGATTTGAGGCCAATCGCGGAAATCTTGATTCACTGCCGCCAGTAAATGTGATGCAGAAGCCTGGCGATGGCCCGCGCCATTTAGTTTTTCACCCAGCATTGCCACTGGCTTACGCTTGCAATGAGTTGTCACTTACGGTAACTGCTTTTCACTTCGACGTAAAAACGGGAGCGTTAAATCCATTTCAAGTTATCGAAACTCTACCTGTAACCGCGGAACGCAAGGGTGCGTCGACGGCCGAAATTTTTTGCAGTCCTAATGGTAAGAACCTTTACGTTTCTAATCGGATTCACGATTCCATCGCCGTCTTCTCGATTGGCACGGATGGTTCGTTGAAATTGATTCAGCATCAAATGGGGGTGCCTGCGACGCCCCGAGGATTTGGTCTTTCACCCGACGGACAATGGTTGGTTTGCGCTGGGCAAAAATCGGGTACTTTGAACGCTTACCGGGTTGATCCCGAGTCGGGCATGCTCACTGACACCCAACAAGCGGTGAGGGTCGGTTCGGCAAGTTGCGTCATTTTTGCCAAATAAGTCGAAAAAGGGCAAAATTTGCCCTGTTGGAAGAAGCTAAATAAATCAGCAACCTTTTCATTCGATTACTGTCAGATAAGAAAGCATAGTTGCTGATAAATCATGCCCCGATTTATTGTTTATATAACAGTTATTTTATTACCGGGCTGGGTTGTGCCTATTCACGCCGCCTCGGGTGCTGAATTACCTGCGATAGCCCAAAAAGCTTTAGAGCAAAATCAGGTAAATTTTAGTGCGACTGATTTAGAATTTTTCGAAAAAAATATTCGGCCCATTTTAACGGATCGCTGTTACAAATGTCACTCTGTGCAAGAGGGAGTTTCCAAGGGTGGATTAATTATGGATACACGTGCGGGATTATTAGCGGGTGGAGATACGGGAGCCGCCATCGTGCCTAATGATATAGAGAAATCACTTTTGATTACTGCGGTTCATCAAACGGATCCTGATTTGTCGATGCCTCCTAAAAAAGGTGGGGCTAAATTGCCTGATGCACAAATTGCGTTGCTTGAGAAATGGGTGAAGATGGGGGCACCAGCACCCGTCGGGGCGGGAGCAGTTAAATTAACAGGCTTATCACAAAAAGCGCGCGACCACTGGGCCTTTAAATCTTTTACCAAGCCCGCATTGCCCAAAGTAAGTAACGAAGCGTGGTGTCAGAACGAAATCGACTATTTTATTTTAGCTAAATTAGACGAGGTTGGATTAAAACCCTCAACGGCCACCGATGGTGAGTCTTTACTGCGTCGATTAAACTACGATTTAATTGGGTTGCCTCCCTCGAACACAGAAGTCGAAGCCTTCAGCCGCGACTATATTAATGCCAGTGCGGTTGATTCCTATTCTTTGCAGCATAACAAACCTGCCCGAGCCGTGACTAATTTAGTAGAAAAGACGGTCGATCGTTTACTGGCTTCACCTCAATACGGTGAACGTTGGGCGCGGCATTGGTTAGATTCAGCGCGTTATGCCGATACGCCTGGTAACGCTATTAAGAAAAGTGAGGCCAATACTTATCCTAATGCGTGGACCTATCGGGATTATGTGATTGATGCATTTAATCATGATAAACCCTACGATCGGTTTATCGTCGAACAATTAGCAGCCGATCGATTGCCTGACCTCGCTAAAGATGATCCACGTTTGGCTGCCCTTGGTTTTATCACGGTCGGAAAACGTTTTGATAATAATGACGATACCATCGACGAAAGAATTGATACCACAACCAAGGCATTCTTGGGTCTGACTGTTGCCTGTGCACGTTGCCATGACCACAAATTCGATCCGATTCCCACTGCCGACTATTATTCAATGCACGGAATTTTTGCTTCAACCATGGAGCCGTTAGAAGAGCCCATGATTAAAACAACGCGTATACCTAGTGCAACTGAGCGCGCCGATTTCGATAAGAAAATGAAGGACTTGGTGGAGTCGAACACCCGTGGTTATTACCGTTATATCCGTGCGCAACTTGCTACCCTCCATAAAGATTTTGCTGGTCGCGCTTTGTCCGCGATGGCTGGATTCAAGTCCACTCGTTCCGCGGATTTACAAAAAACTTATAATTTCACTCTCGTTCGTGAAGTAGATACTTCGATTATTATTAACAAAATTTCGCCCATTACTGCCCCGATTGCTCATCTACAAAAAATCCCTGCTGAGGAATTTGAAGCGAAGGCGCCACAGATTATTGCAAATGTTTTAGCCAATAAAAAGATTCCGATTAATCCTTACGTGGCTGAGGCTTTAGTGAATTTAAAACCTAAAACGATTGATGATGTTGCTTTGGCTTACCAAGCGATGTTCAAGAAATACAGTGTTCAGATAAATAATCACATTGATTTACGTAGTACGCCTGGGCGTGCTGGTGAAAAAGACAATCCTGACATCGCGCAACTTGCTGCGTGGCCTTGGCCTTTGCCCAGTTATGAAGATATCGATAGCACTCCTAAGATTCTTTCACTAATCACGACACGGAGTTTTTGTTATGCATGGCAGGATAAGCCTAATTTCTTAAATAATAAGATTCCTGGAAAGTATTTCCGCTTCGAAGAAATTAATCAACTGGAGCTCACACACTCGGGTGGACCAGGCAAGGCTATGGTAGTGGCGGATGTATTGAGCCCTAAAAACAGTAATGTATTCCTAAGGGGTGATCGTAATAAAAAAGGTCCCGTCGTAAATCGCCAGTTCCTAGAAATTCTTTCGGGTCCTAATCGCGTTCCCTTTACGCAAGGCAGTGGTCGAGTGGAGCTAGCTCAAGCGATTGCGAGCCCCAATAATCCACTGACCGCACGTGTTTTAGTGAATCGTGTTTGGATGCAGCACTTCGGTGCGGGTATTGTTAGTTCGTTGGATGATTTTGGAAATATGTCCGAAAAGCCAACTCATCCTGAGTTATTAAACTGGTTGGCCGCAAACTTCGTGGAGAATGGATGGTCGATAAAAAATCTGCACCGAAAAATGCTGACTTCACAGGCTTATAGACAGTCGGCCAATCCCGCTATGAACCCGCTCTTTGCGAGTCGCGATGATAATAATCCGAATAAAGTAGATGCTGGAAATAAATACCTCTGGCGCTCCAATTTGCGAAGATTGGATTTTGAAAGTATCCGTGATGCATTAATCATGCTCACCGGAAAAATGGATGCCACCGTGGGTGGTCGTCCGGTAAATATCACCGATGAGCCTATTAGTTATCGCCGGAGCATCTACGGTTATATCGACCGTGAACACTTGAGTGACTTACAAGCGCAGTTTGATTTTTCGGATCCCGATATGCCAAACTCTCGCCGAAATTCTACGATCGTTCCTCAGCAGGCTTTGTTCTTCATGAATAATCCGTTGTCGGTTGAAGTAGCTCGAGCCGTGGCTGCGCGCCCCGAAGTCGTCGGGGCGATTAATGACGATGCCCGAATCACAACCCTGTACCGAATCATGTTCCAAAGAACGCCGAAGCCTGATGAGGCGCGTATGGCTAAAGAGTTTATCAAAAAAGTCACCGGTGTTGCGGCTGAATCAGTCACGGCTCAGCCCACTAAACAGGAGAAAAAGAAATTGGCTAAAGATGCGCCTAAGCCCATTGAAAATCCTTCTATCACAACCAAGATTGAGGGAGGAGTAATGAAGAATTTAGGTGAGCGAGTTTCGCGTAAAAACCCTGTTTCGCCATGGGAAATGCTCGCTCAGGCAATGATTTGTTCAAACGAATTTGTTTATCTCGATTAATATACTATCATTTAACTATGGAAACCCCCAATTGCAGTAATCGGATTCCCGAAGCGAATTCTCGCCGGGACTTTCTTCGTCAAACGGGATTAAGCATGGGGACGCTCGCGTTCGGGACAATGCTCTCGCGCGGACTGATTACCGACGCTCGTGCGGAAGGGCCGTTAAATTTGAAAGCACGCGCTGCTCCACTGCCTGCTAAAGCAAAACACATTATCCATATTTTTGCGGGTGGAGCTCCTTCGCACTTAGATACTTTTGATTATAAACCGGGAATGAAAGACTTGGCGGAAAAATCAAAAGCGGGTCAGGCGGGAGTTATCTTTCCTACGCCCTTTGAATTTAAGCAGTGTGGAAAATCGGGTTTAGCAATCAGCGAAATTTTTCCGAAATTACAAGAGGTTGCTGATGACCTTTGTATCATTCGATCCATGCACTCGGATATCCCTGCGCACGGTCCAGCGTCTAAACTTTTGCACACAGGCTCAGCGATTTTAACCAAGCCATCTTTGGGCTCATGGGTTTTATACGGACTCGGAACCGAGAGCCAAGATTTGCCCGGCTTCGTGAGTCTGGGAGGTCAGGTGGAAGCACGTCAGGCGGCCTTTTTACCGAGTATTTATCAAGGTGCGAAAACGACTTTCCGTACTAATGCGGCCGCTAATCGCGTCATCCCTAACTTACAAAGTGAGTTCACTAATGAGGATGCGCAAAGAAAACAGCTCGATTTGGTTCATCAACTGAATGAACAACACATTCAAACTGTCCAAAAAGATGAACAGCTCGAAGCCCGTATCGAGTCTTTTGAATTAGCATTCCGCATGCAGACCGCCGCGACCGATGCATTTGATATTTCTAAGGAATCTCAAAAGACTCGCGAAGCTTACGGAAAGACTGAATTGGGGGCCAAGCTTTTATGTGCACGTCGTCTCGTTGAACGCGGCGTTCGCTTTGTACAAATCGATGCAGGTGGTTGGGATCACCACAATAATATTCAAGCTGCTGCGACTCGCACCGGTGCTGCGATTGACGGTCCAGCTGCTGCGTTAATTAATGATTTAAAAGAACGCGGACTCTTGAGTTCTACTTTGGTTATTTGGGGTGGTGAGTTTGGTCGCACACCTACGACGGCGGGTAGAGTTAATCCGAATAGCGGCCGCGATCACTGGTCCAAGGCTTATTGCGCTTGGATGGCGGGTGGGGGAGTTAAGGCTGGAATTAATTATGGTGAGACGGATGACATCGGTGGCGAAGTCGTTTCTAATGGTGTCGATGTTCATGACTTACACGCGACTATTCTGCGTTTGATGGGCTTTGATCACACCAAGCTCACCTATCGATACAACGGTCGCGATTTCCGTCTAACGGATAACTACGGCAAGGTCGCTGAAGGTATTATCGCTTAAATTACAAATCCACGTTGTCGATTAAGCGAGTGTTGCCGAGATAACACGCAAGAGCCAACACACATTCACCTGGAGCAATCTTGGTGACTTCATTTAATGTTTCGCGGTGCACGACCTTTAAGTACTGCACGCGAAGAGAAGCGTCCTGGGTGAGTCTTTTTAAAGCGGCTTTCTCAATGAGAATAGGATTGGTTTCGCCTTTCTGCACTAACTCCTGAGCTACTTTGCAGGACGCAGGGATGGCTGAAGCTTTCTGTAGTTCTTCGGGTGTGAGGTATCGGTTTCTCGAGCTGAGTGCAAGGCCGTTGGGCTCTCGGACAGTTTCATCGATAATCACGTTAACTGGAATATGTAAGTCTCGAACCATTTGTTTAATCACGACACATTGTTGTAAGTCTTTTCGACCAAACACCGCGCATGTCGGCTGAATCACATTGAACAACATAGCCACAACCGTGCTCACACCACGAAAATGTCCGGGTCGAAATGCGCCACACAGACCCGTGGTAACTTTTTCTACATCCACCCAGGTGCAGGATTCTTTAGAATAAAATTCTTCAACGGTCGGAGCGAAAATCAGATCAACGGAAGATTTTTTGCAAGCATCACAGTCCTCTGCAAATGTTCTTGGGTATTTTGAGAAATCTTCATTCGGACCAAATTGTGTAGGGTTAACAAAGATAGACACCACGGTGAAATCTGCTTCTGCCCGCGCCCGTTTAATTAACGAAAGATGACCTGCGTGAAGACAGCCCATGGTGGGCACTAGCCCAATTTTTTTTCCTGCAGCACGCACTTTATCAAGTGCCTGACGTAATTCCGAAATGGTTTGTATAACTTGCATGCAAATAGTTTATCGAGCGGGTGGTATCGAAGTGACTATCACCATAAAAAAAGTACGCATTAATACAAGATATCTTCCTTTGCATGTAGGAAACTTTATGTAGACTGAGAACAGTCGATTTAATAATTATTCACCCCGCCCACGCCCCTATGTCGCTTAAACCTGTTACACTCTTTACTGGCCAATGGGCCGATTTACCGATCGCGGAACTTTTGCCTAAAGTTAAAGCCATGGGCTACGACGGCGTGGAGTTAGCCTGCTGGGGCGATCACTTTGATGTATATCGCGCGGTACACGAACCTGCGTATGTGGAATCGGTTTGGAAACTTTTAGAAAAAAACGGTTTAGGCTGTTGGGCAATTTCTGCGCACTTAGTTGGACAGGCTACTTGTGATTTAATCGACGAACGTCACAAAGCGATTCTCCCTGAACGGGTGTGGGGTGATGGCGTTCCGGAGTCTGTGCGTCAGCGTGCCGCCGCAGAAATGATTCTTACCGCTCAAGCTGCTCGAAAATTTTTTGATGCGGGTAAAAGTATCATGGCTAAACTTTCCAAGGGTACAGGAAAAGCGGTGGTTAATGGATTTACGGGTTCATCCATCTGGCATGCGCTTTATGCGTTTCCGCCAACTTCTCAGTCTTATATCCAAAAAGGCTATGATGATTTTGCTAAACGCTGGTTGCCGATTCTCGATGCCTTTGAGAAGCAGGATGTTTATTTTGGTCTGGAGGTACATCCGACTGAAATCGCCTTTGACATCGTTTCTGCCCAACGCGCCTTAGAAGCCGTGGGTCATCACAAACGCTTCGGTTTTAATTTTGACCCGAGTCACTTGGGCTATCAGGGCGTGGATTATATTAAGTTCATCCACACTTTTGCTGCACAAATTCATCACGTGCATATGAAGGACGCTTGGTGGGGTCACGGTGATGGTACGGTAGGCATCTTTGGTGGGCATACCGATTTCTGCGACTCACGACGTGCGTGGGATTTTCGCTCAGTTGGTCGTGGTGATGTAAAGTTTGAAGACGTCATCGTCGCGTTAAACGACATCCGTTATGCTGGTCCGCTCTCGGTGGAATGGGAAGATGGACGCATGGATCGTTTTCATGGGGCGACCGAAAGTTGTGCCTTTGTGAAACGTCTCGCATTTCCACCAAGCGCCATAGCTTTTGATGCCGCCTTTGATCGCCAAAAACAGAAAAAATAAATTATAAAATTACTATGACTATTAAAGTGGGAATTATTGGAGCAGGCGGAATGTTGCAGTATCACGCTGCGGGATTCCAACAAGCGGGTGCTAAAATTATTGCGATTGCTGATCGCCACACCGCGGCTGCTCAAAAGGCTGCCGAAAAATATAAGGTGCCTAACGTTTTTGAATCAGTCGAAGCGATGCTTGCGGGCTGTCCGGAGCTCGACGCTGTCAGTATCATTGTCCCCAATAAACTTCACGCTCCATTGGCCATCCAATGCCTCAAAGCAGGGAAGCACGTTTTCTGTGAGAAACCTCCAGCGCTCAGTGCTCGCGAGGTGAATGATATTATCACCGCGTCTAAGTCTTCAGGAAAAAAAGTGATGTTTAATTTCAATAATCGTGCGCGCCCAGAATCGCAGGCGATGATGAAACTCATTAATGAAGGCTCTGTTGGACGGATTAATTCCGCTCAAGCCAAGTGGATACGTCGCACAGGTATTCCTGGCTTCGGCGGTTGGTTCACGACCAAAGAATTATCCGGTGGCGGTCCACTGATCGACCTCTTGCACATGGTTGATTTGGCGATGTATTTCATGGGCTATCCTGAACCTGCACATGTGTTGGGTCAGACTTTTAACGACTTCATTCAGGACAAATCTTTTAAGGGCCCTTGGGGTATCGCTGACACGGTCGGTGGTGTGACTGATGTGGAAAATGCCGCCCACGGTTTTATTACTTTTAAATCAGGACAGGTTTTAACTCTCCAAGTTTCCTGGGCTGAAATGGTAAAACGCGAAGAAGTATCGGTAGTATTTCAAGGCACGAAAGCGGGTGGTAAGGTGGAACGACTTTTCGGCTCGGATGGATTAGACGATACTGCCATCGATACCTGTGAGTTGTACGTTCAAGAAAACGGCAAGAGTGTGAATCGAACCATTAAAACTCCAGAGTGTGCTGACATGGGCCGATCGAACTCCGCAGCTAATTTTATTGAAGCTATCGAAGGTAAAGCCGCTCCTTTAAATACACCCGAACAAGCCTTGCGCTTGATGCAAGTAATCGACGCCATTTACGCCTCCGCCCAAACCGGCCGCCCCGTTTCTATTTAACGATTCAAGAAATAAATACTCGCGTTGAGTATCGTGGCAAAGCTGACCCAAAGTAGGTGGGGGCTTTGCAGGTACGCCGCGGTTTTGTTTTCTTGATAGAGACACCGCACCCACGCTCCGAGTGTGATGAGGTAGAATGCGAGTACCACCAAGGCCCATCCGATTTGATGATATTTGAAAAAGACAGGAGACCAGAGGGCATTGCAAATGAGCATTAAAACAAAAAATGTCTTAATTAGTTTACTCTGGTTAGATTTCCAGACCATCCACATAGATTCTGCCATCAATATATAGAGAGCACTCCAGACTGGTCCAAAAAGATAGTTGGGCGGATTGAAAGTAGGCTTGGTGAGGTTTGCGTACCAGCCAGTGATTTCAGGTAATGTCGCACGAGAACCTAGCCAGCCAATCCCGAGTGTGAGTAAAATTAAAAGGCTTAAAATACCTAAACTTCCTCGGGTCTGCGATGATTTCATAGGTTTAATATGTTCGATATTCGCTAGGGAGCAAGGGAAGTATTTTGACCGCTTGCCATTCGGCGTTTTGTTCTTCTTTTTCGTGTCACTAAGCTATGTCCGATCCTTATATCCAAAAACTCTTCGCTGAACGCATTGGCGGAATTAATTACGGTAAATCTACCGCCATTTATAAATTTGAAAAAATTAAGCGCGCTAAGGCTGCGGCAAAAAAAGCGAAGCCCGATGTAGCTTTGATTGATCTGGGAGTAGGGGAGCCCGACGAAATGGCTTTCCCTCAAGTGGTGAAAGCTTTGCAAGTTGAAGCGGCCAAACCTGAGAATCGTGGTTACGCTGATAACGGAGGCGCCGATTTCCGTTTAGCTGGCGCACGTTACCTTAAGAATCTTTTCAATGTTACTATCGATCCTGAGACCGAAATTCTCCACTCGATTGGTTCCAAAGCAGCACTTTCACTTTTACCAGCCTGCTTTATTAATCCTGGTGATGTCGTGTTAATGACCGTTCCTGGTTATCCCGTATTTGGCACACACGCTAAGTACTATGGCGGTGTTGTTCATAATATTAAATTAACTGCTGAAAATCACTTCTTGCCTGATTTGAAATCCATTCCAGCGGATGTTTTAGCCAAAGCTAAGGTATTGGTATTAAATTATCCCAATAATCCTACGGGCGCTTGTGCGACGTTGAAGTTCTTTGAAGAGGTGGTCGCTTTCGCAAAGAAGCATAATTTGATTGTGATTCAAGATGCTGCTTACGGTTCACTTCACTTTGGAAGCGAGCAGGTTTCAATTCTACAGGTACCTGGTGCCAAAGATGTGGCGGTGGAACTCCACTCGCTTTCTAAGAGTCATAACATGACTGGCTGGCGCATCGGTTTCGTCGCAGGTAATTCACTGATCGTGCGTGCCTATGGTGATGTGAAAGATAATTCTGACTCAGGGCAGTTTTTAGGAATTCAAAAAGCCGGCGTCGCTGGTCTCGATGATGTTTCGATTCCTCGTGCTATCGCTGCTAAATATTCTCGTCGTATGGATAAACTCGTCGGCGTGCTGGCCAAGCTCGGTTTCCAAGTACGTAAACCTGGTGCGGGATTCTTCTTGTACATGCCCGCTCCTAAGTCGGCCACCGGTCCATCGGGCACGGTATCCTTTGAGTCAGGCGAAGCCTTTTCTCAGTGGATGATTTCCGAACATTTAATTTCCACAGTGCCTTGGGATGATTGCGGATCCTTCGTTCGCTTCTCCGTCACGTTCGTTTCTGAAAAAGGTGAAGCGGGTGAGGCCGAGGTCATTGCGGAGGTCGAACGTCGCTTAACCCCTTGGAAATTCAATTTCTAAGAGATTTTAGCTAGTTTCTGTCGGATTGACAGGGGCGGGGTTAATTGGTCAGATTAACTTTCTAGTTTATGGCCTGATAGCTCAGTTGGTAGAGCAGGCGCCTGAAGAGCGCCGTGTCGTTGGTTCGATTCCGACTCAGGCCACCACTTTAAGAAACCCGTTTGAAACCTCAGACGGGTTATCTTTTGAAGAGTAAACGGAGGAGGTGAAACCTTTCGCCGTGATCGAGCGGAGCCACAAAAGAATTATCGGTACCGTGGCTCAATAAAGTAACGCGTTTCGATTCCTTGCTTACTTTGTCACCCTTGGTCGTTTCTTCGGTCCATTCTGCTTTAACAATACCAAAAGGGATAGATTCATTTCGCCAGACAGTTCCTTCGATTTTGATAACCTGTTTTTTTACAAAGGGCGGATCGATATTAGTCAGACAAATCATATGCAGTTTTTTGCATTCAAAAGTTTTGTTTTTGAAATCGATTGGGTCCGTTTTTTTATCATCAACAAGAGTGTTTTCCGTAGAGTAGCCTGCAGTGCTGGCCAGTGATTTCACGTCTTCGGGCAACATGTACCATGGGCCAGTTTTAGGATTTGAAAAAAGAATTTCAGCGGATGACTCCAATAACTTATTAGCGCCTTCACGATCCAGGTCTTTGGGTATTAAAAAACGCAGAGGGGCTTTTTCTCGTGACCCCAGCCAAGCTACGGGCTCGATGTTAAGCCAAACATAAGTTTTGCCGTTTACTTCGCCTGCTGCCCAAACGGAAAGTTTTATTTCGGGGGCTTTACTGGTCGATGGAATGTCGGTACGGGCTATTTCATAAGTCGCCCACGAGCCTGCTGGCGGGAGATTTTCTGCAAAAATATTCCATTGGGCTTGGGCGTGTGTGCAGAGTCCGAGCGCGAGCCAGAGCCAGCATTTTTTCAGAAGTTTCACAAATCGACGCTAAATTAAGGGTTTTAACCTGTCGAGCGCCTATCTTTTGCCTTTATCTTTGACTCAATCTGCGGGGTTAATTTTAGTGGAATCTCTCCTATGGAACGCACGCTCCAGTCATTGACCTATCCGACATTGAGCGGTCGTGCTTCAATTCCTGCGATTATTATTATTGGGAAATAAACCCGCGAACGGCTCGCTTCAGCGAATTCCCGTTCCGCGGTAAATCGGAGCGGTGGCTCACCTTTTATCAACAACTTCCAAACACAAACATGGCTCGCAAAATCGAAATCTACGACACGACACTCCGCGACGGATCGCAGGGGCTGGGTATCCATTTTTCGGTGGCTGACAAATTGCGCGTCGCTCAAGAGCTCGAACGTTTCGGGGTAGCTTATATCGAAGGTGGCTGGCCGGGCTCTAATCCTCGTGATATCGAATTTTTTGCGGAAGCCCGAAAATTAAAATTTAAGAAAGCTAAACTAGCTGCTTTTGGTTCTACTCGTAAAAAAGGTGTCCGTGCAGCTGAGGATTCCCAGGTTAAAGGCTTGCTCGAAGTACATACTCCCGTTGTCACCATTTACGGCAAGACATCAGCATTGCATGTGCGTGAGGTTTTGCGCTGCACGCCTGAAGAAAATTTAGCGATGATTGCTGATACGGTGGCTTATTTAAAGTCACACGGTCGCGAAGTTGTTTACGATTGCGAACACGCCATCGACGGATGGAAGGAGGACCCTCAATATGCACTGGCTTGTTTTAAAGCAGCGGCAGATGCAGGGGCTTCACGTATTGTTTTATGCGATACTAACGGCGGATCTTTACCTGATGAAGTCGCTGCCTGCACACGCGCTGCGATGTCAGCAGTGAAAGCTGCGATAGGTATACATACGCACGATGACTCCGGATTGGCTTTAGCAAATGCTTTAGCCTCATTGGATGCCGGTGCTATGCATGTACAAGGTACGATGAATGGTATCGGTGAACGCACCGGTAATTGTGATTTAACTGCGGTTATCCCGGTTGCTCAAATCAAGCGCGGCTGGAGTTGTGTTCCCGCCAGCTCACTCCGTCGTCTCACCGAACTTTCTCGTTTTATCGATGGTGTGACAAATCAGGCGCCAGATCCTCGTCGCCCTTGGGTGGGTGCGGCTGCGTTTGCACATAAAGGTGGAACGCACGTGGATGCGGTGCGAAAATTTTCTGCAGCTTATGAACACGTTGATCCAGCGACGGTCGGAAATGCGCGTGACGTTTTAGTGAGCGATCAATCGGGTCGCAGTAACTTGTTGATGAAGGCGGCCGAGTTAGGAATCGAATTAGATAAAGATGCACCTTCGACACGTGCGGCCTTAGAGGAGCTCAAAAAACTCGAGCACCAAGGTTGGAGTTTTGAGGATGCTGATGCCTCTCTTGTTTTACTTCTCCGACGTCACTTAGGCAAAGCTGCGGTGGTTCCTTTTGAAGTCGTAAACTATAATGTCTCTATCCAGGGCGGTAGTAAATTGGCTTCGTGTGAAGCAACTATACGTACTCGTGTTGACGGAAAAGAGTCTTTGACTGTGGCAGACGGAGAAGGCCCCGTGCATGCTTTAGACCAAGCGTTACGTAAAGCTCTCGTTAAAGCATTTCCTAAACTTAAAAAAGTTCATCTTGCGGATTACAAGGTCCGCGTGCTTGCGGGACAAGATGGTACGTCGGCAAAGACGCGTGTGGTTGTTCGTTCCACCGATGGTAAAAAATCTTGGGGCACGGTAGGCGTTAGTGCCAACCTTGTTGAGGCTTCTTTGCGCGCGATTGTCGAAGGCTACGCGCACGCTCTTGTTTAATCTATGAAGATATGGTCGACCATTTTAGTGCTGGTTGTAACCGCGGTTACCCAAGCAGCTAATTCGCCGGAATCTGTTCGAGTTGCTTCACCGCGTCTTCAACTAGCGACCAAGTTGCAGATTCGGGATGTTAATTTAGATAAAACCATCGAGCCGAAATTAATTAATCGTCTTAAAGAACAAGACGATCGTGCCGATCATCCTATCGACGCCAAAAACTTTATTCAGCGGTTTAGCGACTTTTCGTTTTTGGAGAAAAACCGGAAAGAAAAACTTGATGTTTATATTCCCAGTGGAGAGTGGAAAGCTAATCGTCCAGCGGTATTATTTATTCACGGCGGTGGTTTCAAAATAGGGGATAAGGCAGAGTATCGCAGTGCCAGTGTGTGTGCGGATTTAGCTCGAGCTGGTTATGTTGCAGTGAGTTGTAATTATATTTTATCGACTAAAGAAAAGCCAGGAGTCTGGCCGCAGAATATTGCCGACTGTCGCGAAGCCGTAAGGTGGATGCGGCAAAACGCTCGTGACTTGGGTATTGATCCTCAACGCATCGCCGTGGCGGGTGGTTCCGCTGGGGGCTACTTAGCGCTCATGGTTGGGTTGACGGATGAAAAGCCTGAACTGGGGGGTAATCCTAACGCTACTATTTCATCAAAAGTTTCTGCAGTCATTGATATGTATGGTGTGACCAGCAGTGAAAAACATGGTAAGGATACACTCGTTAACTTAGGCGCTGATACAGCAAAACTCTTTAGTCCATTGAGCTATGTGACTAGCAAAAGCGTTCCGGTTTTAATCTTACATGGAACTGCCGATAAGACTGTGGATATTAAGGAATCTAAAAATTTGGAAGAAGTTCTGATTAAGAATAAAGTAGACTATAATTTTGTTGAGATTGAGGAGGCCGAACACACTTTTGATCTTCATCCTTCCAAGGGAAAAGGCTGGAAACTTACTGGAGCCTTTAAAGGGCAGATTGAATCTCGTAAAAGCATCGAGCCCGATGTTAAGGCTGTGGTTATTGAGTTTCTGGAGCGCACGATTGGTAAATAATTTTTGAAAACTCTTTACATTGCTGAAACCTCAGAGAGGGTTCTGGGGTTAATCCTATTATGAATTCAGCATTTTGCTTAATCCTTCTTAATTTTCTGTGGGTAACGACTCTGTTTGGATATACAAGAAACGCCAATCCTGGTCCATGGGGCGATTTGATTGTGTCGAACATTTATTTAGAGGCACCAGATTCAGTGATCGAAATTGTAGGCAAGCCTGACCCAGTGCCACGTTGGACATTTGCTAATTCGTCAGTGAATATGGTTAAGGATCTTTTAATCCAGTCTGGCGTAGAACTTGCCTTAGTGGAGCGTCTAACTTCTTCCAGTCAGTTAAAGACGAGTGGTACCGATATTGTTATTTACCCAAAATTAGAAGACTTGTTGCAAATCAATGGCATTGTCCGCGACAAACTTTACACCGAGATATCGAAGTATCCGCAGAACGATTATTACAGTGATCCCGTATTTATTTTATCTGGTGATGTAGAGGAATGGTTAATGGAGGCCACCCTTAATGATAAACAGAAAGAGGTTGTGCGAAGACTCGTTTGGCATCGCGGCAATGCATTAGTATTTAGTAACGTTGGGGTTTTACTTAGTTACGCTCAGAATAACGAAGAAATTAAAAACACACTCCGAGCAATTACCCGATGTATGACCTTGGTGGTTAACGAAAAGTTCCCGCTCAAGCAGGAGCAACGTGAATCCTTTTTACGCTATTGGTTAGGAAATCAGCCAGAGTCTCCTCGAATGACTTTCATTAAGGCTATTTCAAAGGAGAATGATATTAATGATACTGTTGATGTGATGCACTTCCTCCCCGTGATTATGAGGGAAAAGCTTTATACGTTTCCTTCGCTCAAGGATGGGGCTAAAGGTCGCCTGCCCGATTGTCATTGGACTTCGCTCAACTTTTTTAATCTTTCACCGCGTGACTATTATCGTAGTACCTCGTTGGCCGCGATTCACTTAACGCAGGCCTACAACCCAGTGTCTGCCCCTTATCAATTCGGCGATGTCTTGTGCTTTACGGATAACGGGGATGGTCTCCACACCTGTGTCTATATTGCTGATAATATCGTGCTCACTAAAAATGGAGAAAATATTTTAGCTCCTTGGGTGCTTTTATCCATCGATGACGTTTCCAAGATTTATAAACGCACTCCGACCACACAAATTCAGGGTTATCGTTTAAAGTAAGTCCGCTGTCCCCGACAGGAATCGAACCTGTATCCTCGGTTTAGGAAACCAATGTTCTATCCGTTGAACTACGGGAACGCGGAATGAGTTTTTAGGGTGTTTATAGCGCTCGGGCAAGCCCTCATCATTTGACATTTAACGATAATTTCCCAATGCTTTTTCGATGACCACCTATTTATCAGTCGCCAGCACCCCTATGTTGGTTCCGGGATGGGCCTGGGCGGGATTTATTGTTTTTATCTGTGCCATGTTGGCTTTGGATTTAGGCGTATTTAGTCGTAAGGAAGAAGCACCTACCTTTAAGAAAGCGATCGCCTGGTGTGCTGTCTGGATTTCTCTGGCTGTTGCGTTTTCATTTTTACTCTCATTTTGGCATGACTCCGAGACGGCCGAATTATTTGTCGGCGGATATATTTTAGAATTAGCCCTCTCGGTAGATAATTTATTTATCTTCGTTCTGGTTTTTGCGCACTTTAACATCCCCACCCAATATCAACACCGAGTCTTATTTTGGGGGATTCTTGGAGCAATTATTATGCGTGCGCTCTTTATTATTATTGGCGTAGCAGCTGTCGATCGTTTCGCCATCCTCCTGCCTCTATTCGGTCTATTCCTCGTCTTCACTGGTTTAAAATTAGTTTTCGCCAAGGACGCAGAGGAGGGTAAAGGCGTTTCTGAAGGTTTTATTGTGCGTACAATTAGGAAAGTCGTTCCATTGACTCCAGATTTACACGGTAAGTCGTTTTACATTAAACAAAATGGTCGTCGCTATTTCACTCCATTATTTGTCGTCCTCATTATTATTGAATGTACGGATCTGATTTTTGCGATTGATTCCATCCCCGCTGTTTTAGGGATTCTGCCCCCCGAGATGTCGGTCGAAGAGCGCCGTTTTATCGCATTCACGTCTAATATTTTCGCTATCATGGGCTTGAGATCCATGTATTTTGCTATCTCGGGCTTCATGGAGTATTTTCGTTTTCTCAAGCCAGCACTCGCCTTCATTTTGGTATTTATTGGACTCAAGATGATGCTGCCCTGGGCCGCTACTTTGAGTGTGACCGAGGGAATGGTCACGAGCTGGATGCCTGCCTCCTTTATTACTGACGGTAAGGTGCACATCCCGACCCAGATTTCACTGATGGTTATCAGTGCTGCCCTGATAACTGGAGTGGTTGCCTCAATACTTTTCCCAAAACGTAAATAAGTGAGTTTGGTATTTCCTCCGGCGGGTCTCTGGCTCAGTCTCATAACGTGTTTAGTGCCCGCTACAGAACCTATATTCCACACCTAAAGGGTAGTCGCACCCTATTGGTTTTAGCGCTGATGTTCGGTGTAGTTTATGCGTCGAGCAATGCCATCGGTCTGCCATTTTTAATTGGGAAGGTTCTCCCTGCGGTTTTTGGTGACGAAGCTCAACGCGCGGCACCACTCATTACGCTTCCTAACTGGATGGGTGGCGCTTCCTATTATTTGCCCAAAGATTACGCGGTAGCCTTTGCGGTCGGATTTCTACCAGCTATTTTTATACTTCGTGGTGTCTCTGAGTTCTGCTCAAGTTTTTTCCTAAACTTAGCGGGACTTCGTGTTGTTGAATCTGTTCGTCGCACGGTTTTCGAAAAATTACAAAAAATGCACCTCGGATTTTTTGGAAAAATTCCAGTCGGTGATTTGCTGCAAAGAGTTATTAACGACGCTAATTCTGTCCGCCTAGTCTTGGTTGATGTCTCTAATGATATTTTAATTCAACCGCTCACCATGTTGTTCGCTGTGGGCTACGTCGTCTGGCTATGTTTATCAAAGCCTAATGGAGTATTGTTTTTAGCCTGCTTAGTGGTGGTTCCCTTTGCAGTTTTTTCGGTTCGAGCTATTGGCCTAGCGATTCAGAAGCGTGCACGCAGTGGTCTGACCTCGGCCTCCGATCTTAATTCTATTGCCGTTGAAAATTTACAGGCGGCCCGTGATGTTCGCGCCTATGGACTCCAGGAGCGTGAGGCTTCACGTTTTGCCAAGGCAAGTCATGAGGGTTTACGCATCCAAGCTAAGTTGGTGCGTTACGAAAAAGTGCTCTCGCCGTTACTAGAAATTTCCGCTGCTTGTGGAATTGCGATTGCGATTGGAGTAGGAGCATCGGTTGGTTTTAAATTTGAGGAACTCCTCTCACTCATCACCGCTTTCTATATGGCTTATGGTCCGATTAAAAAAATCGGATTCGTCAGTAATCGTCTGCACATGGCAGAACCAGGTTTAGTCCGTCTCGAAGAAATCATCCATGCAACCGTCGAAGTTGCTGATGCACCGCAAGCTCAGTCGCTGGGACGAGTGAAGGGTGAGATTGTAATGAAAGATCTGTCTTTCGCCTACGGTAAGGATACCGTTTTGAGCCATGTCACTATATCGATTAAAGCTGGGCAATCTGTGGCACTCGTGGGCCCGAGCGGAGCCGGAAAGAGTACGTTCGTTAATCTCGTTCCACGGTTTTTTGATCCACAGGAGGGTAGTTTGTTGGTGGATGGGGTAGATGTTCGCCAAGTAAAACAGGCCGATTTAAGAGCGAATATTGCACTCGTTTCGCAAGAACCCATTTTATTTAACGATACCATTGCTGAGAATATCCGTATCGGAAAAGCGAATGCCACCGATGCCGAAATTCGCGAAGCTGCTCACCTTGCAGGTGCACTCGACTTTATCAATTCCCAGCCCCAAGGATTTAATACGATGGTGGGTGAGCGCGGAAGTAAACTTTCGGGCGGACAGCGCCAACGCATTGCCATCGCCCGGGCATTCTTAAAGGACGCACCCATTTTAATTTTAGACGAAGCTACCTCAGCGCTCGATACTGAAACAGAACGCAGCATTCAAAATTCACTTGCTCGATTAATGAGCGGCCGAACTACGCTTATTGTCGCTCACCGCTTTAGCACGATTCGTGATGTGGACCGCATTCTAGTTTTTGATGGCGGCCGCATCGTTGCGGATGGCACCCGCGATGAAATTTACAAAACCAGTGAACTTTTCCGTCGTCTCTGGGATAATCAGTCGCAAGGTTTGACTTAAATATGCGCATATTAATTTGTAAGTTTGCTGGCTTACGTGGTGCTCTTGCCGTTTCAGCTTCTCTTCGCGCAATCAAAGAAGTTCATCCCGGTGCTAATGTCACATACATCACATTACCCGGCGCTGAAATGGCTACGCAGGGATGCCCGGTTATTAGTGAAACGGTCACTTATAATTTAAATAATACGGTCTCGCAGTTTGGTGCACTTGTTTCGCATCTTCGTCGCCAAGATTTCGATTACGCTATCGCATTATCTTCTCAACGCACCGCACGAGCGTTAGTGGCATTAAGTGGGGCTACACGTAGAATTTGTGCGGGTACGGCTCCCTTTTATTTAGCACCTTTTTTCCATCAACAAGTTCGAGGACTGTTGGTGGATCCGCATGAAGCGGCGCGTGATCACGCTGTCTTTTCGGAAATCTTTAACATCTCAGCGGAAGTGCCACCCATGTGGTTTGCCTCCTCGCGCATGGATTTCCACGGACTACTGGTTGAACCTCAAAAGTATTTAGTGATTCATCCAGGAGCTTCGCAGCCTTCACAAATTTTAGAAATTGATAAATGGGCTCAAGCTACCCGGGAAATTTTGTCTGCGGGTTTGGTTGAACGTGTCGTGGTCTCCGCCGGGCCTTCCTCTGAAGAGCGAATCATGGCCGATGCACTGTGTGGATTAATCGGCCCCGCTGCATTTTCCACTCGCGGTCAATTGAGCTTCGCGCAGCTGGCTAAACTGCTTCAGGAGGCTCGATTATTCATGGGTACTGATTCAGCCATTCTCCAATTAGCTTCGGCGGTTAAAGTACCAGTTTTAGGAGTTTACGGACCGTCAAACTATAATCGTTCGCGACCCTGGGGTACCTTAAGTCGCTCCGTGCGGATTGATACTACGATGTTCGAGGGCGAAGACTTAAATGATTATAATGCACGCATGGATCGCGCGATGGGTCGCATCACTGCCCAGCAAATTTTTCGAGCGGCTGATGATTTATTAAGAATTAGTAAGGCTTAAGCAAAGGTGTCGCTTGACCCTTGGCTGGGCTTTTCAAATGTAAAAGCGTGGATTCTGCCCCCGCTCATTACGATGCTGTTATTATCGGCGCTGGAATGTCGGGCCTCGCTGCCGCTGTTCGCTTAAGCATGTTCGGCCAAAAGGTTTTGTTATTGGAAAAACATAATGCAGCCGGCGGACTTAACTCCTTTTACGCCCGCGGAAATCGCAAATATGATGTTGGTTTGCACGCCCTCACGAATTGGGTGCCTGAGGGCGCCAAAGGCACACCTCTCACTAAGTTACTCCGTCAGCTTAGAATTAAGCGCGAGGAATTAGATCTTTGTCCGCAACTCGGTTCGCTTATTAAAATGGGCGGTAAGCAATTACGTCTGAATAACCATTTTCCAGATTTGATGGACGATGTGGCCAAAGCCTTTCCTCGAGCTATCGACCAGTTTCGCGAACTCGATCAATATATCTCTAATATTGATGAAGCTGCTTTAGAGGCCAACGGTGGTTCGGCTCGTGCGTTACTGAACGAAAAGATTTCGGACCCGCTATTACGAGATATGCTTTTACTGCCGACCTGTTTTTACGGAAGTGCTTTAGAAAACGATATCGAAGTCTCCCAGTTCGCCATCATGTGGCGTTCACTTTTCAAAGAAGGGTTTGCCCGCCCATACATCGGCGTAAGACAAGTCATTCGCTTGCTCTTGGATCGTTGTCGGGAACACCAGGTGGACCGCCGTATGAAATGTGGAGTGAAACAGATTGTGGTTCGTGGCTCCCGCGCCACGGCTCTGATTTTAGATGACGGAACTGAAGTTACCACGAACAAGATTTATTCATCCGCTGGTGCCGTTGAGACGCAACGCTTAAGGTCCGATTGCTCCCCACAAGTGGCGCAAGGTGAAATTGGTCGATTGGGCTATCTCGAAACTATTTCTACTTATAAGCCAGAAGAGTTTTCGAAATTTAATTGGAAAGAGACGATTATATTTTTCTGTGATGATGAGCGTTTTAATTATCAATCACCGAAAGGCTTAGTCGATCCGAAGTCGGGCGTTATCTGTATTCCTAATAATTATAATTATGGTAGCGAGAGAAGTTTGGACGAAGGCTGGTTACGTGTCACTGCGCTAGCTAATCACGATGAGTGGTGTAGATTACCTGAGGAGGAATACTTGGCCCAAAAAACTGAATGGTTTAATCAACTCAACCGGGTAGCCCGTAATCATCTCACTCCAGTGAGCGATGCCGTGCATGACGCTGCGCATACATCGAGCGATGTTTTCACGCCGCGCACGGTGCGTAAATTTACCGGTCACCTTAACGGAGCTATTTATGGGTCGCCGATTAAACGTCGCGACGGTCGTACTGATTTAGAAAATCTTTTTATCATTGGAACTGACCAAGGATTTCTTGGCGTGACGGGTGCAATGTTATCGGGTATTTCTATGGCTAATTTGCACGGTCTTACTCAATAAATTATGGAAAAAGTACCCCATTCGCCAACTCGTACCCTTTGGCAGGACCTCTTTCAACCCGTCGTGATTGTCGGTGCTCTCGGCTACTTTGTAGATATTTACGATCTCACGCTCTGCATGGCGGTGAAGAATGCCAGCTTGGACACTTTTCATATTAAAGGTGATATTGTGTGGTATGCCGACCCAATGAATTGGCAGATGTTAGGTATGCTTATCGGTGGATTATTTTTTGGAATACTCGCTGATCGCATGGGGCGCTTGGCGACGTTGTTCGGTTCCATCTTACTGTATTCACTCGCCAATATTGCGAATGGGTTTGCTACGAACATCGAAATTTATTCCGCGTGTCGTTTCTTTGCCGGGATTGGATTAGCGGGTGAACTGGGCGGCTGTATCGCTCTAGTCTCCGAAGTGCTTTCTAAGGAGCGTCGTGGCTATGGTACTGCCTTGATTGCGGCAATAGGTGTCTCCGGTGCAGTTGTGGCTGGTGCTGTTGCTGAATTAGTTCCATGGCAGACTAATTATTTTATTGGAGGAGGTTTAGGGCTTTGTCTTTTGTTTACGCGACTGTCGGTGACAGAATCGAGCATGTTTCATCGTTCAAAGAATTCAGACGGCCCAGGTGTAGTGGCGCGCGGTAATTTCTTCGCTCTGTTTACAAGTAAGGTACGCTTTATGCGTTACATTCGTTGTATCGCGATTGGACTGCCCACTTGGTACATGATCGGAATATTGGTTCAGAAATCAGAAAGGGTATTCGCTCCGCAATTTGAAATTACCAATGTATTAACCAATCGTGCAGTCGCCTTATTTTATTTGGGCTTAACGTTTGGTGATTTAGTCAGTGGTCTGGGAAGTCAGTGGCTCGGTTCACGTAAGAAAATCGTCACCAGCTTTTTGATATTTAGCGCCGGCTGTGTAGTTACATTTCTCTACTTTTCTCATGGCTGGACGGCCACCCAGTTTTACACGTTGGTATTTATTATGGGCTTAAGTATGGGGTATTGGGCGATTTTCATTACTATCGCAGCGGAACAGTTCGGTACTAATTTACGTGCGACTGTCGCAACGACAGTCCCAAATTTTGTCCGCGGATCATTGGTCTTAATGTCGTTCACTTTTGGCACACTGACTTCGTATCAAATTTCCAGCCAAGCCGCCGCTGCACTCTTAGGTATACTATGCTTCGGTCTTGCCTTCCTAGCAGTGAACGGAATGGAAGAGACCTACGGAAAAGATTTAGACTACCAGGAACGAGACTAATTTATTAATT
This sequence comes from Opitutia bacterium, assembly GCA_947378905.1. Lineage (GTDB taxonomy): Bacteria > Verrucomicrobiota > Verrucomicrobiia > Opitutales > UBA953 > UBA953. The sequence goes on from CANCLV010000002.1 coordinate 27,826, forward strand.
AGATTCTGCTTTGTCTTTCACACATCTAAAACCGGCGTGATTGGTGGAGCTAATGGAATCAATGCCTGAGCGAGCAGCAGGGCGATAGCGGAAGCAGTATCCTTGGTCACAGAGCCATGAGCCACCACGCATTACGTGTTCGGTGAAGCCCGTTCGGTTTGGGTCATAGGTTCCTACGGCAGGCCCGAGCGGATTATCTTTGGGTGAGATATCGTAAAACCTTGGACTATACCAATCTTCGCACATTTCCCAGACATTGCCCGACATATCATACAGTCCATATCCATTAGGTGGAAATGATTTCACGGGAGCGACTGAAGTGAAGCCATCTTCGCCGTCATCTTTGCGAGGAAAGCCTCCTTGCCAATAGTTGGCCATAAATTTCCCGTCAGGTTTTTCTTCGTCACCCCACACAAATTTTTTATTTTGTAATCCGCCCCGCGCGGCGAATTCCCACTCGGCTTCAGTGGGTAATCTTTTTCCTGCCCATGTTGCGTAAGCCTTGGCGTCTTTCCAAGTGATACAAATCACTGGATAATTCATTTTATCTTTAATGTCTGACGCTGGACCTTGGGGGTGGCGCCAAGTAGCTCCTGCAGTAAACTTCCACCAAGGAGTTGGGCCTTCAGGTCCACACTGAAAAGGATTTACTCCTGGAGTTAACTGAAAAATCAGTGATCCACCTTTGAGGTCTTCTGGTTTCGCAGTAGGAAAATCTTTAGGACTAAAATCTTTTTCCGCATCGGTTACATAACCAGTGGCTTCGATGAATTTAGAAAACTGTGCATTGGTGACTTCAGTTGTATCCATCCAGAAACCTTTAACGACTACCAGGTGGGCAGGGCCTTCTTCGGAGTGACCTTCATCGGTGCTTGATTCACCCATTGCGAATTCTCCACCAGGTATCCAAACCATGTCTCTCGTGACATCTTGTTTTGTTTTATAAGCCCAAAACCACAATCCCACGAGGGATGCTAAAAATAGACCCATAATCGTGATAATGCGACGCTGGCTGCGTTTAATGACCTCGGGTTTTTCCATGGGTTTGTTATTAAGTTAATCACCGCTAACGGGCGAGAGTTTCTTTTTTTAATATGAATTTTCTCATATCGTCTCGCACTGAAAGGTTTATTGGTACTAATTAAAGAACATGAGTTCGACCCAAGAGGAAGTCTTACAAATATTCAGAGATTCGCGTGCCTTACTCAATGGACACTTTGTATTACGTTCAGGATTACACAGCGGACATTTTTTTCAGTGTGCGCAGGTTTGTCAGTACATGGACAAAGTAACACGTTTGATTGAACTTTTACGTCCTAAATTAAAAGACTATCCTTGTGATGTCGTTTTAGCGCCAGCGATGGGCGGTTTGGTGGTTGGACAAGAACTCGCGCGCCAATTGGGTGTTCGCTTTATTTTTGTAGAAAAAGAAAATGACAAGTTGGTCTTACGTCGGAATTTCTCCTTCAAAAAAGGGGAGAGGGTATTAATCGCTGAAGATGTGGTTACGCGAGGTGGCCGCGTACAAGAGTGTTTAGAAATTATCCAACAGCACGAAGCTGTACCTGTCGCCGTCACGTGTTTGGTGGATCGCTCGGGTGGACAGACTAAATTTGGGGCTCCGTTTATCTCATTATTAGAATTAACTTTCCCGACTTATCCGGCTGACCAATTGCCGCCTGAATTAGCTAAGATTCCGGCCACAAAGCCTGGCTCATAAAAATCTCCTTAGAAAGGGGGTAAATAGAGGAAAATTTGGTTTTTCCAGCCTTGTGCCTTGCGCCCGTGGGTTCAGTTCCATAGCCAAAGGGGTATATTTCTATGGACCGCAAAAACTTATTTCTAGGTGTCGGGTGTATTGCTGCAGCGATGTTTATTTTCGCTGTTTCTAAACCCAGCGCCCCCGCTCCAACCTCTACGCAGGCTACGCAAGTTACACCACCTTCCACTGCACCGGTAGTCTCAGTTCCGGTTGCTTCGTTTGTTTCTTCATCTGCTCAATCGATTGCCGATGCACAGAAAACTGTCATCGATAATGGCTACCTAAAAGTCACCTTCACGTCGCGTGGTGGTGCGATTGAAAAAGCGGAACTTCTGAAGCAGCCCGCTGATCTTTCGAAAAAAGAAAATATTTTATTTAATGCCGGTAACGAAGATTCGGCGATGACGCTTGGTGTGACCAATCGTGCGACCAATCGTGTTGAGCCAGTTTACTCTGAATTTAAATTAGTATCGAGCAGCGCAACTTCCGTAGTATATCAGGGTAAGTTAGAGGATGGTACTAAAGTCACACGTACTTATACTTTACCTGTAGCCGACAAAGAAGGAGCAGAGCCCTATTCTATCCGTTTTCAAACTAAGGTAGAAGCATCGGGTGCTGTACCCACGCGCGTTTGGCATTCAACCGGAACCTGGCACTACACACAGGGCGACGTCGCTCACCAATTTGTATCTGTATTAGCTGATAATGGTGAAGACTTAACTCACGTGGGAGTGAGTGTTTTTCGTGATTCTAGCGGGTTTTTCGGTCTCGGCGCACACCGCGCTGAACTCGAACATCCAGCAGTCGCTGCCGGTAAACCGTTTAATTGGGTTTCATCGGGCAATCAGTTTTTCGCATCGATTATTCGGGTTGAGCCTAATCAACGCGGTGCACGATCCGAGTTAGTCGCTCGTCCAGTAAAATTCGACAGCCAAGAATTTGGTATTCAAGCCTTTGCTTACTGGGAAGGCGTTCCCGCTGCTGATTTAAGTGTGACCACAGAGGGCGACTTCTTTGTCGGTCCCAAAGAGTACGCACGTTTAGCTGCTCTGCCCGATGAACAAGTTTCCGTCTTACAGTTCTCGAAAATTCTCGGATTCATTTCCTTTGGTGCGATTTGTAAACTCCTGCTCGCTTGCTTGGGTGGAATTCACTCCTTGCTGACTTGGTCAGGTGCTTGGTCCTGGGGTTGGGCGATTGTTCTGCTCACCGTGATTATTAAACTGATCACTTGGCCGCTGACTGCCGCTCAACAGCGCACCGCGCAGAAGATGCAGCAGTTCAAAGGTCCGATGGAAGAGATTCGCGAAAAATATAAAAATGATTCTGAGAAGTTGAATAAGGAAATGATGAAGCTCTACACCGAGCATAAAATTAATCCCTTCGCTGGCTGCTTACCGATCTTCATTCAGATTCCGGTTTTCTTCGGACTCTATACTGCATTTCAAACCACCGTTGAGCTGCGCCTAGAATCTTTCCTCTGGATACATGATCTTTCCACGCCTGATACACTTTTCCATATCGGCAGTTTCGGGGTTAATTTACTGCCTATTCTCATGGGTATCACCATGTGGTTATCGATGCGGATGACGCCGACTCCTTCGGCTGACGACACACAAAAAACCATCATGTACACGATGGCATTCTTATTCCCAGTCATCTGTTATTCACTCCCTGCGGCTCTATCGCTTTACATGACGTTGCAGAATTTATTGACTATGCTGCAGGTTGGCATGAGTAAAAATAATACGACCGCCCCCGTGGAAGTCATTACCCCGAAGAAAAAGAAATCTAAAAATTAATCTTTTATGTCTGGTCATAGTAAGTGGCATACAACGAAACGGCACAAAGCCGTGATTGATGCAAAGCGCGGAAAAATCTTCTCCGTGTTGGCGAAAGAAATTACCTTAGCAGCACGCTCGGGTGGCGGTAATGCGGAGACTAATGCACGATTGCGTACCTTGATGGATAAAGCACGGGCATCCAATATGCCGACCGATAATATTAAACGTGCGATTCAGAAGGGCACGGGGGAAATCCCTGGTGTCGTTTATGATGAAATTACTTACGAAGGTTATGCTCCTGGTGGCGTAGGTTTGATTGTCGAAGTGACGACTGATAATAAAAATCGAGCCGCTGCAGAGGTTCGTCAGGCCTTCAACGATAACAACGGTAATATGGCGCAAACCGGGGCCGTTTCCCATAGCTTCCAACGTAAGGGACAATTTTTAATTGGGGCGAATCAGACGACCGAAGATAAATTAATTGAAATCGCTTTGGAGGCTGGAGCGGATGATATTATTAATCACGGCGATCACTTCGAAGTTCTTTGTCCGATCTCCGCTTATGATAGCGTGGCGAAGACTTTGCAGGAAAAATCCATGAAGCCTGAATCCAGTGAAATTGCTTATATTACTAATATTCCTGTGCCCGTGACGGATGCGGAAATCGCTAAGCAAGTTTTAGAGCTCATTGAGGCTTTAGAAGCGTTAGATGACGTGAAGGCCGTGCACGGAAATCACGAAATCGACCCCAAGTTTTTAGGTTAAAAGGTTTTGGGCTTTTCTCGGGCTCGTTATTGCCTAGGCTCGCAAGCGTGGCTTCATCTTCGCATCGAGATTCATCGGGGGTTCGGACAGCCGCTCGGGCTATCATCGTGCGTAATGATGAGTTATTAGTTGTTCGCATAAAAAGTGATGAAGGAGAATTTTTAGTTTTGCCGGGTGGTGGACAAAACCACGGCGAAAACTTACAGGCGACTGTGGTGCGCGAAGTGAATGAAGAACTTGGGCTCGAAGTCGTCGTTGAAGATCTTGCTTACGTGCGAGAGTATGTTGGCAAGAATCATTCCATGCATCGCATACACGGACACTTCCATCAGGTTGAGGCGGTCTTTTATTGTAAGTGTGAGGACTTTACGTCGATCGGTGCGGGCAAAGGTCAGGACCGACGTCAGGTGGGTTTTCTTTGGATACCTTTGAGTAAAATAGACCAGCACCCCATTTCACCTCCTGGTTTGAGTAAAATTATCACACAGAAAACCAAGGGTGGTGCGGCTCGATATTTGGGGGATGTACATTGAAGGCTTGCCAGCGAGCGATTGCCTATCTTTGTTACTTTTTCTAAGTTTTGGGAGTATAGCTCAGTTGGTTAGAGCGCTTGATTGACATTCAAGAGGTCGGCGGTTCAAGTCCGCCTACTCCCACCACTTGGATACCGAGGGGACAAGTTGGCAAGTGGGCAAGGTGACAAGGGGAGATCCAAGGAAGCGACGCAGCCGCGCCCTTACCCAATTTTTACGTGTACTTAAAGCGACCGTCATTTGCGGTGTTTTAGGCAATTACGGATATAAAAATTTAATAGTGACAATAAATTTTCATGAGTCACAAACCTGCGAAACAAAATATTCTATCTCATGAAAACTAAAAGTATTTTAACTACGGTTGTCGCTGCTGGTCTGACTTCATCCGCTACTGATGCGAAAGCTGTAGTATTTCGGAATGATGTTACATTCAGTAGTTCTATGAGCTCATACAATATTTACCTCGAGTTCAGTAACACTGGATGGGTTAAATATGACAACGGAAGTATGCCAGCAAATGTTTACTCGGCAACCGGATCGGGTAGTTCAAGTCGTGATCCTTTAGGTCTTACATTCGTTGCCGTTCAAGGTCAAAACCCCTATTTTTATGCTGGTAGTTATACATCAGGTTTGAAGTATCTCTCGGGAGGAGGCGTCAATAACTATGGGGCAAGTAGCACTCAGGCTTTAACCACAGTTGCGACTAATCTTCATTTGGGTGGTTCCTTTCAGCCCAATATTACTCAATACATGGCTATTGATTATTATGTAGACTCTGTCACCAAGTACTTCGGCTGGATCTCAGTTAAGGTCAACTCTGATGGTTCCCAGCTTCAGCTTCTCTCAGCTTATCTCAATCCCACCGTCAACCAGGCTGTGACTATTGGTGTAACGCATAATGCTGGCGGAGCTGTTGCTTATACTAGCACGGAAGTTCCTGAGCCTTCTACCTACGGTCTTATTGGCATCGGTGCTCTTGGCGTCGCCTTGGTCGCTCGTCGTCGCAAGTTGAAGACTGCGTAAGTTTAGGGGACATGTGGGCAAGGGGACAAGGGGACACGGGTATATGGGGATATGGGGATTTTTGAGTAAAATCTCCTCTTTTTTCTCGCCCAGCCCAGCGGTTTATCTCACCCCTATGGGCATACTTTTATTATCATGAATAGCACCTCCATCACCCATGTTAAAGCCCGTGAGATTTTAGACTCCCGGGGTAATCCTACCATCGAAGTCGATGTGCATCTCGCTTGTGGCGCTGTCGGTCGCGCTGCCGTTCCTTCGGGCGCATCGACTGGTACTTACGAAGCTCACGAACTCCGTGATGCCGATGTAAGCGCTAAAGAATTTGCAAAGGGTGTTGATCCTAAGAAGCGCTACAACGGTAAAGGTGTTTTAAAGGCCGTTGCTAATGTGAACGAAGAAATCGCTCCGATGATTGTCGGACAAGATTCTCAGGACCAAGTCGGCATCGATCGCGCGATGATCGAACTCGACGGTACTAAGAACAAAAAGAAATTAGGTGCTAACGCTATCCTCGGTGTATCGATGGCGATTGCTCACGCTTCATCCAAGGCTCTCGGTCAACCTCTCTATCGTTACATCGGTGGACCTAACGCTAAAGTTTTACCTATCCCACTCATGAACATCATGAATGGTGGTGCTCACTCAGATGCGCCGGTCGACATCCAAGAATTCATGGTCGTTCCTAAAGGTGCTAAATCCTTCAGCGAAGCACTCCGCATGGGTACCGAAATCTTTCACGCCCTGAAGAAAGTTTTAAAGGCTCAAGGTCTCTCAACATCAGTGGGTGATGAAGGTGGTTTTGCTCCTAAAGTGGCCTCCAATGAAGCTGCTCTCGAAGCCATTGCTGCCGCGGTAAAAGCCGCGGGTTATAAATTAGGCTCTGAAGTATTCCTCGCGCTCGACGTGGCTGCTTCTGAGTTCTTCGACGAAAAAACCGGTAAATACACCTTCCACAAGTCTGATAAATCTCAGCGCAACTCGGAGCAGATGATTAAGTTCTATCAAGACCTCCAAAAGCGCTATCCAATCGTTTCCATCGAGGACGGTTTCTCCGAAGCTGATTGGACCGGTTGGAAGAAAGCTACCGATGCGATGGGTGCGAATACGCAATTAGTCGGTGATGACTTATTCGTAACCAATACCGAATTCCTTTCACGTGGCATTAAGACCAAGACTGCAAACTCGATCCTCGTGAAGGTGAACCAAATCGGTTCACTCACCGAAACCTTCGACGCTGTAGCGATGGCTCAACGCGCAGGTTATTCAGCGATTATCTCGCATCGCTCGGGCGAAACTGAAGATGCAACGATTGCAGACATCGCTGTCGGCTTGAATGCTGGTCAGATCAAGACTGGTTCACTCTGCCGTTCGGATCGTGTTGCTAAATATAACCAACTCCTTCGCATTGAAGAAGAGCTTGGTCAGCACGCTCAATACGCTGGTACTACTTGCACTTGGTAATTATTTACTAAGTTAAAACTGAAACGGCTGTTTTCGAAAGGAAACAGCCGTTTTTTATTCTGCAGTACCAAGCCAACCTTCGGAGGATCGACGCGACGGATGCGTTTCGCCATTCACCACGGCAAAGCCTGTTTTCCAGGGTGTACAACCTGTGGCGATCACCGAGGTCGGTACTTCGCCTGCCTTCGTCCATGTATCTAATGATTTATTATAGATGAGAATTTCTTTGGAGAATCCTGGATGTTTGGCGGCCTCGATTTTTCCTGAAAGTTTTCCGTCATCGCCACCGAGTAAATAAATTTCATCTCCGATGACTGGGCAGGGTGTGGGTGCTGCCGCCAAAGCATGGGGTAGCGATTCGCATTTTCTCCAAGTTTTACCGAGAGTGAATGCGTAGCAGTCGGCTAAGTATTCACGGACTAAACCTTTCGGTCCGTTGTTTAAAGTGAAGCCACCGAATAAAAAGAAAGTATCTTTAATGCCGGCCGCTTGAGCGAGCATGCGACCTGAACCTCCCCAAAGCGGAAGCTCTTTCCATCCACCCGTGAGATTAGCGAGATCGAGTGCGTAGGCCGAAGATGAAGCTGCGGTGGCATCAGGTTTTTCGGTTCCGCCTGCGATGATTACTTTGCTGCCACAGAGTGCGCCTGCGGAGTAGGCGAGCGGACGCGGAAGAAATGGATAAGGCTTCGTGATGAGTTCTCCGTCTGCAATCGTGAGAAGATAGCAGTCGGGAAAATGTCTTTCCGAATTGGCACCACCGATGACGAGTAGGCCTTCACGAATGGAGATGGCAGTGCCGTAGCCAATAGCGCGTGGCAATTTGCCGATGGCTTCCCATTTACGACTACGCGGGCCTAGTGCATAAACCGTATCGTGCCACAATTTTACTCCACCTTCCCAGGCGGGCTTTTGTGGAAAGTTTGCACCCCCTGCTAATAAAAGTGATTTTCCGGCCGTTCCTAAATAGCAGCCACCCACGCCAGGTGAATTCGGGGTTTCGGGTAAAGAGGACCACTGCATGAGATAAGGGAAAGGATAACCGCATAAACTGTCCAGAGATTAGGGTATAGTCGCAGAGATTATAGGGTTTTAAATAAATCGTGTAAAACAGGCCTACCGAGTGAATGAGATTTGTTTGACAGTAAGCCCCCCTTATTGCCTTCATTCAGGTCCTTCGCATTGCCTGGTAGCTCAGCGGTAGAGCAGGTGACTGTTAATCACTTGGTCGTAGGTTCGATCCCTACCCAGGCAGCCAGCGAAGGGTTTTTTAAAAAATCTAGACCCTTAAAAAGGGGGTTTAGTGCACCTTGTCCTTGACCCCATCAAAGGTTAAGGGAGGATGCATTCACTATGGGTCAGCAATCCAATAAAGTTATCAAACGTCGTCGTCGTCTCGCCTACCTTGAGCGTAAAAAAGAACGCATCAAGCAGGCCCGCGCCGCTGCTAGCAAGAAGAAGTCCAAGAAGTGAGCTGTCGGGGTATCACAACTTCTATTAGGGCTGTGCTTTGCGCACTGGCACTCGTGGCTTGTGACTCACCACCGCCTAACTGTGTAGAGGTGCCAGGAATCACCTACGTGCATTCGCGCCGTCGCTCCGAGGATGATGTGGCACGTGCCTCCGAACTTTTCTCTGCGAAAGAAAACCACGGACAAGATATTGTTTTTCGTACCGTTGAAAATGTCCGCGCTGGATATTATTTTTATATCAAGTTGGACATTGATCCGCCTCCCGAAGGCCGGTTGGTTTTAGAAATTGTACGCACGGAAGAATCTGCCCCCGAGCGATACGATTTCTCTCTTAAATTACTTCCTAAGTTTCCTTTGGGTGAGTTAGTGATTGGTCTCACCGGTAAAGACGCTGGAATGGGTCGCTGGACCCCTATTGCTTGGCGATTAAGCGTCTTGGACGGTCAAGGCAAGGTGTTGTCCTCTGAACACAGTTTCCTTTGGGGAACGCGTGTTGATTTACAAAGTAAGTAATTTCATGACCACTCTATCGTGGACCGAGTGGCGGACATTGCCGTTATCTCATCCTGTTGCCGAAAAGACTTTAGCAGAGCAACTCGATGGTGGTCAGTCTTTCCGTTGGGAGAAAGATAAAGACGGAGACTGGATAGGTCCGCTGGGAAATTCTATCGTAGGTCTGCGCTGCGCTAAAAATAATTTGGAGTGGCGGACATGTTTTTCGGCTGTCTGCAAAGAAGATTTTCTCTCAAGTTATTTCGATGCCCAGGGTCGGCAGGCTATGTTGGTCGATCATTTGCCCTGGCGTTCAGATCCAGTCTTGCATCGTGCCCTCAAAAATTTTCCGGGTTTAAGAATTTTAAAACATGATCCGCATGAAACGTTAATCGGTTTCTTATGTAGTTCGAATAAACGTATTTTGCAGATTAGACAAATGGTGGCGAACTTAGCCAATCAACTCGGGGAACCGATTGCTGGTTCGATTAATCAACTTCCCTCTTGGTCGGTTTTGGCTCAAGCAACCGATGCTGAGCTAAAGGCTTGTGCGCTGGGATATCGGGCAAACTTCATTCGTAACACCGCCCGCGTGTTAGAATCACAACCAGACTGGGTAGGGGAATTTCAGAAACTTTCTACGCCCGATCTAATTGAGAAATTGCAAACCCTGCCAGGTGTCGGACCTAAAGTCGCTGCCTGTGTGGCTTTGTTTGGCTTTCAGAGGCTCGAATCCTTCCCGGTGGATACTTGGATTGTTCAGGCTTTATCGTCGGCTTACGGATTGAATTATAAACGTCCGGTGGATTTTGAAACCTTTGGACGAATTCACTTCGGGTCAGCCGCTGGCTTGGCTCAACAATATTTATTCGCGTCGGCTCGTGCTGGTCAGTTGCTACCGAGTGCCTAATTATTTATTTCCAATCAACTTAATGAACTCGGCTGTTAAAATGTCATTGGGTGGACCCTTTTTAATCACACGCCCAGCTTCTAAAATCAAAACTTCTTTGGAGGATTGTGCCAAGTCTAGGTCATGCGTTGTAAACAGTACTGCTGCCCCTGCTGTGATGAATTCTTTAATCGCAATGGCAACTAACTGTGCACGGTCGTGATCCAGTGCGGCGGTGGGTTCGTCTAATAATAATATTTTATGTAAAGGGCGACTTAGTATGCTGAAGGCTAAGCTGATATGTACTGATTTTCTTTCTCCCCCAGAAAGCTGAGATAATTTTGAACTCAATTTTTCTTTAAGCTTAAAGCGATTAATCCAGTTTATGTATAAATCAGGATGTGGTGAGAGTTTGCCGAAATCACTCACCGTAAAATCCCATGCACACGTGGGGTTTTGTGGTAAATAAGTTAAAAACTCCGAAAGAATTTCTGGCGAAGTACTGAGCGGTTTGCATCGGTTGATGCTGATTTCGCCTTGGGCGTGTGGAATTAAGCCCGCTAAAGATCTGAGCAGGGTGGTTTTTCCGGCACCGTTGGGTCCGACAATCCCAAGGCTCTGTCCGCTCAAGACTTCTAAGTTAATTTCACTTAAAATCAGTGAGCCATGTTGCTCGACCGATAGTTTCCGGCAATGGATGAGTGGATTACTCATGGTGGCGTGAGGCAATCCAGATAAAGACAGGAGCGCCTAGAAGAGCGGTCATCGCCGCAGCGGAGAGTGGAGTTTGTGGCCAGAGTGATCGGCCCAAGGTGTCGGCTAATAAAAGTATTATCGCGCCAATCAGACCTGCGAGTGGAAGCATGAACTTATGTCTCGGTCCGATTAAGAGTCGGGCACAGTGCGGCGCAATTAATCCGACAAAAGCGACTTGTCCGACTAAACACGTAGCAGCGGCTGCGGCTAAAGCGGTAAATAAAATTCCGCGACGTCGAATTGAGATCACATCAACCCCGCGCGTTTGTGCGACGTCTTCGCCCAGCGACAATTGATCTAATGAACGACCTTGGATTAATAGAAGAATCGATGCCCCGAGGCAAAGTCCCATGGGCCATGCGATGCTTGAAAGTGTTGCCAAGCCGAGCCAGTCGCCCGTGATACCGCTCAGTAAAACATCGCGCGATGAGCTAAACAGATTGGCGATGATTAATGTCCCCGCTGCGGCAAACGCATTGAGTCCAAGGCCAGTCAGGAGAAGTTTGGCCGTGGAGCCGCGACCGCCGACGACTACGAGTAGAATTGAAATCAGACTGGCACCAGCAAAGGCGGCTGCAGAGATTGCCCAAGCGTGTTCCCATACCCAGGTGCCTCCTCCTGCCATCAATAGTGCGATGCCTAAGAGCGCTCCGCCGAACACACCCGTTAGTCCAGGATCAGCGAGCGGATTGCGAAATAGCCCTTGTTGAGTGCCACCGCCGACGCCTAAAGCAAACCCTGCAACAATAGCAGCTAGTACGCGCGGCATGCGTAGTGCTAGAAGTTGATAGTCTTGTCCCCAGCCAAAGCCAGCTGAACCCAAAGCAAGCGCCGATAGTCCTACGAAAATTATTACTAAAATTCCCCAGCCAATGATAACGAATTTATTACTCGATTTCATTAGTGGCCTAAAATGGAATCAAACGGATTAAGCTTTTTAGGCACCATGTTAGTGGGGTTGGGTCCAGTGGGAACTCCTTGTGCGGGATTTTGATTTTCGGATTTCATACCCGACTGAATGTTATTAATCGCTGCCTGTAGTCGCTGTTGCAAATCGTTCTTAAGGTTATTAATCGAGCCGGTGAATTCCACGCCTGGACCTTGGGTGAGTCCGTCGGGCGAGGGTTGACTATCGGCGAAACCTAAAACTGTGAAGTAGTCTTTATATTCACCAGCCCCTCGTAAATCTGCTTTAATATTTAAGGGCCAATCCATCATCGATAATGCGCGATCCGCAGAAATTTTTCCGGATGCCGCGAAACTTAAGATCTCATTTTTAATGAGGGTCTTATTAATTTTTAAGGTTCCGTCGGGAAGGCGCTGGATTTGTACTTCGGCGGTTTTATAATTAAATTGTGAGAGTGATTTCTGAAGTTTTCCAACGGCTGCGACTGCTACGCCTACCTTCGCGATTTTTTCACCTTGCGCCTGATTTTTAGTGAGTGCACCAGCTAGGATTGCAATGCCGCCTAATAAATTCGCAGTTTCGCCTGCTTTGGTGGCGGTGAGAGCCATCGCGCTATTTTGTTTTCCGAAGGCTTGAATTCTCCCGTCCTTGGAGAGCAGATTTATATCAAGATTTAATTTCTCTACCAACTGTTCGACATTGGGTGCAACACCGTCGCCTATCACGACAACGTCACCCTTGCCTTGGATGAAGTCACTGAGTGCTGGGAATGCGGTAGCGACAATACCGAAGTCGAATTGATTTAAACTGACTTTACTATTTAAAACATAAGGCCCGCCAGATGTTGCAGGTTGAAAGACGCATTTGCCATCACCCGATAGAGTGCCGCCGGCAAACTTACCTTCGACTTTCGAGAGGATAATCTGGCTGTCGGTCGCATTGATTTTCAAACCTAGATTCTCAATTTGAATTCCTTTTAGTAGGGCGTGCTTAACTGTTAGTTGTGCATTTCCAGTGTGGTTATACCAGAGAGGGGTACGGTCTACGTGGGTGTTCTTTTTGGCAGGCTTAGCTGTTTCATCCTCACTCTTACTAAGAAGTTGTAACAGGTCATCCCCTTGAACGGACTCAAAGTTGGCATTCACTTTCCAGTCCGTGTTAGCGCCTTTTACTTTTTGGATTACTGAAACTTTACCTTCGGAAATTTTATCGACCTGCATCTTTACCATACCTTCGGCGGTTAAACCGTCGGAGTTGGGTGAGCATTGGCCAATGAACGCCACATTTTTGATTTTCGCAGGGCGATCCTTGAAACTCAAATCAGTTACTTTCACCGATGTAGATATGTCACCGCTATTAATCAGGCTGGCTTTTACTTGGTAATTTCCCGTGGCGATATTAGAGATAGCTTCACCAAACGGCTGTTCAGCGATAGCTCCTAAGTTTCCAGCGAGATTCAGTGTGGTGCTACCTTGTCCAAGACCAATCGTGCAATCGCCTTCCGCTAAAGTCCGCGTACGACTCTTCAAGGTAGCATGACTGAAATTCATCGTACTACTTTTTTCTCCAAAGAATAAATCAATCGATGCGGCTAAGTCGCAGTGCTTTACCCAGATTTTATTTTTCCAGCCTACGGTGGTGTCGACAAATGAAACAGGCGAACCTTCTGTGCGAATGAATAACCCATCGGCTTTAAAGCCCGCCACAAGTTCAGCTTTATCCAGGTTACCTGAGATGCTTAACCCGGGTACGAGTGCACCTAAGGATTCAAGAGGTAGTTTTGTCGCGGTGAGTTCTAAGAGGACTCCCGTAGGCTTGGGTCCATTGAGTGCGTAAGGCTGGCGAAGTTTTACCTGGAGCAATTCTAGGTTCTGACGGATGATTTGTGACTCTAGTTTTTTAACTGTAATAGTTTGGTTCGAATCGAGACCTACTTGAAACTGAGTAATAGCGCGTACTCCTTTTAATTTATCGATCGGTAAATCTTCCCATCCTGGCTGTGATGCTAACTCCGCAATGCCAATATTCAGATTTCCATTCGCTGATCCGCTACCGTCCTTGCCGTAATTTATGGAGGCTTCGCCCGATGCAATAACACCGTTTTGACAGCTTACTTTGAGCGGTGCAAAGAAGATGGTTGTCCCTTCAGCGCGCAGTGGGAGGTCGACGGTGATTCCTTGCACAAGAACTTTTCCGCTGCGTTCAAGCGTTAGATTCTCGAAGCGATGAGGAAGAATAGTTTTAATTTGGGGCTCACCTTTAACTAAACTTATCTCTGCTTCGCCTGACCACTGTCCATCGATCACGGCTAAATTCATGGAAGCCAAGATTGGGTTAAGTGAAACCAGGGGTGCATTTCTAGCGACGCAGTTTAATTGCGTGTCCTTAATTTCCTGGCCTGGTTTCCAGGACAACGGTTGAACCAAACTTAAGTTAATACCATTACCTTGAATCGCTAAGCTTTGAACGGTCAGGCCCTCCTGACTTTTTTTAGCCTCAGCTTTAATATTCCACTCGGACTTCGTATTATTTTTAATTGCTTTCGAATATCGAGAAAGATTGGACCAAGCTAAATTGCTATCGGTTTTTACATACCACTGGCCGCTGAGCGCATCTAGCTCCGCTTCAAGTTTTCCGGTGATGGCACACGCGGGTAAGTTGTCGCTTAGTACGCCCAATTTTTTCGGATCGAGGCTAAACTGGGCTGTGCCGTTTATTTTACCGCCGATTTCGGTGAGATTTAACTGAGCGGCGGCGTGATTAAACGTATCGCGCAGTGTGCCGTTAAGAATGAGTTTACTTTCTTTATCTCGTGCCCCCGCTAAATCGAGCGTCATGCTTCCTGCGTTGAGTGGACTATCATCTTTGGCGACGCAGTGTAAGTCGATGTTTCGAAAATCTTTTAATAAATTATCGATGCGGGTGCTCTCGCCGCCGAGCGGTCTTTGTAGATCGGCTTTTAAAGTGATTTCAGCACGTGGAGAGGTTTTGTTTGTTCCGATGGTAAATCCAGGCCAGGCGATACCGGCGCGTAAATCAATGTGTCCGGCTGAATCAAGCGAATCGCCACGGACGCTGAATCGTATTAAATAATCATCCGTGAGTGTGGCTCGACCAGTGATTGAGTAAGCACCCACATAAAATTTAGGTAATTGAGATGTCCTGATAGTGTTGGCGACTTTGGGACTAGCCACTGGAATAGGGTGGGAGAGATCGAGTTCGATATTTTTCACCTCAATTTTATCTAAACTCAGTGTGCCGAAAAGGGTGGATAAAATATTTAATTTTCCGTCGAGTGCGGCCACTTTGATTTGTGTGCCGTTTGGCAGAGTGAGATCAACGCCCTCGGCGCTAAAGGTTCCGTCGAGTGCGGCTTGAACTTTAGTGATGCCGCCTTTGATTTTTGCTTCGGAGAGTAGTACGGCGACGCGTTTACCGAGCGGTTCTGGTTTTAATTCCGAATCAATATAAAGTACGAGCAAGCCGAGCAGTAAAACGATACTACCGAGTACGATTAAACTGATACGAAGGGCACGGGACATGAGGACTCTCCGCCAGATTGAGGGTCGATTTAATTCGGGCAACAAAAAGCCCGATGAATTTTAAATCCATCGGGCTTGGTCTTAACGTTTAACTGATAAACGCTTAGGCTTGTCCGTTATTAGCGTCGGGCGTAGCGGGAGGAGGGGTGATGGGATTCTGGCGTTGGGCGCTGCGACCTGAAGCAATCTTACGGCGAACTATCAGTGGCTCCAAATTCATCGAGCACTGATTCACTGAGTCTGCCATAGTTCTGAAGGCCCGAGCTCGCGCTGAACGTACCATGTTGGCTCGACCATAGCGCATTTCCTTCATCGCCATGACGGCATCTTCATCAAGCATGTCTTTGAGGTATGCAATTTTTTGTTTTGCCCAGCTGGTGAGGTCTGTGCGGTTTTCGATTTCGGTAAACAACTCCTTCGCTTCTTTGACTTTGTAACGACGGAGGAGGTCTTCGACCTGCTCAAGTTTCTCGGAAACAATCGCTTCGCTTACGCCTGCGGCCACGTTGACGTCCGCAATCAGCGACGCGTAGGTGGTGAGATCCACTTCGGGTAAACTGAAGACCTGAGGACCAAACTTTACCGTTTCGCCTTCTTTTGTTTGTGCCGTGAAGTTCACCGCAAACAACTCATCGGGTTTCGCATTCTGTCCGATTTTAATTTCAACCACGGCGACCAGTGCAGTGTTCCAGGATAAGGTGCCGAGCTTACGTGTACTGCTGATGGTATCTTCTAAGATTTCACCAACCAGGCGTGCTTTTACATCGCTGCCGCCTTGAATCTTGATTTCGACTTGGCGCAGGAAGGTATTCGAGAGAATCGCGAATTGTTGTTCGAAGGCTTCATCGAGATCTTCCGGTGTTTGACCGAAATTAGCGACACCTTCTCCACTCTTCGCCATACCTGCGAGAAGCGACTCATTGAAGCCGTGTCCGAGGCCAATCGTCGATGTAGTAATACCCGTACCAGCTAATTTGGTCACGTGCGTAAAAATTTCGCTTTCATTGACCAGGCCCTGGTTTGCTTGTCCATCACTCAGAAGAATAACGCGTGCAATACGTTCCTTCTTCACAAAAGGCGCTAATTGTTTCGCGCCCTCTTCCCAGCCTCCGAACAAATTCGTCGAGCCTCCACATTTAATGGAACGAACGCGTGCCTCGATGTCTTTGGTATCTCCCACTGTGGTGAGCGCTTGTAAGACATTGATCTCATCATCGAATGTAACGATGGAGATGCGGTCATCGGGACGCAGACCTTTCACGATGCGTACGGCGCACTCTTTGGCGGTCTCGAGAGGTGGACCACCCATTGAGCCGGAGCGATCAATCACGAGGGCGATGTCGAGGGGAGTACGGACGACTGATTCAGTAGCAGCAGGAGCTTCAGGAGCGACGATGCGAACGAGCGCATAAGTCGCTTCGGCAGCGGCACGGAGAAAACCCTTTTTCAAGGGCAGGACTTCTATGGTAGGATGTAGCATGGAGTTTGGGAAAGGACTCCAAACATAACACACAATCCTTAAATGTCAACAGTTGTAAAGTAACTATTTTGAAATTAACACTAATTTGTAACTGTCAGTATTTTGTAAAGTACTTTAAATAAGGGATTTACGGAATTTTTCGACTAATTGATTTATTTCAGATTCTTTTAACGAGGGCTTACCATCGATGTTTAGGTGGATTTCACACCAATGGTTGAGGCGTAGTCGGCTCCAGCGTTCGCGCTTTGGTTCGTCGCCCCGGACGGTTGGGTTGAAGGCTAATAACTGCATGAATAGCTCTCTGGACTCTTCGTTCAGATCATCACGCATTAGCTCTTTTTTAATAAAGATTTTTAAGGCCATCGCTGGGCTGCCGGATTCCGAGACATCACGAATCTTTTGGGCTTCACGCGATGAACTAATTTTTCGGCGACTGGGTTCGTAATCAGCTGAATAGTTAGCAGACTCTCCGATAATCATATCGCGACTAGGTTTTAGTGATCTGTTGGGTGTCAGTTTGAATTCCCTGACTTTATCAAATGAACTGCTTTTGGTTTTGAAGAGGAGCTTTTCCGCTTCGGTGGGCGTGGCTAAACTATCAATGAGGCTATTTAATTTATGCTCCGAATTATTTTCGGTAAGGAGGGATTTAATACGGTCGAGATCCCAGCCGCGTTCGGAGAGGAGTCGGGCTAAAAGAAGTTGGCGGACTTGGTTAGGGCCGAAGTTGGCTTTACGTCGATCATCCAGGGCACGGCCAGGTGGGCTTATAATGCCTTGATAGACGTAGAAACGGACGAGGCGCTCACTCGTGTTGTGTTGGGCACCGAAGCCCAGCTCGACCAGTTTATTGGAGACGAAGTCGGCCAGCTCTTCGGCTGTGCCCATAAACTCGTCGTCATTAAGAATGGCTGAAGGCTTTAACATGGTGTGCGTTAATTCAAGACAGTCTACTGTCAGCAATTCCAAAATTGCAATATCTTTATGACATAGAGGGGTTTCTGATTCTCAACCGCGCGAGAGGGGAGTGGGGGAGTGGGCAAATAAAAAGGCCGCTCATTGCTGAGCGGCCTTTGTTGGTTATAAACCTAAGTTTAAATTAGGAGTTATAATTGTAACCTTCTTCACCGTGATCGGTGATGTCCAATCCACGAGCTTCTTCTTCTTCAGTTGGGCGAAGACCAACGAGAGCCTTCACAACGTAAGCGAGGATGAGTGTGGCAACGATGGAGATGGCGAGGGTTACACCGATAGCTTTGAATTGTTCGATCCAAAGAGTGTTACCTACGATATCTTTTAGGTTGGTTGAGAGGTTAGCGTTAGCGTCTGCTGTAGCGAGTACACCAGTCATGATTGCACCTAAGGTACCACCGACTGCGTGAACGCCGAAAGTATCGAGCGCGTCATCGTAGCCGAGTTTAGCTTTGAGGTAAACCACTGCGAGGAAGGGAACTACACCAGCGAGTACACCGATTAGAACGGCACCGTTAGCGGTGACGAAACCGGTAGCAGGAGTGATCACAACGAGACCGGCAACAGCGCCCGAGCAGAACCCGAGAACAGAAGCGTGGCCACGGAGAATCCATTCAAGAGCAGCCCAGGTGAAGGCAGCAACTGCGGCAGCGAGTGTGGTGGTCATGAAGGCTTGAGAAGCAACACCGTCAGCAGCAACTGCTGAACCAGCATTGAAACCGTACCAACCTACCCAGAGCATTCCGGTACCGATAGCACAGAGAACCATGCTGTGAGGAGCCATTGATTTCTTACCGAAACCTACGCGAGGTCCGAGGATTAAGCACAAGAGGAGTGCGGACCAACCAGAGGTCATGTGAACGACAGTACCACCTGCGAAGTCGATTGCTTTGATCGATGCTGTTGCATTCCATACACCGTTCATGTCGCCGGTGATACCCCAGATAGCGTGTGCCATTGGGAAGTAGACGAGGAACATCCAACCAGTCATGAAGAGCATGAGAGCAGAGAATTTCATGCGCTCAGCAATCGCACCTACGATCAGGGCAGGAGTGATGATTGCGAACATCAGCTGATACATCGCGAATACGTTTTGGGAGGTCCAGTAAGCGTAATCGGTGTTAGGGAGAGAATTTACTCCGTTTAAGAAGAAGTATTCAGTACCACCGAAAATGTGACCGATAGGAATGAATCCGAGTAATTCAACTCCGGCTAAGTTCTTACCGAAGACGAAGGAATATCCAACAGCCCACCAAAGGATGGTGACTAATCCTGCTAAGCCAAAGCATTGAGCGATGACGGAGAGGACGTTCTTGCTGCGAACTAAACCGCCGTAGAAGAGGAAGAGACCAGGGAGAGTCATGAAGAGTACCAACGCGGCACAGATCATCATGAATCCGTTGTGACCAGGACCAGCGGTGCTGGCGGCAGGAGTTAAAGCAACGGTGACATTTCCTTTAGCATCTTTGAGAGTTGCAGAAGGATCGCCGTTACCGAGGTAGGCTTCTAGGCCAGCGACGCGCTGTTCTAGGGAAGGCGCAGGTGGAGGCGTTGAAGATTCTGCTGCATGGGCCCAGTAGGGTAGAGCCGCAAGAGCGAGGATGGTTAGTGTTCTTAATAATGATTTCATGGCATGTCCCTAATCGCAATGGTTGTGCCAAGTAGCCAGAAGGGGTCAGACCAGCCAAATTTGACTAATTTTGTGCTTAACCCACCCCTACATTTGCCTCTTTTCGAGCATTTGGGCTACTTATAGGAGGTAATTTGTCCTATTTTGGGGGTATAGGATCTGAAGACAGCCCCCTTCAAAAACATCATTTTTGCTGTTTTCAGCCTCAGGCGGCTACTCGATTTTTTTAAATTAAAATTCAAAATGAGGATCCGCAAAATTGACCTAAGCTTTCCAGTTACCTGCGTCATTCATGTCTCTTGCTATCATTTAATTTAATTCTAAAGTTTTAGAAATTGATGAGAAAATTTCTGACTAAAATTACACAAGTAATTCCTCTTTGTTTATCGGTGGCGACATTGGGCGCCCAGGAAGTTCCAGCTGTTAAACCATGGATCGTGATGTTGGATTGGCAGAACCAGTCGAAGGAAGATGTTACGCACTCGACCATCGCTGGTGGCTATGGACGGAGTCGCACCGGGGTTGAGGCCATTTATAAAACCGACGACAGCGTTATCGATTTCGAATATTATAATTATACGAACGACTTCTCTGGTGCCCTCGCATCCTCTGATCGCCAATTCGGTAAGACCACCGACTTGATGATTACGGGTTACAAGCAGTGGAACTGGAACGAAAAATATGCGGTACAATTAATCTACGCGTTGGAATCGGCCAAAGAGGATTCGCTCAGTCTATCCGATGGATTGCGCTGGGGCTTAGGCGGTGCCGCTCGTTGGAGACCTGAAGCTGAAACGGATTTATCCATCGGTGTCTTACTGGAAGATCGTTTTGAGAATAGCGTTCTGCTTATTCCTTATATTAAATTAATTTGGTCACCCTGTCGTTATGCTGAAGTTGAACTTCGCGTGAATGGACTACAAAACGGATTAATCGTTCGGAGCTTTTTAACGGAAAATAAGTCGACCACTCTTGATTTTACGTTCGCTTACGAAACTCTCAGTTTCCAGTTGGTCGATGTAGCTTATGGCAGCCGTGCCGTCGCAATGGGCGATGCTGTTGCGCGCATTGGGATTACCCAGTTTCTGGAAAGTTCGGGTACATGGTTTGTCCGCGGAGCAGTGGAGTGGACACCTTTCAGTCGCTACACCTATAATCACGACGGTGAAACTCAGGCGGTTTTTCAAACATCCAGTCGTGTTGGCTTAGCTGCCCGCGTGGGTGCACGCTTCTAATTTTTTCCGATGGTGCCTTATCTTGAATGGGTAGAGGCTGCTGTTTCTTTCGGAGACCAAAAAATTTTAGAATCACTTTCCCTGTCCGTTCAGGCCGGTGAATTCATTTCCATTCTGGGTCCATCCGGTTGCGGTAAGTCGACCTTGTTGAAAGCCGCCGCTCAACTCCAACCTTTATCAGCAGGGCAATATCATTGTTCGGCGAAAGAGTTGGGATTCGTTTTTCAGGAGCACACATTGCTGCCCTGGCTCAACGCACAAGAGAACGTGGAATTACCAATGACACTGCATGGTGATGTCGCCGAAAAAGTTTCTGAACAGAGTCAGCGTTTTTTGGCTATGGTTGGCTTAGAGGGAAAAGAAAAATATTATCCCGATCAGCTTTCGGGTGGTATGCGGATGCGAGTTTCGCTCGCGCGTGCTCTCGCATTATCTCCTTCATTGCTTTTGTTGGATGAGCCGAGTGGAGCTTTGGATGAAATCACTCGCAATCAACTGAATGATACTTTGGTAAATCTGCACCAGGCTTTGAAGTTTACCGCATTACACGTGACTCACAGTGTTCATGAGGCCGCTTATTTGGCGGACCGGGTCTTTATTTTGGGTGGGCAGCCTGCAAAAATAATCAAGGAGTTGCGTAATCCGCTACCACGACCGCGCCGTACTGACATGCGAGACTCCTTGGATTATCATCATTTCACCGTAGAATGTGCTCGGGCTTTAAGATTGAGTTAACCTCAACTTCCCTAATTTTTAGGGGTTTAAAGGATTACTAGGATGTCTCCAAAGTTTCGTAACATTTTTTGCACACTATTTTTGGCCACCACTTTGTCGGCCCGTGAAATTGTAGTTAAAAATGATATTCAATTCAAAGCGGCCATCAGTGCGGCGGCGAGTGGTGATACAGTTTTGGTCGAGAGCGGTACTTATTCGGATATTAAAATAAAATTTGCCCGTGGCGGCACCGAGGGTCGTCCGCTCATGGTGAAAGCTAAAGTCCCTGGAGAAGTTATTTTAAACGGATCATCAGATTGTGATTTTAACTTCCCGTATATTGTCGTGGACGGTTTATTCTTTTACAAAGGCTCCATTAGTCCAGGCGAGGGTGATGAAAATTCAGTAATCAAATTTAATTCACATCACGGGGTCTTGAAAAACACGGCGATGGTTGATTACAATCCAGGTGATTCCAAAACTGGCTACTACTGGGTATTTTTTACGGGAAGTAATAACACGGTGGATCATTGTTATTTCAAAGGGAAAAATAACATGCAGCCGCTGGTCGGTAATTCGATTGATAATAGTCGCTATAATGCGGTGAAGTTTTCGTACTTTAAAAATATCCCTTATTTTGTGGCTAATGGCCGGGAAGATATTCGCGTGTGGGGCTCAGGAAAATTTGATGAGAAGGGGAAAGACGGAGCTTACTTTACGGTTGAAGGAAATCTATTTGATCACGCCGACGGTGAGGGCACAGAAATCGTTTCACTTAAATCCAACTATAATCAGGTCATCAATAATACGGTGATTGCTACAGCGGGGTGTATTAATATCCGCCGTGGCGCTAATAATACGGTGAAAGGAAATGTGATTTTGGGTCAGGGTGCTAAACAAGCCCAAGGTTTACGTATGTCTGGCGCTAATAATACCGTCGTCCAAAACTATGTCTCGGGCACCGAGTATGGAATTCGCGTATCGGCAGGCGAGTATATCGGCAGTGCTTTGACGCCTGAGTATCAGCCCCATAATAAGGATCGTGCGTCGAGTAATAAGAACACCGAAGGCACGGTGACCTCCTATCCGCAGGTCAAAAAATTAATGTTAGCTAATAACGTCGTCGCTAATGTGAAGGGTAGTTGCCTTGAAATGGGGTCCGATTTTAAAAAGCACTGGCCCGTTGAACAGTTGGTTCTCCTACCTGAAGACTCGGATATTTTAAATAATCGTTTTATCAATACTACGCCAGGTGCGGTGGTTGAAGGATCTTTGCCTGATGGGAAAACTCCGATGGGTAGTATCACCACCAAGCCTAATCGCTATAAAGGTAATGTGATTCTTGGTGACGGAAAAATTAAATATCCGCCTGCGGAAAACGGATTTAAAGTAGAACCGTATCCCTCCAATTGGTCGGAGAAAAAAGAATTAAGTAACTTTACCGTTCTCACTCCTCAAGACGTCGGCCCAACTTGGGTGATTGCTTTGCGTGAAGCTAAGAAATTCCCCATGGAAGATGATCGTTCCTGCTATCCTGACGATGTGGGGACGAAGGATAAAGTTTCGAAAGATAAGTCCGAAAAAGTTAAGAAGAAGAAATAGTTTAACGTTGGCTGAACTGAGCCAAGGAAGCGTGGATGATTTCGTCACGACGACGGATGGCCTCTTCGAGTTCGGACGTGCGTAGTGAGCGCCGAATTCGCTGCGCCGTGTAATCAGCGAAGTGCAGGGTGTAGTGAATCCACCAGGTACCATTATTATTCCAGAGATGGTGCCGGCGGTTCTCTTCGTTCACGCGCAAAGAAAGACGTGAGGGAGTGGTGGTTGGGAGGGAGGATGAGTCTGTGTTGATCATAGCGTGTTTGGATAAAGCGACGCATCACGATCGACCCAGAAGTGGGAAGGATTTGTGACCTTTCGGTCCTCATCTTAGAAACTTTTGGTTTCTAAAAACCACCGCGGCCGGTGAAGGCTCGGTTGGTGCAAGGTGGCGGTTTTATTGCCAGCCCTTGCTCGTGATGTGTTATTAAAGAACGTCTGTAGATATAGGAGTCGTTTAAGAAAAAGCAAGTCAGTCACATCCTGAATTGTGTCATAATTAAAAACCCCAGAATTCTCCCTTATTTTAGCTTTTATTTAAGCCGTGTTGCCAAACGTTATCCCCGTCGCTTAATCTTATTTTTTCAACCATGGGCTATTTTCGATTCCGCAAAGTCGTCTCGCTGGGGAAGTTTTTTAAAATAAATATTTCTAAAACGGGAGTGTCCGCTTCAGTCGGTCGACCTGGGGCAACGCTCAATATAAAAAAAGATCGAGTCGATGGTACCGTCGGTTTGCCCGGAAGCGGATTATCCTACAAAGAAAATTTATCTAAACGAGGATGCGCTTCGCTTATTTTTGTTTTGGGTTTGTTGGCGGCCGGAGTTGGCACCGGCTGGAAAATTCTTGGTGGTCTACTTTCGTAGCACCAAAATTTTTCTAAATCACGCAAGTGCCCGGGAAAGGACTCGAACCTTCATGCCTTTAAGGGGCGGCGGATTTTGAATCCGCTGCGGCTGCCATTTCGCCACCCGGGCATCTTGCGTGATGACCATTCACTCCATCTCTCGCGAGTACTGCAAGAAAATCCTCCACCAAGATTTACTTAAGCGAGAAAAGAATAGTAAATTTGCCCTTAAAACAAAAGAGGCGCCTCATTGAGGCGCCTCTGTTTGAAGAAAGTAATTCGAGAATTACTTAGTTCCGAGGATCGCGTCCTTCGCAGCTTTAGCTACGCGGAATTTTACGACCTTCTTAGCTTTGATCTGGATAGTTTCGCCAGTAGCAGGATTGCGACCGAGGCGAGCTTTGCGCTGAACGAGAACGAGCTTACCGAGACCAGGAAGCGTGAAGGAGTTCTTCGCGTTCTTGTAAGCGAGTTGAGCGATGCTTTCGAGAATCGCTACAGCTTGTTTTTTGCTGAGCTCATTCTTTTCAGCGATGGCAGCAGCGACTTGGGATTTGGTGAGGGCTTTGGACATATTAGTTATTTGTTAGGTGCAGTATTGCGGTTTTATTTATTAGCGATGTATGCGAATAAAACCAGCGAAAAATAAAGGTATTTTTGATGGGGGGTGTCGGATGGTCCAGCGGGGCGTAGCCCCGACTTGCGCTCAACCGATTTACTGTCATCAGTAATGGAGAGTCCGACCCTCTACCCCTACACCATGAAAATTGATTTCATGATTACTCTGTTGGTTGCAATTTTTCTGCCCGACCTAGTGCGAGCTCAGACAGAAATTACCTGCCGAGGTGAACCCGCTTTCGGCTCTCTGAAATTTGTTCAGCCCCTTGGGATCGTTCCAGTCCCAGGTCGGAAAGATGAACTTTTAGTCCTCGAAAAGTGTGGCCAAATCCAACGCGTAAAATTGAAAGATCCTAACGCAGAAAAAACCCAGATTTTAGATATAAGTAAGCCAGGTGATGGTGTATTTGAGCAGGGCGGTGAGTGCGGTTTGCTGGGGGCAGCTCTCCATCCTGAACTAAATAAAAGTCCCTATCTCTTTGTATATTATAGTCTTAAGATTAATGGTAAACTGCACCAGCGGCTATCTCGATTCAAATTGGCCGATCTTGAATCACTTAAGATCGATAGGGATTCGGAACAACCGATCATCAACCAATTGGACTTGGCCAGTAACCATAATGGGGGCGATTTGCACTTCGGACCCGATGGCTACTTATATATAAGCTGTGGCGATGGAGGTCAGGGTGATGACCGGCTTAAAAACTCGGGCGATATCATGAAGGGTTTTCATGCCGCCATCTACCGTATCGATATCGACAAACACCCCGGTGGCCTAGCCCCGAATAGTCACCCATCGGTTATCTTAGATGCTAAGGGCGAGGCCTATTATACTGTACCCGCCGACAACCCATTTGTGACGGCTACCACCTGCCGGGGGGTAAAATTAGACCCCTCAAAGGTCCGGACTGAGACCTGGGCGATTGGCCTCCGTAACCCTTGGCGCTTCAGTTTCGACCCCCCTACGGGACGAATCTTCGCCGGAGACGTCGGCCAAAATCTTTATGAGGAAATCGATATTATCGTCCCCGGAGGGGATTATGGATGGAGCGATCGCGAGGGCCAACGCAGTTTTAATAAATCAGCGACCAAAGTTTATTCCGAAAAAAATAAACCCAATCCAAATTCTGGATACATCGAGCCCATTCACGACTACGAACATAAAGAAGGTATTTCGGTAACAGGTGGATGTGTTTATCGTGGAGAAACTATTCCGTCTTTAAAGGGAGCTTATATCTTTGCCGATTATGGTCGCGGATGGCTAAAAGCACTCCGTGAGGTCGATGGAGTTTGGACCGACGAATTTTTATGCAACGATGTCACGGTTACTAGCTTTGGCCATGATCCACGCAACGGTGATATTATTTATACCTCACTCGGTCTTGGTGAGGTTCGTCGCTTAACTCTTTCCAAGAAAAACAAATGAAACTCTCCCGACGAAACTTCCTGACTCACTCAGCGCTTTTACTTTCCGCGGCCGCCTGTCGCCCTCAATTTATGTTTGCTCAAACCAATCCAGTGACGCTCCAGCCGACTTTTCATTTTTTTACTAAGCCCTTCGTTGGTTTGTCCTATCAGGAAATTGCGAAACACGTTGCGACTATTGGGTATGATGGAGTGGAAGTGCCGATTAGAAAAAAAGAAATTCGTGAAGGGGCTGATGTTTTAGATGAAATTCCCAAGATGGTGGAGGCCTACCGAAATGAAAAATTAGAGGTGGTCACTTTAACTACCGATATTATCGAAGTCAGTTCCGCTGCTCGTACTGAACAGATTTTACGCACGGTACAGAAGTGCGGAGTGAAACGTTTTCGAATGGGATGGTATCGTTACGACAACACTAAACCTATTTGGCCACAGCTGGATTCATTCCGTTCTAAATTTCACGATCTGATAACTCTGGCTAAAGAAATTGGAATTCAACCTACTTATCAAAATCACTCGGGCGCCAAAATGGCCGGAGCAGGCATTTGGGATGTAGCCCTATTGATGAAAGATTATCCGCTGAGTGATGTCGCTTGGGCTTTCGATATGATGCATGCGAAAGTCGAAGGCGGTCTTTCTTGGCCGACTGAATTTGCACTCGCCAGAGATCGTTTAGGGGTCGTCCAATTTAAAAATTACGTTTGGGAAAATAACGTACCTCGCTCCGTTTCTCTGGCTTCAGGCCTAGTCAATAAAGAGTCGGTCGATGTTCTAAAAAAGATGGGTTACGCAGGCCCCTGTCTTATTCATAATGAATATCTAAAAGGTGATATTAAACAGCCCGACTTCTTGGCGAGTGTGATTAAAGCGTCAAAAGACGACTTAGTCACTCTGCAGGACTGGTGGAAAACATTTTAACCTTGTTTGCTCTTTATCCAGCCAGCATTTAAATCGGTAATCAGTTTACCCCCAATTTTATGTTTCGATTTTCACTCTTATTTTTAGCAGCGACGACGTTGTGCGCGGATCCTAAATTTTATGAGCCCAAGGAAGGTGGCGATGTTGCCCTCAATCTCTTTCAGATTCCAGAAGGAATGGAACTCACATTGTGGGCACGCTCACCCATGTTCGCGAACCCAACCAATTTTGATATTGATGCTCAAGGACGTGTTTGGGTGACGGAAGGTGTTAATTATCGTCAGTATAATGTGGGCGGTAAACGTCGCCCAGAAGGAGACCGTGTGGTCGTCTTAAGTGATACGAAAGGCACTGGCTGTGCTGATACGGCACAAACATTTATCCAGGACCCGAACTTGTCCTCGCCGCTTGGAATTGCTGTTCTCGACAACGTTATCATTGTTTCGCATGCGCCTGACTTAATTAAATACACCGACGTCAATCGCGACGGTAAGTTTGATCCTGCGGTTGATAAGCGAGAAATTTTGCTCACCGGATTTGGCGGACAGGATCATGATCACTCGCTCCACGCGGTGGTTGCTGGTCCCGATGGTAAACTTTATCTGAATGCTGGAAACTGTGGTGGAGTTTTTACGGATAAATCTGGAAAGAGTTTTAACATCGTCAGTAATTACGATGATCAACGCGGTGCGAAATGGCCGTTTGATCGCGCGAAGGCTCAAGGCCAAAAAAGTGACGATGGGTTTGTTTGGATTTCAGGATTTTCTGCTCGCATGAATGATGATGGCAGCAACGTCGAAGTTATCGGTAATGGCTACCGCAATAGCTTTGAGCACTTCCCAACTTCCTTTGGTGATTTATTCCAAGGAGATAACGACGACTCGATGAGTTGTCGCACGTCCTATGTTTTAGAATATGCGAGTGCTGGCTTCACGACGCCAACTGGACAAAGTTTCCGTTCGGTACGTCGCGGCCCTGCACAATCTTTTGCGCGTGCGCATTGGCGCCAAGATGATCCCGATACATTTGATGCGGGTGATATCTACGGCTCCGGTTCACCCGCTGGCATGGTGGTTTATGAAAATGGTGCTTTGGCGGAACAATGGAATGGCACAGTACTCAGTTGTGAGTCTTCCCGTAACACCATCTTTGCCTATAAGATTCAGCCTCAAAAGGCTGGTTTTAAGTTAGATGCTGAGTCTCGGATTGAGTGGGTAACTTCGAATCCAGACAAAGAATTTTACGGCGTAGATTTTAATAAGCCTAAAAAAGATACTAAAGCTAAGGAGAAAGTTTTATTCCGTCCTTCAGATATCTGCGTTGGCCCAGATGGCGCTATTTACATTGCGGATTGGTATGACGCACGCGTGGGTGGTCACCAGACACTCGATGATCAATGCCTCGGTTCCATTTATCGTCTCGCCCCGAAAGGTTTTAAGTCAGTCATTCCTAAAATCGATTTAACGACTCCCGGAGGTGCGGTTGAGGCATTGCGCAATCCAGCCGTCAATGTTCGTCACCAAGCTTTCAAAGCGATTCAATCCTATGGTGAGAAATCTTTACCAGCGATCGCTGAATTACTACGGGACAAAAATTCCTTTGTGGCTGCTCGGGGTATTTGGTTGCTGCCTTATTTAGGCAACGAAGGAAAAAAGC
The DNA here is from genome assembly GCA_947378905.1 of Opitutia bacterium. GTDB lineage: Bacteria > Verrucomicrobiota > Verrucomicrobiia > Opitutales > UBA953 > UBA953. Next base: position 56,306 of record CANCLV010000002.1, read on the forward strand.
GCTGCGAAGAATTACTTAAGGATTCAAATCCACAAAATCGCATTACTGCTTATCGTGCATTACGTCGTGCGGGTGTGGATGTTTTGGGTTACGCGGAAATTTTGGCTAAAGATTCTAATAGCGCTGTACGTCGCGATGTGGCGACCTCGCTGCACGGTGTATCTGCGGATAAGGCCGTGCCGATTCTAGTTACCTTGGCTGCCAACATTGATCATACTGATAAAAATTCTTTAACTGCGTTTGGCGTAGGTTCTGCCGGAAAACAGGAAGAAGTTTGGGCAGCAATTAAAACTGATGCCAAGACATGGTCCCCGCAGATTGAAAAATTAGCCTGGGTGTTGCATCCAGCTTCTGCAGTGCAAGATTGCGTAAGCCGTGTTCGCTCCCCGGAACTTTCTAAAGAGCAAAAACTTTTAGCTTTAGAAACACTTTCATTTATCGATTCCAAAGAAGCTGGCCTCGCGATGATTCAATTGTGCTCGAGTGAGTCTGAAGTAAAAAATGAAGCCACGCGTTGGGTCTTGATGCGTATCTCTGGATTATGGGCTGCTTATGATTTGCGCACCGAGTTAAAAAAATCCGGCGTCTATGATCCTCAAAAAATCGTCGTAAACCCTGTGGTGTCGATGGAACCTCCGCGCCCCACCTATACTGAGCAGGATGTTTTAAATAAGAAGGGTGATCCTGAAAAAGGCGGTCAGCTCGTTCTTCGTTGTACCTTGTGCCACCAAATTAATGGTGCCGGTGTTGCGCTCGGACCAGAACTTCGCGGATGGGGAACTCGCCAAGGCGTCCAAGCCGTGGTTCGTTCTATTGTTAATCCCTCTGCCGATATCGCTCATGGCTATGATGGATTTACCATAAAATTGAAAAATGGAGTCCAGGTGGACGGAATTATGCAGGGGGAGGGCGATCCGCTCTCTGTTCTCTCCATGGGTGGCGTAAGCCAACTTATTCCCAAAAGCTTTATCAGCCAACGACTTAACAAAGATGGCAAGCCTGATGGGGTAGAGATTAATAAGATGAATCGATCTTTAATGATGTCAGCCGAACAACTAGGTTTAACCGCTCAAGAGGTGGCCGATATCGCAGCTTGGTTGGCTAATTATCGATAAAAATCAGGCAGAAAGCCTCAATTTTAGGGGCTAATCTTTAGGTAAATTTACCGCTTGCAAGTCGCTGGCGGGTTACCAAGTTGAACCTTCCTTCCTCCCGTCAAGGCACGGCCGCACAACGCGGGCCCGCGACTTACGAGAATCCAATCCAAAATTTACACACAATTATGAAGCAGCTCAGTCTCTCCGTCACTAGTCGTCAGAACCACGGCCGTGGTCACTCCCGCCGTCTGCGTATCGATGGCTCAATCCCTGCCATTATTTATGGCCCAGCCGGCACGCACAGTGTGGCTGTGAACCAAGAAAATTTCCGCGACCTCATGCGCAAGAAGGGCACCGCTGCTGCGCTCATTGAGCTCGAACTCAACGGCAGCAAGATGCTTTCGATTATCAAAGAGTTTCAACGTCACCCAATCACTCAAAAGTTCCTCCACATCGATATTCAACAAATCGATCCTAACTCACCGATGACGGCAGCAATTCCTGTTCGTATCGTAGGTGAAGCTTACGGTGTGAAGACTGATGGTGGTACACTCGCGATTGTTTCGCAGACCATCAACGTACGTTGCTTACCTAAGGATTTACCTGAATTTATCGAAGTCGATGTCACTGCTCTGAAAGTTAATGAATCGATTCACGTGGGTGATGTTAAAGCACCTGCGGGTATTTCTTTCCCTGGCGATCGTGGTCGCGTAGTTGTTGTTTGCTCCGAAATGGCTGAAGAAGAAGCCGCTGCCGAGCCAGCCGCAGTTACTACTGCAACAACTGCAGACGGCGCAGCCGCTGCTCCTGCCGCTGGCGCTGCTCCTGCTGCTGGCGCTGCTCCTGCCGCTGGTGCTGCACCTGCCGCTGCTCCTGCCGCCAAGAAATAATTTTCCGCGCCAGGCGTTCCTGGTATCTGTTCTTTGAAGTCAAATGTCATTCTCGGTTATCGCCGCCCTCGGCAATCCAGGCCCTGAATACATCTCCACCCGACATAACGCGGGATGGATTCTCTTGGACGCACTGGCTCAAAAAGTCGGTGCGGTTTGGAAGGAAGAAAAACGTTTTTCCGTACAAGTTGCGAAAGTGACTTTTGGAAATGCGAACGTCTTTTTAGTAAAGCCCCAATCGTTCATGAACGAAAGCGGACCACCTTTAACTAAGTTCCTCCACTTCCATCAAATCCCTGCAAGTGACCTTGTTGTCTGTTATGACGACATTGCGTTTGAACCAGGATTGATGCGACTGACCCAAGGAGGTTCCGATGCCGGTCACAACGGTGTCGCGAGTTGTATGCAACACCTCGGCAACGAATTCATTCGTGCCCGCTTAGGAATCGGCCCCAAGAAACACCCCGCTCAAGATTTAGCGGACCATGTACTCGGCAAAATACCCGACGATGACTTTGCTCGCATTCGCCAAAGCTTACCTGACTTCATTCACGGACTCGAAATTTTAATCTCCCAAGGCCTTCCGGCCGCCCAAAACTTTACCAACCGAAAAAACCATTCACTATGACTACAGCCACCACACGCCGACGCCACTACACCGTCAGCCTTATTCTCGACCTCCGCGGTTCCGCCGAGGCTCCTGATGTCGCGATTGATCGTTTAAAAGAAATCCTCAAGTCTATCGACTGTAAGATCTCGGAAGTCGAAAACCTCGGCCAACGTGAATTCAGCCGTGCTGTCGACCGCAAGTTCCTCAGCGGTCTCTATGTACAAATTAAATTTGAAGGTCCCGTCACTGCTCCTGCCGCTTTCGCCGAAAAACTTCGTCTCGATCGCACCGTGGACCGTATCATGGTTCAATCCGTAAAATAATTTTTAACTAAACACTCACCATGGCTTCGTCCTACAATCGCGTTATTCTCGCAGGCAATATGACCCGCGATCCTGAAGCCAAAGCTTTGCCTTCAGGCCAAGCGTTGACGAAGTTCTCTCTCGCTGTGAATCGTGCCTACACCACCAAAGAAGGTGAGAAGCGCGAAGAAGTCACTTACGTAGACATTGAGAGCTACGGTAAACAAGCCGAAGTCATTGCCAAGTACTGTGGTAAGGGCTCCGGTATCTTAGTCGAAGGCCGCCTTAAACTCGATCAGTGGGAAGATAAAAAATCTGGCGAGAAGCGTTCCCGTCTCGGCGTTGTTTTAGAAAACTTTACTTTCTTAGGTAGCAAACCCCAAGGTGGCGAAGAAGGCGGATCCTCGTCTCGCTCCCGTGGTGGTAACGACAGTCCAGCACCCAGCGCACCCGATGGTGGTGACGATGTACCATTCTAATTTTTATAATCACAATTAAACCCGACCACAACTATGGCATACACCGAAGTTTTACTCATTAAGCCCGTCGACGGCCTTGGCGCCGAAGGCGAGCAAGTCCGCGTCCGTGCGGGCTACGCACGCAATTTCTTGTTCTTACAAGGCATTGCTCTCCCCGTTAATCGCGCTAACACTAAGTACATCGAGGCTTTGAAAAAAGCTCGTACTGTACGCGAGGCCCGCGACCTCGAAGTAGCCAATGCATTGGCTGCTAAGTTAGCTGCGGTGAAATTAACCTTTGCCGTTAAGACCGGTGAAGGAGGCAAGATGTTTGGCGCAATCAGCACTGCTGAAATTGCTGCTAAGCTCGCTGAACATGGTATCGAGTTGGAGCGCAAGCGCATCCACCTTGGCCAAGGCCCAGTTAAATTACTTGGTAAGCACGTATCGACCATTCGTCTCCATTCCGACGTCACCGTCGAACAGGAGTTTGAAGTGATCTCGGAAAATCCTATCGAAGAGATTAAGGAAGAAGCCGAAGAATCCGATCGTCCTGAGCGCGATAAAAAGCCTCGCAAGCAACCTCGCAAAGAGAAGTCTGAGAAATCAGATAAGCCTGCGAAAGCTAAAGCGAAGAAGTAAAATCTCTTCACTCGCTCAAAGAAAAACCCGCCATTCGGCGGGTTTCTTTTTGGCTCAATTACTTGAGTAGGCTCGGATTATTAATCTCGAATTCCAAATCGTTATTATGGAAGTGGAGAATGCCTACCCATTGTACCGCCGAGCCTTTGGCTTGTGATTTAATAGCCGCGGCGACTTTAGGATTTGAGATGTAGAGGTTAAAGGTTTTCTCACCGCATTTTACAGAGGCTGATTTCTTGGAGCTACCGAGGAAGCTCCCATCGATCAGGAACAAATCATTAATCGAATTAGCGACTTCTTCCACAGACATTTTTTCAATCGAGCTTGCACGTGGAAGTTTGGCGCGATCGATAGGTCCTGGGATTTCAGTCAGTGCCTCGCTTGGGGTTACTTCGGGACGCTTTAAAGGACTACCAGCTTTGGTGTCTTTATTGTGAACCGTGAAGTTGGCCATCACGGGGAAGTGATCGCTGACACCAGCGCCAGGTCCGTAAAGAGTAACGGGATTAGGTATACGGGCTTGGGATTTTGCATTCAAACCATCAATGATGACTGCACCAAAAGTGCCGCCTACATAATCAACACCTGAACCATTCGCGAGGCCTTTGGAAATGATGATCTGCATAAGCGTACCCCATTCGCCTTGGTAGGTGTCGGAGTGACGTTGGCTCGGTTCGACATCGTACCAAAGATTATAAAGTACGGCACCGTTGTTATTAGCCGAGGTGAATTTTTCGACATTACCTTGTGAGCCGAGTACATCTTGAACAGCAGTCTTGCCCATCTTGGGGTAACGCTGAAGTTGATTGTACTGAGTATTTAAATCTCCGCCGATAATGACATTGGCACTGGGATTAGCTTTGAAAATCTCATCGAGACGCTTGCGTAGTACGCCCGCATTTTGCATGCGAGTGATTTCTAATTTAGCATCGCCCGCACCACTCTTCCAGTGATTAGCGTAAACATAGACGCTCTCTCCTGCGATTTCCACTTCGGCTTCAACAATTGTACGAGCACCTTGGACGTGGAGTTGGCGTGTGCTCTTAATAGGCAGACGTGTTAAAATAGCACAATGTATCGCTTCATTGTTGAGATCCAAAATATCGCCTAGAACGACTTGATAGCCGGTGAGTCCTTCGTCTTCGAGGGCTTTGACTAACCAGTTCTCGATAGGCATCCCGCGTAAATCGTCGGAGAGGTCATTCTTTAAAATCTCATTATATTTTTTATCTTTTTGTGCGGCGAGAAAATCACTGAC
>CANCLV010000003.1 GCA_947378905.1 Opitutia bacterium
GAAGATTTAACAGCGCGCTTAGTAGACATTCGTCGCGAGGCCGCTGAGGCCGAACAGGCTATCACCGAATATGAAACACGCTTACGTGGAAGTTCAGATGTTAAATCTGCTGCCGCCGGCGATGTCTCTGCCGCTGACGCAAGTTTCCGTGAAAAAACCGCTGAGGTAGATCAGTTAGGACGGTTGGTCACGGAGTCTGAAGTTCGCCTACGCATGGCGCGCCAAGATATTTTAATCGCTGAAGGTGAAATGACACGAGCGCGTGCTGATGTTACTAACTCCGAAGTTGATTTACGCGGACACCAAACTCGCTTGGTGGATTTAAATGATTCACTCACTCAAGCCAAAGCAGAACGTCACGGCTTAGAACGTCGTGCTAACGAAAGCGCTACGGTTGTAACAACACGCCACCAAGATTTACAAACTGCACGTAGTACCGAAAGCACAGCGACCGAAAAGGTGAAGGGCTTCTATAATGATTTCCGTTCACTCCAGCAGACCATCTCGGAACAAGACCGTGTTGTTGCTAAGCTTTCTGCTCAGCTGGGTTTACTCGAACAAATGCAATCGCGCCTCGAGGGATTCTCCGATGCAGCGAAAGCAGTTTTACGCGGAGAACTTTCCGACGGTAAAGAAGCCGGTAAGGCATTGGCCGATCTCGTCAGTGTGACCGATGCTTCTGTAGCTGGTCCTTTAGAGAGTATTCTCGGTGCAGCTTCCGAAGCGGTCGCCTTGGATAATATCGATTTCTTACCAGGTATTGTATCGCAGATGGGCGAACGCGAATTGGGTCGCGCCGTTTTCCAAGTTGAAGCTCCGCAGACTTTAAAATCTTCAGTGTCGGCACCATCTTGGCTCCGTCAGGCTTCCACTGCTGTTCAGCCTAAGGCTCCAAGTCATGCGCGACTTATTTCTAACCTTTTCGATGGCTGCTATATTTGTGACAGCTTGAGCGACTTCCTTAAATGGTGGCGCACGAATCCTGGATTCGAATTCTTTTTAGTAGCAACCACGAGCGGTGATCTCATCGATCGTCGCGGTTTGGTTTTTGCCGGTCGTCCACGTAAAGCTTCTTCGGGTGCTGCGATGGGTGTATTTTCACGTGAGAGTGAAATTCGCTCTGTCCGACAAAAACTTGAAGAAGAAAACGATAAACTCACGACGCTCAATGAGCAGGCGATTAGTTTACAAAGTCAGATTGATGAAGCGGAGGCTAATTTAGTTAATTTACGTTCAGCCACTGAAGCCGCTGCTGAAGAACTTTCTGTCGCACAAGCCGATGAACGTTCGGCTCGTGCTACCTTAGCCGCGATGGACGAAAGAATTTCCCGCGAGCAACGTCTGTTAGATGAAACCGAAGTTGCCAAAGGTGAATCCATTATCCGTCGTAATCGCGCTCAAGATTTATTATCAGCCAAAGACGGACAAGTGGCTGGTCTGCGTCAGGCTATTCTCGATGGTGAACAAGATGTTGAACGCCGTCGCAAGGATGCTGAAACCAGACGCTCACTCCTTGGAGATGTTCGTTTAAGTTTAGCTGAACAACGTCAACGCCTCGAATTGGCAGGTCGTGAATTAGCCGATTTAGAATCTCGTAAAATTGAAGCCACCGCACGCTTGGTTGCTCGCCGCACGGAAGGGCAGAATAGTGAGCGAGCGATTGCTGAATTGAAAGCTCAGGCGCAATCAGCTCGTGAAAACTCTCAGCGTCTGGCTGGTGAAATTGAAACCTCCACGAGTGCTTTAGCCGGATTGCGTGACGATTTAAGCCAAAAAGATTCTATTTTAGAGTCTGAGGATCGCGTGTTATCCGTTGATCGCGAACGTCTACGCCAAACAGAGAGTCAACTTAAGTCCTACGAAGTTTCCCTCGCGGAACAGAGTTCTCAGTGTAATTTTATTTCTGAAAAAGTTTTATCCGATCACCAGACCGATGTGGCCAAGGTGGATTGGCGCATTGAATTGTGGTGGGCAGATGGTGAACCCGAAGGTGCTGCAGGCTTTGATGATTTAGAAGAAGTTGAAGAGGGTGAAGAAAAGCCCGTCAAGGAAACCTCTGTTCAGCGCGGTCAACCCACCGAGGATGACCTCAAAAATATTGAATCCGTGGATTGGCCTCCTTTGGTTCGAGAAATTTCTCAACTGCGTGAGCGTATGGCTGGAATGGGCTCAATTAATTTAGTCGCCGTTGAAGAATATTCTTCTCTGCGCGATCGTCATGATTTCTTAACGAAGCAAAGCGACGATTTATGGAAAGCCAAAGAAGAGCTTACTAAAGCTATTAACGAGCTTAACGAAACTTCGCTCCGTTTGTTCACGGAAACCTTTGAGCAAATTCGCAAAAACTTTAAATTCACCTTCGAGCGTTTATTCGTTGGTGGTTTTGCAGATTTACAATTGGTGCAAGCTGAGGATCCGCTTGAAAGTGGTATCGAAATTATTGCACAACCTCCCGGTACTAAGTTGAGAGGCATTTCATTGCTCTCGGGTGGTCAGCGTACGATGACTGCGGTCGCATTACTTTTTGGTATCTACATGGTGAAGCCATCGCCTCTGTGTGTATTGGATGAATTAGACGCACCGCTCGATGATACCAATGTGGGTCGCTTCACGGACATTTTAAGAGACTTCACTAAATTCTCACAGTTCTTGGTAATTACACACAACAAACGTACCGTCTCGGCCGCTGATACTATCTTCGGTGCGACGATGCAGGAACGTGGTGTGACGAAACTTTTCTCGATGCGCTTTAATAAAGAAAGCGATCAAGCTGAGCCTACTCAGCCGGGTAGTGGATTTACGATGGCTCGTTGAGGTCGGCTTGCCTTGAATCCCTGAAGTCTTATAAATAGACGCATGAGTCGTCTGTTTGTCGCCATCGTACTATTCCCCTCGTTAGTTTTTGCGGGGGTATCTTTTGAAACTGATGCACGGGATTTAAATCGTTCAAGGGCGGGAGCAAGCTACGCCGAGATGTTGGCGCAAATTACTCCTGCGGTGGTGAGTATTCGAATCACTAAAACTGTTCCCACCGAAATCGTTCGTCGTTGGCGTGGTCGTTTAACCGCCGAAGATTTAAAACAGTTAAAAGTGGATTCACAAACGGGCGAAGTCCAAGCATTCGTTGGTTTGGGTTCAGGTACCATTGTGAATTCTAATGGTTATATTATTACTAATCGCCACGTTGTTTTAATCAGCGATGATCGCACGGGCGCCACTACGATTGCGAAGGCGGCCTATGTTACGCTTTCTGATAAAAGAGAATTTAAAGCGCAGGTTTTAGGCGTTGATGAAAAAACCGATATCGCTGTTTTAAAAATTAACGAAAAAAATCTTCCGTTTGCACGATTTGCGGACAGCGATAAATGCCGTGTGGGTGATGTAGTATTTGCGATTGGAAATCCTTTAGGTGTCGGCATGACAGTGACCTCAGGAATTGTTTCGGGCCTCAGCAGAACGGACACGGGAGTGGGCTTAGCCTATCAGGACTTCATCCAAACAGATGCGGCGATTAATGCGGGCAACTCTGGCGGCCCGCTTATTGATTTAGACGGCAGAATTATTGGCATGAACACGATGATACGAACCGCCAGCGGGCAGGGTGGAAACATCGGTATCGGTTTCTCTATTCCTTCTAATTTAATTTCAGGGGTGGCTTTAGATTTAGCCAATACGGGTAAAGTAACCCGTGGATTTTTAGGACTATTCGGAGAAGATGTAGAAGCTGAGGCTGCAAAAAAATTGCTACTCAGTAACGGTGCTGTACGAATTACCGAAGTGTCAGAAGGTTCGCCGGCGTTTCGTTGTGGATTGCGTAAGGATGACATCATTACCGCAGTAGACGGTAAGTCATTCGACAGTTGGAATGACTTGCGCATTATCATCGCTCGCCACAAGCCTGGTGAAGTCATGCAATTATCAATGATCAGAAATGGTGCCAACTCTCTCGTGAATATTACCGTGTCGGAGCGCGCCCCAGGTAATTAATGCGCTTACTTCGTTCCATTCGCGAATTAACTGGTGGTCAAGTGCCTCCGATCACACGTCGTGCCACCATCGCAGTAGGGATTTTATTTTTTATCTCACTTATTATTTTTAAACCACAAGCGAAGGTCTATCCACGGGCGCAGACCCTGGCTCACCCCGTTCAACTTTTACCTACGGGCAGTGCTTTGGCGGAAAACGAGAGCTTATTGGATTCCTCGATTATTTATTTACCTCCGGCCACGACAGAACGTCGGGTCGCCAGTTCATCCGAAAGTTTAAAAGTTGAAGATGCCCCGTTGCCAGGCTTCGGCCCTCAATTTCGTTTTAGTCCCACCCGTCCGCTGGATTTGCCCTTGGAGACAGAAAAGACTCAGGCTCCCAGTGCCCACCAGGCTATACCCCTAAAAGATACCCAACCCTTCGCCTCTATGGGATCTGCCAATTTGTCCCAAAATTCTATGGAGCCGAGGGTTGGATTATATGAAGTTTACCCTATAAGTGGGGCAAATAAGCCTATTTTAAGTGGTAAATTACCAAATAAAATCAGATTTTCAGAGTTAAATCCCACTAAAAATAGTAAATTAGCCCCACTTAATCAGAATTTAGAGCTATTAATTGGCTTAGATTCGATGGGAATGCAGTCGCAGGGGCGATTATTGAGATCTTCGGGGGATATCGAGGTTGATAATGCGGTAAAAGAGTGGAGTTCTTCGATGGATTGGGGGCATCTCCTGGCCCCCGGGTTTTACCGATTGGTGATTGGTCCGTGAGGTTGAAACCCTGGGTTAAAAGAAGCCAAAAAAACCGCTTGACGATGGGCAAATCGGTGGGCATTCAAACCCTTCCCTTGACGTCCAAAGCACGTTGACGGTTCGCCCCTGTAGCTCAGTCGGCAGAGCGCGTCCTTGGTAAGGACGAGGTCGACGGTTCAAATCCGTTCGGGGGCTCCACCACTTTCCACAACAAAACCTAAACCACCTCCTCAACAAAAAATACCATGGCAAAAGAGAAGTTCAATCGCACCAAGCCTCACGTGAATGTCGGCACTATCGGTCACATCGACCATGGTAAGTCCACAACCACTGCTGCTATCGTCGCCGTTCAGGCACGTAAAGGTCTCGCTGAGACCAAGTCATACGCTGAAATCACCAAGGGTGGTACAGTTCGTGACGCTACCAAGACTGTGACCATCGCTGCGTCACACGTTGAATACGAATCTAACAATCGTCACTACGCACACGTCGATTGCCCAGGCCACGCTGACTTCGTTAAGAACATGATCACCGGTGCTGCGCAAATGGATGGAGCGATTCTCGTTGTATCCGCTGCTGACGGTGTGATGCCACAGACCAAGGAGCACATCCTCCTCGCTCGTCAGGTGGGCGTTCCTAAGATTGTTGTATGGTTAAACAAAGTAGACCTTTCCGAGCCTGATCTTATCGACCTCGTTGAAATGGAAGTTCGCGATTTACTGAATAAATACCAGTACGATGGCGACAACGCTAAGATTGTTCGTGGTTCCGCTACTGCTGCTCTCGAAGGAAAGCCAGAAGGCGAACAAGCGATCCAAAATCTTCTCGACGCTCTCGACGCAGAAATTCCTGAGCCTAAGCGCGAAACCGACAAACCTTTCATGATGTCCGTTGAAGACGTATTCTCGATCACTGGTCGTGGTACTGTTGCAACCGGACGTATTGAACGTGGTGTTGTTAAGGTTGGCGAAGAAATCGAAATCGTCGGTCTCCGCGATACTCTCAAGACAACCGTTACTGGTGTTGAAATGTTCCGTAAGGAACTCGATCAAGGTCAAGCTGGCGACAACGTCGGTCTTCTCCTCCGTGGTGTTGAAAAAGCTCAAATCGAACGCGGACAAGTTCTCGCGAAGACTGGCTCAATCAAACCTCACACTCAAGGTAAGGCACAAATCTACGTTCTCAAACAGGACGAAGGTGGCCGCCACACTTCCTTTACCAATAACTATCGTCCTCAGTTCTTCTTTGGAACTTGTGACGTTACCGGTACCGTAATCCTCCCAGCGGGAGTTGAAATGGTAATGCCTGGTGACAACGTTACGATCACCATCGAATTACAAAAACCTATCGCTATGGAAAAAGGCCAACGCTTCGCGCTTCGTGAAGGTGGCAAGACCATCGGTGCAGGTCAGATCCTTGATATCATCAAGTAATCTCTAACCAGACGCTTCGACAAGGTGCCGAGGTCCCCTAAAAAGGTCCCCGGCATTTGTCACTTCTAACCAAAACATAGGACGGTAGCTCAATTGGCAGAGTAGCGGTCTCCAAAACCGTTGGTTGTGGGTTCGACTCCCTCCCGTCCTGCCACTCTCTCCTAAAAAACACACAACAATCACCACCATGCTCGCCCTTCTCGGACGCCTTCGCACTTTCTGGAATGAAACCCTCAATGAGGTTTTCGTTAAGGCGACTTGGCCGACTGCGAAGGAACTTGTGGACTCCACACTCGTGGTGATCGCTGCTGTTTTTCTTTTGGGTACCGTGGTTTTCCTCTGTGATTTTTCACTCTCAAACTTTGTCCAATTCGCGACTAAATTAGTTCGCTAAATTAAATGTCTAACTCTCCCGCAGATTTTCGCTGGTACACCATCCAAACGCTCTCGAACAACGAGGGTAAGGTGAAGCGCACCATCGATCGTAATATTAAAGAAGAAGAAATGGGTGATTACATCGCCGAAATCTTAATGCCTGTTAAAACGGTAAAAGATTTCCGTAATGGAAAAAAACGTGAGAGCGAAATGAAGTTATATCCTTCTTACCTCTTCGTACGTGCCCGCTTGTTTGATCAAGAGGGTGTTCTCTTAGAAGGCCCTTGGAACTTTATCAAAAAAACCGACGGCGTATTAGGCCTCATCGGTGGCATGAATCCAACACCTTTGATGACCGAAGAAATCAACACCATCATTCAACAGATGGCTGATTCCGCTGATAAGGTTGTTCCTAAGCTCAGCTTCAATATCGGTGAACGCGTCAAAATTACTGACGGACCTTTCAAGAGTGTCTCCGGAACTATCGACACCATCGACAACGATCGTGGCCGCCTCCAGGTCTCGGTAGATATTTTTGGCCGCTCGGCCCCCGTGGAACTCGAGTTCTGGCAAGTTGAACGCGATGACCGCGAATAATTTTTTAAACCCTAACCTTTAACACACACTACTATGGCAAAGAAAGTCGTCGGCGAAATTAGGCTCCAGCTCCCTGCAGGTGCCGCTAATCCAGCTCCTCCCGTCGGTCCCGCTCTCGGGGCTAAGGGCGTGAACATCATGGCCTTTTGTAAAGAGTTCAACGCTCGTACAAAAGACCAAGCAGGTTTGATCCTTCCTGTTATCATCTCTGTTTTCCAAGATAAGTCTTTTACCTTCATCTTAAAATCTCCTCCCGCTTCAGTATTACTGAAGAAGGCTGCGAAGATTGAGAGCGGTGCTGCTGTTCCTAACCGCGATAAAGTCGGTAAGGTTACCAAGAAGCAACTTCTCGAAATCGTCGAGTTGAAGAAAAAAGATTTAAACGCAACGAACCCTGAAAACGCTGCTCGCATGATTGCGGGTACTGCGCGCTCCATGGGCATCGAAGTTGTTGGCTAAATTTCACCCCCAATCATCCACACCAAAAAATTACTGCATCACGCAGGAGACCCAAAGTCGCTATGAAAACCAAAAACAGCAAACGCTATCGCGCCGCATTACAAGTCGCCGACTTAAATGCGAAGTACGATATTAACCAAGCCACCGAAATCATTAAAAAGATGCCCGGTGCTAAATTCGACGAGACCGTCGAAATTTCCGCCTTCCTTGGCGTAGATCCTAAACAGTCCGACCAAATGGTTCGTGGTACTGTTTCTCTACCTAATGGCTCTGGTAAGAAAATTAAAGTTTTAGCTTTTACTGAAAACGCTAAAGAAGCTCTCGATGCTGGTGCAGACTATGCTGGTCTCGCCGATTTAATTGCGAAGGTAAACGGTGGCTTCCTCGATTTCGATGTCGCGATCTCTACCACTTCCGCAATGAAAGACGTGCGTCAAGTAGCCCGCGTTCTTGGACCTAAAGGTTTAATGCCTAACCCTAAATCGGGAACTGTTTCCGACGATCTTCCTAAGACTATTAAGGAAGTTAAAGCCGGCCGTGTTGAATTCAAAATGGATAAGACCGGTAACATTGTCATCGTAGTCGGTAAGAAATCTTTCACTGCTCAACAGCTTTCTGAAAATGCTGCTGTAGCTTTATCTGCCTTGGTGAAATCTCAGCCTGCTGGTTTTGCCGGTGGTCGTTTCATTAAATCACTTACCCTCAGTGCTTCCATGAGTCCTGGTGTGAGTATCGACCTCAAGCCTTACGCTGCAGTCACGGCCTAATCAACCCCCACTAAAAACCTAAAAGCAAACTAACATGCGCGCTGAAAAAAAATTCCTCGTTGATGAAGTGGCCTCACAGTTGGCCAGTTCTAACTATCTTCTCATTGCTAACTTCACGGGCGTAACCGTGAAAGATGCGACTGCGATTCGTGATCAACTCCGTGCTCACGGTGCGGAATACCACGTCGTTAAGAACAGCATTCTTAACATCGCTACCAAAGAAGCTAAACTTCCTGATCTCGCTAACTACTTGTCAGGTCACACAGCCTTAGTGACGGGTGGAAACAATCCAACCGGTGTTGCTAAAGTTCTCGTAACTTTCTTTAAGGATTTCCAAAAACTTGAAGTTAAAGCAGGTGTTTTGGATTCTAAAGTTCTCTCGAAGGCAGAAGTAGAAGCCCTTTCCAAGTTGCCCTCGCTCGATGGTATTCGTGCGCAACTCCTTTCACTTCTCTCCACACCAGCTTCTTCGTTTGTACGTTTGCTCGACGCAAAACGTCAAAAAGAAGAAACGCCTGCGTAATCCCTTTCCTCGTGGAGGTTGGTCCGTGTGGACTAATCCGAACGGGGGGAAATCCAAACCCAAATACAAAATACACATCCAAAGAACCCCGGTTAGGAGCCTAGCGCTCTCAAATGTCCTTCACCGGACGCTAACCATTCAAGGAACCAAATAACATGAGTAACATCACAAAAGATCAAGTCATCGAGTGGTTGAGCGCACAAAGCGTTCTCGAAGTAGCCGCTCTCGTCAAAGACCTCGAAGCAAAGTGGGGCGTTTCCGCTGCTGCTCCTGTCGCTGTCGTCGCCGCCGCTGGTGGTGCCGCTGGTGGCGCTGCTGCTGAAGAGAAGACTACCTTTGACGTAATCCTCAAGGCCAAGGGTGCGACCCCAATCAACGTAATTAAAGAAGTACGTGCGATTACTGGTCTCGGACTCAAAGAAGCCAAGGACCTCGTCGACGGTGCGCCTAAGCCTGTTAAGGAAGGCGTCAGCAAAGACGAAGCCAAGGACATTGAGACTAAGCTCAAGGCCGCCGGCGCTGAAGTTGAAATTAAATAATTTCATCTTCGCTAACGCGTAAGCAAATTTGAGCGGGGAGGGGGTTCGCCCTAAAGTTTTCTCCCCGCTTTTTTAAAACGGCAGTCTGGGCCGCCCAAAACCAGACAACCACTTTCTTAAAAGATAAATTAACCAGCCACTCCGACACTCTACACCCGCCATGCCACAAGTACGTAATAACTTCGGAAAACTCAGCGAAGTCATCCCACCACCAAACCTGATCGAGAACCAAATCTCTTCTTACCGAGAGTTCCTCCAGCTCGATAAAAATTCTGGCGCACTCGACAAGTTAGGTCTGCATGCCGTCTTCCATGAGGCATTCCCTATCTCTAGTAACAACGGAAACTTCAGTCTCGAGTACCAAGGCTACAGCTTAATCTTACCTAAGACCACTGAGCTGGAATGCATCCGTGAGGGTATCAGTTATGCCGTCACCGTGATGCTTAAATTACGTCTTTCAGAAAAGAGCACATTTAAAGACGAAGAAATCATGATGGGTGAAATCCCGATGATTACTGAGCGTGGTTCATTTATTGTTAATGGTGCTGAACGTGTAGTCGTTTCACAATTACACCGCAGCCCTGGTATCTGCTTTGAGGAATCTCAGCACACCAGCGGAAAACAGTTACACGCTTTCCGTATTATTCCTGATCGCGGAACTTGGATCGAAGTCCAATTCGACCAAAACGATTTACTTTGGGTTTACCTCGATCGCCGTCGCCGTCGCCGTAAGTTCTTAGTCACCACTTTACTCCGCGCCTTTGGTTATAAGGACGATAAGGATATCCTGAGTCTTTTCTACGCCAGCAAGGAATACACCGCCGAGAGCGCTCTTAAATTAGAGCCCGAGAAATTAGCTAATTTAGTTTATGCTGATCACATTGTTGATGTTGATACCAACACCAGTAAAGTGATTGCTAAACAGTACGACAAACTCTCTCGCGAGACCCTCAAGGAAATTCACAAACAACTGCCTAAGCAGAAGTTTAGCGTCTTTGATACGAGTTTCGATGATGGCGCCGTAATTCTTTCGCTCCGTAAAGATATCAGTGCTGTTCGTAACGAAGAAGAAGCCCTCAAGGAAATCTTCCGTAAATTACGTCCCGGTGAACCTGTGAACGTGAAGAACGCACGTGCTCACATGCAACGCCTCTTCCAAGATCCTCTTCGTTATGACTTGGGTCGCGTGGGTCGCTATAAACTTAACCAGAAATTAAATCTCAAGACTCCGATTGATACTCGTATTATCACTCCGGAAGATATCGTTGCCGCCACAAAACTCCTTTGCGAACTCCGCAAAAAAGACGGTCCAGTAGACGATATCGATCACTTGGGCAGCCGTCGTGTTCGTAACGTCGGTGAATTATTAGCTAACCAATGCCGCGCAGGTCTTAAGAATGTGATTAAGACAGTTAAGGCTCGCATCAATGAATACGATCAGAGTGTTGATTCCATCACTCCTCAAAAATTAGTTAATCCAAAACCTTTCGCTAATTTAATCCGCGAGTTTTTCCAACGCAGTCAGCTCAGCCAGTTGATGGATCAAATCAATCCGCTGTCCGAGTTAACGCACAAGCGTCGACTTTCCGCTCTCGGGCCTGGAGGTTTAAATCGCGATCGTGCTGGTTTCGAAGTGCGTGACGTTCACCCTTCGCACTACGGTCGTATCTGTCCGATTGAGACTCCTGAAGGTCCCAATATCGGCTTAATTAATTCACTGTCCACTTATTCACGTATTAACGAGTTTGGTTTTATCGAAGCACCTTATCGTAAGGTTGTTCGCGGTAAAGTTACCAACACCGTTGAATACATGACTGCCGACCAAGAAGAAAAATTCAAGGTTGCTCAGGCTAATTCTGAATTAGACGCCAACGGAAATCTCAAAGGCAAAGTCACTGTTCGTTATCGCGACGATATTTTAGAAGAAGATCCAGATTCCGTCGATTACATGGACGTTTCGCCTCAACAGGTTGTTTCTGTGGCTGCGGGATTAATTCCTTTCCTAGAGCACGATGACGCTAATCGCGCACTCATGGGTTCGAATATGCAACGCCAAGGTGTTCCCTTGGTTATTACCGAATCTCCATTCGTTGGTACTGGCTTAGAACGCCGTGTGGCTATCGACTCGAAGACTGTGGTTGTCGCTGAAGGCGTAGGTATTGTCGCTGCAGCTGACGCACGTCGCATCGTTACCACCAAAGATGGTGAGATTTCTCCTGCTCAAGTTGAAAACAAGAAACTCAAGAGTGATCCTGCTAAAGGACTCTTCGTTTACGATCTCCGCAAATTCTTAAAGACCAACGCTTCGACCTGTTTTAATCAACGTCCTCTCGTTCGTCGTGGTGATAAGGTAAAAGCTGGTGATGTGATCGCCGATGGTGCTGCTACCGATAAAGGTGAGCTCGCTCTTGGACGTAACGTTCTCGTCGGCTTCATGCCTTGGAATGGTTACAACTTCGAAGATGCTATTCTTCTCTCTGAGCGTTTATTGAAAGACGATGTCTTTACCTCAATCCACATTGAGGAATTCGAAGTCACTGCTCGCGATACCAAGCTCGGACCTGAACAAATTACCCGCGATATTCCAAATCTTGGTGAAGATGCTTTACGCAATCTAAACCGCGATGGTGTTATCCGCATTGGTGCTGAAGTTAAACCTGACGATATTCTCGTCGGCAAAATCACTCCTAAGAGTGAAGGGGACTTAGCTCCTGAAGAGAAACTTCTCCGTGCAATCTTCGGTGAAAAAGCTCGTGACGTAAAAGATACCTCACTCCGCGTACCTTCGGGTATCTCCGGTATCATCATGGATGTGAAGGTTTCTTCACGTACAGATAAAGATGACGGACGCCTTTCACCTAACGATCAGCGCCGCGCCTTGAAGAAAGTTAACGAAGAGTACCGCACTCAAGAATCTCGTCTCCGCGAAGAGATGACTGAGTCTCTCTCAAACATCTTACTCGGTGAGAAAATCCCTCTCGACGTTAAGAATTCCGAAACCGGCGAAGCAATCATTCCTGCTAATCGAAAGATTACCAAGACATTACTCCGTCGCTTAGCTTCTGTTTCTCGCACCATCGAGATGAACGATTCACCTGTGAAGCAGAAGATTCGTCAAATCGTTGATGGTTACCACCGCAAGTTCGACGAACTCGATCAAGAACGTTCACGTAAAGTGGACTCCATTGAACAAGGTATCGACGAAGGTGGCGCGATTAAGAACGTTAAAGTCTTTATCGCTACCAAGCGTAAGATTCAAGTCGGTGACAAGATGGCAGGCCGTCACGGAAATAAAGGTGTCGTCGCTCGCATTGTTCCAGTCGAAGACATGCCATTCTTATCTGACGGTACACCTGTAGATATCTGTCTGAACCCGCTCGGCGTTCCTTCTCGAATGAACGTGGGTCAGGTTTTAGAAACTCACTTAGGTTGGGCCTGTTCCAAACTAGGATTAAAAGTAGCTACTCCGATCTTCGACGGTATTCCTGAAAAACAAATTCGTGAATACTTGAAGCAAGCAAACCTTCCTGAGACCGGTAAAGCGATGTTAGTCAACGGTCACACCGGTGAAGCTTTCGACCAAGACGTTGTGGTTGGTCACATCTACATGATGAAGCTTAATCACTTAGTAGCGGACAAGATTCACGCACGTGCAACTGGTCCTTACAGCCTCATCACTCAACAGCCTCTCGGTGGTAAAGCCCAATACGGTGGCCAACGTTTCGGTGAAATGGAAGTTTGGGCACTCGAAGCCTACGGCGCTGCTTACACTCTCCAAGAGCTTCTCACAGTTAAGTCTGACGACGTCGCAGGACGTACTAAGATTTACGAACAACTCGTTAAAGGCGACAACACCCTCGTCAGTGGTACTCCGCAATCTTTCAACGTTCTGATGAAAGAAATGCAAGCACTCTGCTTGGATGTTCGCCTCGGTTCAACCACTCCTAGCGAGCGTAACTAATAACTAAAAACTCAAACAACCTTACATACATGATTCACCCGGAACATTCCCCTGAGTTTACCGCCAACGAAGCCAAGGAGCAGTCCTTCGATTTCGTTTCTATCTCCATTGCTTCACCCGAAGAAATTGTCGCCTGGACTGGTGAGCAGTTCCTCGACGAACTCGACGAGCACGGAAATCGCAAAGTAAAAGGACTTAAAGAAGTTAAGAGCCCTGAAACGATTAACTATCGTTCATTCAAACCTGAGCCTAACGGTCTTTTCTGTCAGCGTATTTTCGGACCTGTCCGTGACTACGAGTGCTATTGCGGAAAATACAAAAAAGTTAAATATAAAGACGTCGTTTGTGATAAGTGCGGCGTTGAAGTAACTGTTTCCCGCGTTCGTCGCGAACGCATGGGTTACATCCGCATGGCGATCCCTGTTTCGCACATTTGGTTCCTTAAGAGCATGCCCAGCCGTTTATCGCTGATGCTCGACATGACCACTCGTCAGTTAGAACAAGTCATCTACTACCAAAAATACTTAGTGGTAGATCCTGGTCAGACGGGCATGGTTGAAAAAGAATTATTAGACGAAGAAGGTTACCGTAAGGCCGTAGAGACTCATGGTCCTGACGCGTTCAAGGCGCGCATGGGTGCTGAAGCTCTCCAGCAATTACTGAAGAAGATGGATTTAGCCGCCACCGTTGAAGGTTTACGCGACCAACTTCGCTCCACTCGCTCTAAGCAGATCAAGAAGAAGATCGCTCGTCGTATGAAGATTATCCAAGGCTTCTTGGCCTCTGGAAAACGTCCTGAGCACATGATTTTAACGGTACTTCCCGTTATCCCTCCTGACTTACGTCCATTAGTTCCTTTAGAAGGCGGTCGCTTTGCGACTTCTGACTTAAACGATCTCTATCGTCGCGTCATCAATCGTAATAACCGATTGAAGCAACTCATTCAGATGAAAACACCTGATGTGATCATCCATAATGAAATGCGTATGTTACAAGAAGCAGTTGATGCTCTCTTGGACAACGGTCGTCACGGTAAGCCCGTCAAGGATCGCGATCGTCAGCTCAAATCTATCAGCGACATGTTGAAGGGTAAGCATGGTCGTTTCCGTCAAAATCTTTTAGGTAAGCGCGTCGACTACTCTGGCCGTTCTGTTATCGTTATCGGCCCTGAGTTGAAATTAAATCAGTGTGGTCTTCCTAAGAAGATGGCGCTCGTTTTATTCGAACCATTCATCATTCGCCGCCTGAAAGATCTTGGCTTTGCACACACCGTTCGCGGTGCACGTAAGCACATTGAGCAAAAGAAGCCTGAGGTTTGGGATATTTTAGAAGAAGTGACTAAGGGTCACCCTGTCTTCTTAAATCGTGCACCAACCCTTCACCGTCTTTCAATTCAGGCGTTTGAACCTGTACTCATTGAAGGTGATGCGATTCGTCTGCACCCACTCGTTTGTACCGCGTACAATGCTGACTTCGACGGTGACCAAATGGCCGTTCACGTTCCGCTTTCGCTGGAAGCCATCATGGAGTGCAAGCTCTTGATGATGTCCACGAACAACATCTTCTCACCTTCGAGCGGCAAGCCGATCTTAACACCTTCCCAAGATATTGTGTTGGGTGCTTACTATCTCACGCTTGAGCCTGCGAATAAGCCTAAGAACGAACAACACTTACCGGTGATTGGTTCAGTCGAAGAAGCTAATTACGCTGAAGCTGAAGGTGCATTACACTTCCACGATTGGGTACGTTATGCGAACCCTGACTTCGGTCGCGACACTGTACACGGCGACAAAAACGCTCGTACCATTGTGACCACTGTAGGTCGTATTATCTTCAACACCATTTGGCCTTCGGAACTCGGTTTCTTCAACGAGACTGTGAAGAAGGGTCAGTTAGGTGATTTAATTCTTAAGACTTACAAGAGCGTAGGTAAGGAACTTTCCATTCCTGTTCTCGATGCACTTAAGGACACTGGTTTCCGCGTCGCAACTAAAGCAGGTATTTCTATCGGTGTTTCCGACATGATCTATCCGGCCGAAAAAGATGCCGTCGTTAAAGAAGCCACCCTCAAGGTACGCGAATACCAAAAGCAAAACGAAAGTGGTACCATCACTAATGATGAGCGCCGAAACAAGGTCGTTGATACCTGGTCCAGCGCTACTAACACGATTGCTCAATCCGTTTACAATACACTCTCCGAAGCTGCGAAAGTAGCTGGTGTTCGTAAGGGTGACCCTCGTCACACGCACCGCATGATCATTAATCCGGTTTATGCGATGATGGATTCTGGTGCGCGTGGTAATAAAGCTCAGGTTAAGCAGTTGTGTGGTGCTCGTGGTTTAATGGCTAAACCTTCAGGTGAAATTATCGAACGCCCAATCTTATCTTCATTCCGTGAAGGCCTCTCCGTTCTCGAGTACTTTATCTCGACGCACGGTGCTCGTAAGGGTCTTTCCGATACTGCGCTTAAAACCGCTGACGCTGGTTACATGACCCGTAAGTTGTGTGACGTAGCGATGGACGTGATCGTTACCGACAATCGCAACCTTTCATCGGGCTCGGAAGTTATTCCTTTAAGTGATGCCGCTATCGGCCGTCACTTATCGATCGATGTTCCTAATCCATCTGGTGCTGCTAAGCCTTTAATTAAAGGTGATACAACACTCACCGAGGAGATGGTAGCTAAGTTGCGCGATGCTGGTGTCGATCGCGTAGCCGTTCGTCTCCCTAATGGTGTTTGGAAATCCACGATTTACGACGGTGACGAAATTCTCGTTCCATTGGCTGACCGTATCATTGGTCGTTGCCCATCGGATGATGTCGTCAACCCTCTCAATCCTTCCGAAATTATCGTAGCTGCTGGTGAACTCATTACTGAGGACATCGCTAAAGCTATCGAGAAGTCGGGTATCGATCGCGTGAAGGTTCTTTCGCCACTCACACACATGCATGTGAATGCGATTCCGCCTAAGTCTTACGGTCTCGATCCGTCTACTGGACGTATTGTTGAGCGTGGTACCGCAGTCGGCATTATCGCTGCGCAATCAATCGGTGAGCCTGGTACACAGTTAACCATGCGTACTTTCCACATTGGTGGTGTTGCTCAGTTAAAGACTCCTGAAATCAAAACTGAAATCAATGGTCACATTGAATTCGTAGATCTCAATACTGTACCACTTCACGATGCACTCGTTGCGGTTAACGGTACGGGCTTAATCCGAATCGTTGGTGAGGCTAATCAGCCTGCTAAGGAATATCGTATTCTCGCCGGTACTGTCATCAAGGTTAAGGACGGACAAGCTATCAAGAAAGACCAAATCATTGCAGCTTGGGATCCTAACAACACTCCTATTCTGGCCAATGCTATCGGTAAGATTCGCCTCATTGATATGATCAATGGTGTGACTTACAATGAAGAGCGCGATACCGCGGCGAATAAATTCATCAAGAGCATCATCGAACACTCGGATGAGCAAAATCCACAGATCCAAATCGTAAATGCGAAGGGTGAAAACCTCGGAACATTCTCGATTCCTGCGGGTGCTCGTGTCGTCGTTGAAGAGGGCACTGAAGTTGAAGTGGGAACCTTGCTCGCAAGAATTCCACGTCAGGCCGCGAAGACTCAAGATATTACCGCTGGCTTACCTCGTATTTCCGAACTCTTTGAAGCTCGTCCTCCAAAGGATGCAGCTGAAATTGCGAAGATTGATGGAGAGGTTGAATTCCAACCTTCCGTTCGCGGTAAGAAGCGCCTGGTTATCAAAGATTCTATTGGTCGCGAAGAAGAGCACTTAATTCCTCACGGTAAACACATTAACGTGGTTGCTGGTGAAAAAGTTAAGCAAGGCCAACCACTCACCGATGGAGCTGTCGATCCTCACGATATCTTAGATATTCTTGGACAGTCGCGTGTACAGGACTACCTCATCACCGAAATTCAAAAAGTTTATCGCTCACAAGGTGTTGTTATTAACGACAAGCACATTGAAATCATCGTAGCTCGAATGCTCCGTAAGGTGCGCATCACCGAGCCAGGCGATTCCGATTACTTGTGGGGCGAGCACGTCGATCGCAGCACCCTCGCTGAAGTGAATCGTTCGATTCACGAACGTGGTGGTCAGATTGCCGAATACGAGCCTATCCTTCTCGGTATCACTAAAGCATCGCTCGAGACGGAGTCATTCATCTCAGCCGCTTCCTTCCAAGAAACCACTCGCGTTCTCACCGATGCAGCTACCATGGCTCGTCGCGATCCGCTGACTGGATTTAAGGAAAATGTGATTATGGGCCACCTTGTTCCTGCGGGCACTGGATTGCCTATTTACAGAAAGATTAAGGTAACCCCAACTGAGTTAACCGCTGAATAATTAACACAAGTAGCTAATAATCAGTTGTTTATGAAAGCAGGCGTACTAAATTGTACGCCTGCTTTGTTTATCCCTTTAATTGTTGAGATTAGCCCTTAAATTCAAACTATTCATAACTTATACCCCAGCTGAAATTTATGCCTAAAACCAAGTTTTTTTTAGCCGCCGCCTGTTTGTTGGGCACAAGTCCGTTCATTAAAGCCGCTACCTTTATCCCTACCTCGCCATTGATACAAATTGGCGATGATACCGACATATTTTTTACCGGTTCTCTGTCCTTCGACCTGAAGGACAATTTATTCTCTGTCGCCGATAAAAAATCCGCCGCCTTGGTAACGTTTATCCCGGGGTTTGATTTGCAGTACGCTAAGGATAGTCCTCTTTCCGTAAATGTAAAAGCTGCCCGATCTTTTCTGCGATATGATAAGTCCGAGTACAAAGATCTAGAGCAGGGGCAGGATAATATTTTCGGTTGCGTTAATTACGATACCGGAGGTCCTCTGGTGGTTGGCGTATCAACGTCTTATAACGAGTCCGCCCGAAATGATAATTTAGCTAACGTTTTAGGTGCAGACAGTAATCAAGTTCTCGGTGCAACGTTAGTGCGCCAGGCTAATTATTCCCACTCTTTGACCATAGGATATAAACTTACAGAAAAATTGAGCTTAAATCTAAGTTTCATTAATTCCTACAATCACTATTTAAATCCGATTAAAACTAAGACCTCGGCAGTAGATTCAGGTGACGGATTTACCTACGAGGATATTTCTTATAATACCAATACGCTTAGCGAAATTAATACTAAATCCATACCGATTAATATTACATATAAAACTCCGAGCGAAAAGTTGGTATATGGTCTGAGTTTTAAGCATGACGTGAGTGATTACTCGGCAGCGCCTTATTTCCGCACTAAACAGAAAATTTTACCAACTCCTGTTGGAAGTGTTAATCCGGTAGCTCGACCCGCTGGACAACAACAATTCACCAACGATTTCCTGGGCTTTACCGTAAATGGTGAACCCACCTCTTCGGGTAAGATTCACATTACCACCCGCTTGGGATATTTCAGTTCCGATTTAGATGGGGTATCTGACAACGGCTTATCTTATGATTTAAAAGTTTCTCATAACTTAACGGAAAAATTTACCCACGAAGTAAACTTTATTCACGATACGTCTGCTTCGGCTGCTGGTGGTTCGATACAGAGCGACTCCATCAGTTACACTATAGCTTACGCCGTATCTGAAAAAGTAGCGGTGAATTTCCACGCTTTAAAATCGAAGGCTGTTACAGGAAGTACCCAAGTTGACACAGTTGATTTTAATGCCGGTGTAAGCTGGGAGTATAATAAATATATCAAACTCGATGCCATGATTGATACCATGGATTCCAAGGTTAAGAATTCGCCCTCGTCTAATTTCAAGGCCAACTCATTTAATCTTTCATCGACTTTCCGATATTAAGAATCTCAAGCAGGCCCAACCTACAACAGATCTTATATGTTAGATTGCTCGATTTTATTTTTCCGACGTTGCACAGCTTTAACCTGTGTTTTCGGTATCACAGCGAGCATTTTTACACTTTCAGCTGAGACTTTAGAGTTGGGTCGAGTGTCGAAATCCAACCCGCCTGACGCAGTGAGTGAAACGGTGGTTCCAACTGCACCTGTAAATAAACCTGCGAGCGTGGATGAAATAAAATCCGATACCGTTGCCGCCAAGACTTCCTATCGACTCCGCGCCCGTGATTTTATCCGTGTTGGGGTCATTAACGAAAATGATACAGTAATTGAGCGACGAATTAATCCGGATGGAACCATTGATATCCCTTTTTTAAAGCAACTTGTGCCCGTGGCAGGCTTAACAATCACGGAGGCCCAAGATTTACTCACTAAACGCTTTAGCCGTTACTTTAAACAACCTCAGGTTGTTATTGCCATTGTTGCCTATGCCGAGCGCCGTGTTTATATTTCAGGTTATGTCGGTCGAGCTGGGCCCGTAACAATCCCACCAGAAGAAAATCTCACATTAGGCAAAGCACTCTCTATGGCCGGCGGAATTCTTGCGCGTGGTCGTAGATCAGATGTCGCGATCAAACGACTGAAACCTGACGGCGAGATTGAATTGATTCTCAAAGATATGCGAAAAATAGATTCAGGTGATGAACCTGACTTCATTCTTCAAGACGAAGACGCAATCTATGTCGAAGATAGCCGCTTTTAATTCATGAGTGAAGAAAACCCCCAAACGGATAACACAAATAACGCCTCATCTGGTCGAAGTGATAAGGGGTCGACGGGTGCTCGTAATCCAAGCTGGGGTTCACGCCGTTCTGGTTACGGCTACGGAGGCGGTGGATACGGAGGCGGCGGATACGGTGGCGGATACGGTGGCGGCTATGGCGGTGGCGGATACGGCGGCGGCTATGGCGGTGGCTATGGCGGTGGATACGGCCGCGGTGGATACGGCCGCGGTGGATATGGTGGCGGTTATGGCGGCGGCTACGGAGAAGATAGCTCCAAAGACGCCAGCGTATCGTTTTCAACCTACGTTAACATGGTGCGCGAGCGCATCTGGTGGCTTATTTTGTCCGTCTTAATATTTTTAACCCTCTCTCTTGTTTACACATACAATATGATGCCCGAATACAAGGCATCGGGTCGTTTACGTGTGTTTCGATTAGCTCCTAATATTTCGGGCGCTAATACCGCAGCTGAAAGTAATTTCAGTATTACTTCGAGTGATGACTTCTACACGGCTGTTGAGTCGATGCGAAGTAGCACAATCATTGAGGCAGTTTCGCGGCAGTTAACGAGTGCGGAAAAAAAAGAGGTACTAGCACCTTACCAAGCTGGTAATGTTTTCAGTGGACCGCTTTCGGAGCAGGAAGTTTTCTCTAAGCAAAGATCCATCACTCCGCAGCGTCAGACTTTAGTCGTAAGTGTTGAGTTTACGCACCCCAACCGTGAGTTGGCTCGTCAGGTAACAACCCTTTTTTGTAAAGCGATTCAAAAGAATAGCGAAGATGAGCGCCTAGTAATCACTAATCCATTGGTCGAAAAATACCGTATGGATATTGATTCAGTCGAAGACAAAATTCGAAAACTCTACGATAAGCGCAATGAGTTGATAAAAAGCCAAAAGCTGCTTTCGATTGCCAAAGATACAAATACGCTGACGGCTGAACGTGCTGCTTTGGTTAGGGCTCGTGAAGACACACGCAAGAGCATCGATGAAATGGAGATTATTTGGCGTTTAATTGGTGAGTACAGGGAGTCAGGCAAAGATTTATATGACGTTGCCCAAGTACGAAGCGACGAACGCGTTAGTAACTTCGGATCTAAGATAAGTGAACTGCGTGTTTCTGTCCGAACCATGGAGGAAAAATATACCGACGAGCACCCGACCTTAATTCAGGCCCGCGCACAACTAAAGCAAACCGAAGCCGAATTAAAGAATGCGATTACGGCTTCAGTGAATCGTATTCAGGTAGCTATACAAAATGCTCATTCAAATTATGAAGCGATTATCTCAAACCTAGAAAAGAAAGACGAAGAGATATCCCGTTTGACTGTGGCAAATAACGAACTCGAACGCGTCGACAAAGAAATTAAGAGTCAGGAAGACTTTTTGGCCCGCCAAAAACAAAGTTTTGAAGAAGCCAAAATTCGTTCATCTACGACTGGAACTACAACTTCCATTAAGGTGCTCGATAGTCCATCCGTAGCCGATCGCCCTGCGAACAAGAACTTTTATCTAAACGCTATGATTGGTTTAGCTTTAGGCGCAATTTTTGGACTCGGGCTGATTATTTTACTGGGTACTTTTGATGACCGGATAAAGTCTCCTAAAGAAGTGGAAGCTGGTTTGGGTCTCCCTGTTTTAGGAACCATCCCTCAGATTTCAAAATCCGTTGGGCCTGAACGTGCACTATTAGCACAACACGATAAAGACGTCGTCGCTGTCGAAGCAGTCCGAACCATCTATTCGTCGATGCGTGTTAACCCTGCGTCAATGTCGAGCCACGTTTTCTTGGTTACTTCTACGCGTCCTAGTGAAGGTAAGACTTTCGTTGCCACCAATCTCGCCTTGGGTTTCTCGCAGCACGGCGAAAGGGTTTTGGTAATCGATGCTGACTTGAGACTCCCTAACGTTGGACCTTCATTGGGCTTAACGGGAACGGAAGGTATTTCTCGATGGTTTAATGATGAATCCACGATCGATGATAGTATCATCAAAAATATAGCGCCGAACCTGGATGTTCTTCCTGTGGGCATGAGTTGTCGTAACCCAACGCAGGTCATCAACAGTCCTAAATTTATTGAAATGCTCACCGAAATGCGTTCACGCTATGATCGCATTTTCATCGATTCACCGCCTATTGGTGCCGTCTCCGATGCATTAAATCTTATCCCTAATGTTGATGGAGTAATTTACGTTGTCCGTTATAACTTCGTATCCACGCGAAATGTAGCCGAGTGCATCACTCGTCTTCGCGAGGTCGGCGTTCCAATTCTCGGCGTAGTTCTTAACCGTATGTCTATGCGTATGGCTTCAGTTTACACCGATAGCTTCGACGCTAGTTACGAGAAGTATTATAATGCCGCTGCTGGTGCTGCAGCTAAGTCTGAAGATGGTACTTCGGTAGCATCAAACGAAAATCCTGAAGATAATACTAAGGTCTAACGATGAAGCCGGTTTGGTTATTTCTTCTTCTGACTCTAATTTTTACGGGTTGCCAGACTGCACCTGGAACTGGTCGCAGTCAGCTTCTCATGGTGAGTAACTCCGAGGTATCGGCGACAGCGGCTACGGAGTTCTCCAAAATGAAAAAGTTGCCCAACGATCCGCGTCTAGAGAAAATCAAAAAAATCGGTCTAGCAATCGTCACGGTAGCCCGAAAAGAAGATAAGAATAAAATCTTACCCCCCGCTAATAAATGGGAGTTTGCTATCATCGACGATAAATCGCCCAACGCATTCGCAATGCCTGGCGGAAAAATCGGTTTTAATGTTGGTATGTTTCCTTACGCTCCGACCGATGATGATATTGCAGTTATTTTAGGACACGAAGTTTCACACGTTTTAAATCAACACAGTAACGAAAGAATTTCGCAGGCCCTATTGGTCGCCGCCGGTGCTGTGATTGTCGATGAGGCCACGAAGAATAAATCTGCACACACACGACAGGCTTGGATGACAGGATTTGGCCTCGGTGCTCAATTCGGTGTCCTTTTACCTTTTAGTCGAGAGCATGAATCTGAAGCCGATCACCTTGGTTTAATTTTTATGGCAAGAGCAGGGTACAATCCAGAAGTAGCACCAGCCTTCTGGGGTCGCTTCTCTAAAATTGCGGGCACCAAGCCGCCAGAGTTTTTTTCCACCCACCCGGCAGATGAAACACGAATTAAGCAGTTAAACGCTTGGATGTTTGAAGCTAAAGCTCAAATACCCAAGGTCTCTGCACCTGCTCAATAATTAGCGTAGGTCGATCTCGATAGGGCAACGAAGATAAACGCCCTTGGGGTCATTTAGATTTCCCACCCGATTCAGTAATTTTAAATGCGATTTCAGTATTTGCAGTGCGGGATCATTGAGCTTTGATTTCACAAATACAGGATTCTCATTTTCTTCTTCCGATAATAATTTCTGTAAAATATTTTCCCGACCGGAGTGCAATGAGGGTACTTGTATGATTGAAGCATCAGGTTTCTTCGCTAACTCTTTCGCAAGATTGATGGCATCGAGTAATCCGCCCATTTTATCAACCAAGCCGACATCTTTAGCATTAACCCCGAGCCAAACGCGCCCTTGGGCTATTTCATGCACCTGCCCGAACTCTAATTTACGACCCTCAGAGACAACGCTTAGAAAGTCTTCATAAACTTGGTCCACCATCTTTTGAACAATCGCAATCTCGTCCGCGGTAGCTGCCCGATGACTGGCAAATAAATCAGAGTAACGTGAAGTTTTAACTCCATCCGTCCCAAGGTTTATTTTTTTTGCCAATTCTTGATAATTAAAATGCAACCCAAAGACACCGATTGAACCAGTAATAGTGGCTGGATTTGCGATAATTCTATTTGCTCTCGCTGCAATGTAGTAACCGCCGCTAGCGGCAACATCGCCCATGGATACAACCACTGGAATGCCTTTCTGTTTAAGAAGGCCTACTTCACGTGCGATTAAGTCACTCGCAAACGCAGACCCACCCGGGCTGTTGATTCTCAAGACCACTGCCTTGATGGTTTTATCACCACGTAAATCGCGCAGATCTCTAGCCAGTCGGTCACCCCCCACATTATGTTCGTCGCCCCACCCATCAACGATTTCTCCCTCTGCATATATCACCGCAATTTTGCCATCCCCTGCGTAGAAGTTAACTTTATTAGCATATTTCGTAAGTGAAATTTGCCTAAATGATTGGTCATTATCATCTGCCGCCGCGCCCAGTGCGCATATTTTAGTTACTAGTTCATCACGCTGACATAGCGCATCCACTAATTTTAATTTTTGTGCCGCATCGCTCGTAAAAATGCCACCGGAATTTGCGATACGATTAAGGCTGATGCTCGATAAATTTCTTGATTCGCTGACGTCGACCACGATTTTTTTCCAAGCCCCGCCGAGAAGTAATTCAGTTTGTTCGCGATCGGCTTCGCTCATTTTATCACTTAAAAATGGCTCCACGGCGGATTTATATTTACCTACTTTTGTCACCTGAACGCCCACGCCCAAGGTCTTCAAGGTCTCTCCGATGTAGGGGCTGTAGCCTGCTAGCCCTTTAAACTCTACCTCGCCGGCAGGGTGGGCATAAATTTTATCAGCCACGCTAGCTAAATAGTAGTCATGCTGTGAACCATTTTCAATCCAAGCGATTACTGGCTTTTTAGATTTTTTGAATTCCTTAATCGCTTGGCGGAGTTCGTTGAGTTGTACTAATCCAGCATCGGTTTCACCTGCGATGAGTATGCCAATAATATTTTTATCTTTGGCCGCCTGTTTGATTGCTTCAATCGCCCGCAATAAATCTACTTCCGGTGCTTTTTGACTGTCGAGTAAAACGGATAAACCAGGATTACCATGCTGGGGTGTATCATTAATCAGCATCCCATTGCCAATCACTAACATGGTTTTTGCTTTTACGGAAACGCCAGGTGTTTGATGATTACCTGCGGCACTGATGAGCCCGATAATTAAAACTAAAAATAAAACACAGGCGAGTGCCCCCGCAATAAAAGTTCCCATGACTGAGGCCAGAAGGGCTTTGAAAAATTCTTTCATAAAATGTTTATAAGAAAGTTAGTTTAAGCCATTACTTTGTCGACTGCGTAAGAATCGCCAATCAAATAGAGAATATTCTCGGCGTTTCGGCTCGATTTTTTCTCCATTTAGTTAACTCTCTTGGCATGTCCGACCCGACTCAAGATCCTAGTGCCGGCACCGCTCGTAAGGCGCTCGCTATTAATCTCGATCGCTCGGCGTATGGGGTATTCGCGGAAATTGGCGCTGGGCAGGAAGTCGTTCGACATTTTTTTAAGGCAGGCGGAGCCTCGGGTACCGTTGCTAAAAGTATGTCGGCTTACGACATGCGCGTGAGCGATGCTATTTACGGACATCCTAAGAGGTATGTCTCACGCGAGCGTCTCGAACAAATGATGGGCCACGAATACGGACTGCTCGTAGATCGTTTAGCCTCAGAAAGAGGGACATCTACAAGATTTTTTGCGTTTGCTGATACGGTGGCGACTACGCCGCACGACGGTAAAGGGCAGGGACACTCATGGATGGGCATGCGTTTCCAGGATGAAGTTGGATCGGCTTCCAGTGATATTATCCTGCACCTACGTCTCTGGGATCGTGATGCTGGCCGTCAACAAGACGCCCTCGGAGTCGTGGGTGTTAATTTAGTCCACGCAGCTTTAAACTCACACCGCGATTTAAATAAGTTCCTAAATAACTTAGTTGATGATGTGGGTTCAGGCCGTGTTGAAATCGATTTTATTCACTTTAGTGGACCAGCCTTTAGTCATTTTGACCCTCAGTCTGCTTTAATTCAGCTCGTTCGACTTGGTCTCACTGATGCTGTACTGTTTGATGATAAAGGTCAGTCGGCTGTTGCTGGAGAATTCTTTTATAAGAAGTCCATTCTAGTCGCCCGTGGAACCTTTCGCCCTATTTCACTGGTTAATGAAGACATGTTAGCTTGTGCTGAGCGGGCCTTGGCAAAGACGAATGAAAGGGTCTCCATTTTTGAAATGTGTGTGGGGCAAGAGTCGACTGACCTAAAAGAAATTTTAGATCGAATTGCCCTCGTCGGCACTTTGGGACGCCCGTTATTAATCACACGTCACCGCGGGTGGTATCGTCTCCCTGCTTATTTCCGTCTACACACTGATGGAGAGATTACACTCATTGCGGGTATGAATAACTTGGTCGATTTATTTAACCCACAGCACTACACGCACCTTGAGGGTGGCGTGTTGGAAGCTTGTGGTCGTCTCTTTAAGGAGAATGTTAAGGTGATGGTTTACCCGATGCGCGGTGATCAGTTGAGTCGCTTAATTGAAGATCCAGTTGCTTGTCAGGTTTGCTTCCCAGAAACTTATCAAATCGAGGTAGACTCAGTAGTTACCGCTGCGGATGTCCAGGTGCGTCCCGCAGTTGCTGGATTATTTGTGCACCTGAGAACTAACGGCTTCTTAGTGCCAATTACCGGTGCAAGTTCACAGGCCCTAGCTTGTCAGCCTCGCACTTTAGCCGAACGGATAGCAGCAGGCGTTGAAGGATGGGAAAGGGAAGTGCCTGCCCCTGTGGCCAAAGAAATTATTCGTCGAAAACTTTGGAGTAAGTAACCAATGAGTTCTGCTCCTACTTCATTACCTTCTGGACCTAATACAGAATTAGCTCTGTCTGTGGAACGTGCTTATCGTGAAGTCATTGTTTTGGATCGGCTCGGTGCAATCTGGTCGGTCATTTTCGCTAAGTGTTTATTAGCCCAATGGGCTATTGATGAATTTTCCATTCCAATCAGTGGCCTGCGTTATATTTGGCTGCTTACTCTTACAATGGCCGTGATTGCTACGGGCCTTTACCTACGTGCTCATCAATCAAAAATAAACTTTCTTCCCAATCAACTACGTGTGGGCACGGCTGTTTTTGTAGGCATCGTCGTATCGCTCGGTTTTATTCTCTATGCGCATTTTGCCCTAAAACTCTTCTCAGCAATTACTGCATCTGCTCTTTGTTGTATCTTGTTTGGGGCGTGGTCACTTGCTCGTGCCGCCTTACGTAATACCTATCCTCCCTTGGTCGGTGCGTTGATTTGGTGGGTCCTGGCTGGCTACGCACTCATCAGTAAAGACAACTATGCTTTACTCTGGCTCGGGACAGGAATGTTTTTTGCCCAAGCCTTGCCAAGTTTTGCAATGGCTCGTCAGACCGAAAAATCGCTTCGCGTTTAGTTATTCGAGGTCGGCTTTTTTCGCGTTCACACCGTTTAACATTAAAGTTAAGAATCGCTTCATGGCGGGAGTCATCACGCGCCCTTTGCGATGTAATATAGCTAAGGGGCGAGAAACATGTCGGTCGCGCAATTTTAACTTAACCAGCGTGCCTTGCTCGATTTCTTGACGAATCGTGCCCTCGGGAACTAGCGCGACTCCAGCATCGACTTCCACCGCACGCTTCAAAGTTTCGATATTATCAAACTCCATCGAGGGTTCTAATTCGATGCGTTGTTCCCGGAAAAATTGATCAAGGGCTTTGCGTGTAGGGATATCTTGGTCGAATCCGATGAACCGCGTGCCTTGTAAATCCGCTAGTTCAATTTCTTTTTTGCCAGCTAACTTATGTTTAGGAGAACAGATGGCTACGAGTTGATCTTCCATGAAGGGAATGATTTCCACCTGCCGATATTTTTGCGGAAAAGCGACTAAACCGAAATCGGCTGTGCTGGAAAATACATCTTCATAAACTAAATTGGACCGGCGATATTCAATGCGCACATTCACATGGGGAAACTCCTGCATGAACCGTTTCACATAGGGTGGCAGTTCGTGCAGTCCGATGGAGACAATCGTTGAAACATGCACTGTGCCGCTAACCACCTTCCGCATTTCCTGCATCTCGCTGGAGACCTGTTCGTAGCGATTTAAAATATCGCGAGCCGCTTCATAAAGACTTCTTCCCTCACGGGTTAAACGAAACTGTTTCTGGCTACGATCCACGATGAGAACATTAAAATGCTTCTCCATCGAACGGAGCTGCTGACTCACGGCAGACTGGGTGATGTTATTTAACTTGGCTGCCTTCGAGAAACTTTCGTTGTCCACAAGGTCTCGAAAAATCTTCAGGTTCTCTATTTGCATGACAATGGGTGGAGCCCAGCATGATTAATAAATCTAATAATAGGTTGTTTCAAGTGTAGATTTACTTATCATGACTGGGTTACTACTTATTCCCGCAAAGGGGATTGGAGGCGTTGACTCTATGCTTAATCTGCTTCCCATTGTCTCTCGTGGTTACCTACGAACAATTTGCGGCCAATTGTGATGCCGTCCGCCTTAGGATAAAGTCAGCCTGTGAACAGTGCGGCCGGAATCCGTCTGAAGTCAGAATTTTACCCGTCACTAAAACTAACCCCGTCGAGGCGGCTCTCTATGCCTATCGTTATGGCATGCGTTCGGTGAGTGAAAATAAAGTTCAAGAAGGACAGGAAAAAAAACCACTCGCACCCGCAGATTTAAGATGGGAGTTCATCGGCCACCTTCAATCAAACAAAGTTAAGCCCGCTTTAAAGATTTTTGATATTATCCAAACGGTCGACAGCGTGGATTTAATTTTGCGCATGGGACGAATCGCTGAAGAGCTTAATGTAAAACCTGAAATTTATTTTCAAGTGAACTCCGGTCACGATCCGGCCAAATTTGGATGTGAAATAGAAGAGGCTCCAGTTTTATTAGAAGCAGCATTGAGTCAGCCATCGTTACGTGCGGTCGGACTCATGGCTGTCCCGCCGATTGAGGGGGGTATGGACTCCGCCAAGCGTACGTTTGATAATTTGAGGCTCTGCCGTGATCAACTACAGGATAAATTTAAAGTGAGTCTGCCCGAACTTTCTATTGGCATGAGTGGCGACATGGAAGCCGCTGTCATTGCAGGCTCAACTTGCGTACGCCTGGGTTCATCGCTTTACGGTCCACGCACCCAGAAATGATTAGCCGCCTTTCCATTCGTGATTTGGCGCTCATGGATCGAATGTCGCTCGACCTGGGTAAGGGATTCACTGTGGTAACGGGCGAAACAGGTGCAGGTAAATCAGTTCTACTCGGTGCATTTTCCTTATTAGCAGGTAATCGCGCAGGTAAAACGATTGTCCGCAAAGACGCGGAAGAATGTGTCGTCGAGGCCGAACTTGATGTGGGTAGCGATAAACGATTCACCCAAGTGTTAGAAGAGTTAGACCTACCTGCGTGTGATGAAGGACTTTTATTAATTAAACGAACGGTCCATGTTTCGAAAGCCGGACGTATTACGGTCAACGGAGGAGCAGCCACTTTAGCTCAATTACAAAAACTCGGCGAACTGTGGATTGATTTCCATGGTCCAGGCGAACCGCAAAAACTCATGCGTGCTGACACGCAGTTAGAAATGCTAGATTTATATGCTGGAGTTGAAGATTCGTTAAACCGCTATCGCGAAGTCTGGAAGCGTCGCCAAGAGATTCTTAAAACAATCCAAGAGATGTCTTCAGCCGAGAAACTATCCGAAGATGAAATCAACTTTTTAAAATCACAGATAGAAAAATTAGAGTCCTTGGATTTAACTGATGAAGCTATCCAGAAGTTAGAACGTGAACACGCTCGCTCGTCTCGCGCCCAAGAGCTTTCGCAATTATTGAGTCAAATCGATCTGGCTTTGGGCTCGGAGGGCGTAGCCCAAGATATACCGAAGATCCTTAAAGTGGCTCAATCGATTGCACGGATTGATGCCGATGCAGAATCACTTGCCCAGCGATTACAGGGTCTAGCTGCCGAAGCCGATGATATCAGGGCTGACTTTGCCCGCTTGGCTAGAGGGTTATCTGCGGATGAGTCGGAAATCGAAAATCTAGATTCCAAAATGAATCTCTGGTTAGAGTTTCGTCGAAAATACGGCCCGACTGTTGAATCGGTTCGATTGAAGCGTGATAGTTTGAAAAATCGCCTATTGTCACAGGGTGATATCGAATCACGCGTAGAGAAACTTAAAGCTGATGCCCTTCGGGAAGAAAAAGAATTAAAGAAGTTGGCCGATGTCTTGCATGCTACACGTGTTAAGTCCGCTGAAAAATTAGCTAGCACGGCCAAAAAGATGTTAGGCTCACTCGGGTTTAAGAAAGCTGATTTAAAAATTGATGTAGCCTTGGCAGAACTTGGACCCATGGGCGCAGATCGTGTTCAATTTCAATTCTGCGCTAATGTAGGCCAAGATTTACTTCCCTTAGACCAAATCGCTTCGAGCGGTGAAGCTGCCCGTGTGATGTTGGCCCTAAAGACTGTGCTCGCTTCCGTTGATAATACACCTGTTCTTGTTTTTGACGAAGTGGACGCTAATGTCGGCGGAGAGATTGGTGCCCAAGTTGGACGTGAGTTAGCCGCACTTGGCAAGAAACACCAAGTTTTCTGCGTTACGCACTTACCGCAAGTCGCTGCTCTAGGACACGCCCACTTGGTCGTAACGAAAACACAGAATGAACGTTCAACCTCTGTGGTGATTGAGCCAGTTCATGCCAAAAGAAAAGACCGTGAATTGGAGATTGCTCGTATGTTGGGAGATCGGACGAGTAAAGTCGCCCTCACGCATGCCCGTGAGTTGCTTGATGCTGCTGAGTAATTTACTTTTTGATAAAGCGATCGAGCTTCAGTCTCTGTATCATGCGTAATCCAATAGCTGCTGCCCAAGGCTTGGGTAGGCGGGCACTAAACATACCTAATAATTTGTTTTTCCATCCCGTAATTACCTGCGGTTTGTTTTTCGCCATGGCCTTTAGCGCTTCATCCGCACATTCATCCGCGGTTTGTCCACCCAAACCAGTCGAACTAATGAATCCAGCGGCTTTAGAAAAATTGGTTGAAACCGGCCCAGGACAAATGGCGACGCTCCGCACGCCATATTTTTTCATCTCTGCATCGAGCGCGATACTCCAATGAAGGAGAAACGCTTTAGTCGCGGCATAGGTAGACATGAGTGGTGTGGGTTGATAACCAGCAAGGGACGCCACATTCGCTATCTGTCCTCCACGTGATTTTAATTTTTCAATCAATAAGCCAGTAAGATAAACGGGTGCCGATGTATTAAGCTCTACCATCTTCATCGTGTGTTCTAAATGAGGTGCAGGAAACTCGCCGTAGGCCCCAATTCCACTATTATTAATTAATAGAATAGTACCCTGTGGGGGCATAAGTTTTTGTAATTCAGTTACAACTGACTTGATTTCAAGGGGTTGAGAGAGGTCGCAGGTAAGATGAGTAAAGTTCAGATCATTCGAAACATCTTGTGGGGGCGTGCGAGATAGGTTGAACACCGTCGCGGAGGTGCTAGACTTCTCTATACGCGAAAGGAGTGCGCGTCCGATGCCCGAAGAAGATCCTGTGATGATGATACAAGAAAAAGAATTCAAAAAATTATCTATGGATTTGTTAGAAGGCATGGTGCGTAGCTTTTCGTTTATCCAAACCCCAATAAATAAATGAGCAACACAGCAATCGTTATCTCGGGTGTTCATCTAGAACTCACCGAGGCCCTGAAAGAAACCGTGCGTACCAAAGTTGAAAAACTTTTACGTCACAATGACCGTATCGTTAAAGTGTTCGTAGAATTGGTTTTTAATCACACCCGAGATCATGCGCGAGAGTTTGGTGCGCAGATTCGCCTGGAACTACCGGGGCCGGACATCGTTGTACGCGAAGAGTCGGAAGACTTATATAAATCGATCGATATCTTGGTCGACAAAGTGGACCGTCAATTACGTCGCCGCCATCGTCTAGAAAAAGAAAAGCGCAATCATCCAAGTTCGACCGACTTAGGGTCGCTAGGTAAAAATTCATAGAATTAAGTTTAGTTCCACTAAAGACCCCTAGTTCATAGCCTAGGGGTTTTTATTTTATACACTTGTTTTCTCGCCCAAGCCGGGGAGATGGTTCTAGGGTGTGGCTATGCGGATTTATTTCATCGGCATTTGCGGTACCGCCATGGGCAATGCGGCGTTATTAATGCGTGCCCTTGGTCATGAAGTGATTGGTTCGGATACGGGTATTTATCCGCCGATGTCGAATCACTTGAAAAATGCAGGTATTGAAATTCTCGAGGGATGGAGCGCTGATCGCCTAGCATCATTAAAGCCAGATTTAGTTGTCGTCGGAAATATCGCTTCGCGTGGTCACCCCGAAGTCGAATTTCTCCTACAGTCCAACCAGAGTTACATTTCACTGCCGCAGCTTTTGCGCAGTCACCTTTTGGGTGATCGAAAGAATATCGTCATCGCAGGTACTCACGGAAAAACGACGACTACATGTCTATCGGCCTTTTTACTTAAAGAAGCCAACGCTAATCCAGGTTGGTTGGTCGGTGGCGTGCCGCGTGATTTACCTGACAGTTCCTTTATCGGTCAAAAGGGTGGGGCCTTCGTGATTGAAGGCGATGAATACGACTCAGCTTTTTTTGATAAGCGCAGTAAGTTTATTCAGTACCTTCCTCATATTTTAGCTATTAATAATATTGAATTCGACCATGCTGATATTTTCCGCGACCTGGAAGATGTTTTAAGAACATTTTCACACGGCTTACGCGTTGTCCCCGGAAATGGCTTCATCGTTGCGAATGGCGACGATCGTAATGTTACGAATTTGGTAAATAAAGTGACTTGGGCTCCCGTGGTGAAGGTGGGCGTGGGTGAACACAACGAAGTTCAAATCAGTAATTTCTCAGAAACATCTAATGGTTCAACTTTTTCAATCTTCTGGAAGGGTGTACTTTGGGCCAAAGTAGAATGGACCTTAACCGGTTTATTTAATGCCCGTAATGCAGCGATCGCTGCAGTGTCTGCTGGCCTATTTTTAAATGCGCAAAACCCCACACAGTTAAAACTCGATTCCCTTAAGAAGTTTAAAGGAGTGATGCGACGCCAAGAGGTTTTGATAGAAAACAAGAACTTGGTTTGCATTGAGGACTTCGGCCATCACCCCACCGCCATTCATTGTACGCTAGAGTCGCTGCGTAATCGTTATCCA
This sequence comes from Opitutia bacterium, assembly GCA_947378905.1. Classification (GTDB taxonomy): domain Bacteria; phylum Verrucomicrobiota; class Verrucomicrobiia; order Opitutales; family UBA953; genus UBA953. Next base: position 33,034 of record CANCLV010000003.1, read on the forward strand.
ACCTTTGAATTAGTCGCCTGTTTTGAGCCTCGTAGTAATACCGCCGCCCGCAAGGTCATGCAGGATAGTTTTGGCGAGGCCTTAGCCCTAGCGGATACTATTTATTTACCCCCCGCTCATCGTGCTGATAAATTAGGGGCCGATAGTTTCGATAGCGTCGGCATTGCCAAAACTTTACAACAAAAGGGTCGTCAGGCTTGGGCCTGTGATTCTCATGATAGTCTTTTAAGTAAACTGATTACAGACACGCGCTCGGCGTCAAAGCCAAGACTAGTCGTGTTCTTCTCTAATGGATCGTTTGGTGGAATTATCCAGAAGTTTGCTCAGACTTTTAAACAAAACTGATTAGGCTAGCCCCAACAGTTTTCGCGCCTGAATCTCATCTTTGGAGATCTGGGCTTTTAATTCATCCAGTGACTCAAATTTTTTCTCTCCGCGGATTCGATAAAGCCAACGAATGCGTACGCTGTCTCCGACTTGCGGAAGAGTACCGCTTACTTTTAAGAGGTGAGATTCTAATAACGGATTAACTGCATTTTTTTCTACGGTTGGGCGAAGGCCCCAGTTTGCTACGGCAGGTTCGGCAATGCCACTCACTCCAATGCATTCAACGGCATAAACACCGTATGCTGGTTGAAGCTCGGGGCTCCATGCCATGTTTAATGTCGGGTACCCGATCGTCCTGCCTAGTTTCTGGCCTTCAATTAAAATGCCTTCAGCTTCGTAGGGTCGAAGGAGTAGGCGATTGGCTAATTCAATATTCCCGTCGAGCAGGGCACCACGAATACGCGAGCTACTCACAGAGTCGCCTTCGAATTCAACGGCGGGACAACTATGCACAGAAAGCCCGAGTGGCTTTGCATCATGCATTAATCGTTCCGCGTTACCTTGTCGGTTTTGTCCGTAATGAAAATTATTTCCAATATGAATGCTACGCAGATTTTTGAACTGGTGCATTAACCAAGCGGGAAAATCAGGAGCTAAGAGTGCAGCGTATTGAGCGTTGAAAGTTTGATGATGAATAAACTGGGCTCCTGCTTCGGTGAGTCGCTCGTCTTTCTGCGCTCGGGTGAAAAGCAGTGGTACGGGTTTATCGGGACGGAGCACACGACTAGGATGCGGATCAAAAGTCATTACCCCCACTAAACCGCCATCACGCCGAGCTTGTTCGCGGGCAGAATGTAAAACAGCACGATGCCCCAGGTGCACACCATCAAAGGCACCGATCGCTAAATGGAGGGGAGGGTTGTGACTCATCCTAAGGCAATGCTGGGTACGACTTCATTTACAGGAATCAAACACTCCCGCAATTGTTGCGCATTCATCGCGCCTAACTGTTCAAGAGTTTTTCCGCGTTCGATACTTAGATTTCCGGAATGCGTACGGCGCAACATGGACAGGTGGGCCCCGGGGCCGAGTTTCTTGCCTAAATCAAAGGCCAACGTCCGGATATAGGTACCCTTTGTGCATTGTACTTTAAAAGTGAATTTGGGGCTAACCCAACTTTGTAACTCTAAAAGGTTAATACGAATGAAGCGCGGTTCGCGTTCAACTTCGATTCCCTTGCGGGCTAATTCATAAAGTTTTTTACCGCCGATTTTTTTGGCCGAATGCATCGGCGGAGTTTGATACTGATCGCCTAACATCGATTTCAAAGCGTCGGCAATTTGTGTTTCTGAAAAAGCGGGTACGGGATGAGTTTCTGTAGTCTCACCCTCTGCATCTTGACTGTCGGTGACGACTCCCAGGGTAGCTTCTCCAAGATACTCTTTTTCTTGCGACATTAAATACTGTGACGCCTTGGTTGCCTTACCAACCAACATAATCAGCAGTCCGGTTGCCATGGGATCGAGGGTGCCGGCATGTCCCACGCGACGGGTTTGATAGAGCCGACGGATTTTATCTACGACATCGTGCGACGTAATGCCTTGTGGTTTATCGACCACTAAAATTCCTTCAGGCTCCGACGGCAAAGAGTTCATGCGCGAGTTTGTTCGCGGTAGTGAGCGATGATAATATCAAGAATTCTCTGACGATCACTCTGTAGCGTGCAGCCTATCATATTAAACCCTGCTGCGAGAATGTGTCCGCCGCCATTAAGTTTAGCCGCCAGTAAATCGAGACGCAGTTTGGGGTCGCGTCCACGCAGGCTGCCACGAATGCCATCTTTGCCTTCTTCAAAGAGAACGGCGATTTCTACACCCACCACTGAACGTGGAAATTCAACGAGGCCTTCTTTATCTTCTTTTGTGGTTCCTGTTGCCGAATAGTCAGCCTGAGTAATTTCGCCCGAACAAATTTTTCCATTCTCGTGGAAGAGTATGGAGTTCAAAAATCTTTTGGTGAGTTCTAATTTTCCACGACTCTCTTGTTCGAAGATATAAAAATTAGCTTCTTCGGGCTTGGCTCCGCGCTTAACCAACTCTGCCGCAATTTCCAGTACGCCAGCAGTGACGCTCGCGTAGCAAAATCTTCCCGTGTCGGTGATGATTCCAAGGTGTAATGATTTTGCGGTAGCTTCATCGCAGTTCAGTCCATTTTTCAACGCACCATAAGCTAAGATGTGGCAAGTGGCGGCCGCTTCTTTGACGACGATATTAATTTTAGCGTAATCTGGGTTGGAGGAGTGGTGGTCGATATTGGCGAGAATTTGATTATCGAACTTAGAGAGTAATTCTGTCCCTATCCTTGTCGCATCGGCACAGTCTACGGCTATGGCCTGTCGCCCGTCGGCAGTGTATTGCTCGGCGGTTAAGAACTTTATTCCTTGGGTGTACGTGGTGAGATTTGAAGGAACTCGATCACGGTTAACACAAATGGCGTCAACGCCTCCTGCCAGGAGCATGCGACATAGGGCGCTCTGTGAGCCAATACAGTCTCCATCAGGCCTCATATGCCCCAATACGGCCACTTTTTGACCCCTTAGGCTGGTGACTAGCTCTTTTAGGGCCGCCCCGGCTAATTGCATGCTTATTGCCATAATTAATAGCACTATACAAACCACCGACTTCGCTCCGAGGCAAAGGCAAAAGAACGGGTTATTTACAAAATGGGAGGAACGCTTGATGGGCGGTCTAGTCTGGGCATACTATCTGCTAAATACTCCACATGGATAAGGATAAAAACCAAAACTTCACTCCCCGCGCCCGAAAGGTCGTGGAACTCGCGCGCAGCGAAGCTCGCCGCTTTAACCATAATTACGTTGGTACGGAACACATCCTTCTTGGTCTTATAAAATTAGGCGAAGGCGTCGCCGTTAATGTTCTTGGTCGGATGGGTCTCGATTTAAAAACCGTTCGCACCGCTGTTGAAAAACAAGTCGGCCCTGGACCCGAAGAAGCAAAAGCTCCTGAAACCATTCCTCTCACACCTCGTGTGCAAAAAGTAATGGCTCATGCGATTGCTGAGGGTCGCACACTAGGTCATGCCTATGTGGGCACTGAACATATTTTATTAGGCTTACTTAAAGAAGGCGAAGGCGTTGCCGCACGTGTTCTCCAAGCTTTGAATGTTGATTTAGAACGTTGCCGAAAAGAAATTCTCGCCGACATCGAACCCAATGCTTCAGGTGAAGCTGATAAACCTTCTAATCCTGAAAGCATGTCGGATGAACCAGGAGATGATACTCCGCCTCCCTCGCGCCGTTCCTCCGAAGATAATCCTAATCGTCCAGGTCGCGGCGAGCGTTTGTCTTTATTAAAAACTTTTGGTCGCGATCTTACTGAGCTCGCTCGCGCTGGAGATTTAGATCCCGTCATCGGACGCAAAGAAGAAATTCGTCGTGTCGTCCAAATTCTTTGCCGCCGCACTAAGAATAACCCTGTTCTTATTGGTGAAGCTGGTGTAGGTAAAACCGCTATCGTCGAAGGCCTCGCTCAAGAAATTGCATCGGGCATCGTTCCTGAAATTTTACTCGACCGTAAGGTTATCACACTCGATCTCGCCTTGATGGTCGCTGGCACAAAATATCGCGGTCAGTTCGAAGAACGCATCAAAGGTATTATGGATGAAATCAAGCGTGCGAAAAACATCATCCTCTTTATTGATGAAATGCACACCATTGTTGGTGCGGGTGCGGCCGAAGGTGCCATGGACGCTTCTAATATTTTAAAGCCTGCATTATCGCGTGGTGAAATTCAGTGCGTCGGTGCTACCACCTTGTCCGAATACCGTAAGCACATCGAAAAAGATGCTGCCCTAGAGCGACGCTTCCAATCCGTGAAGGTTGACGATCCTACACCTGAAGACGCCGTCCTTATTTTAAAAGGCATTCGTCACAAATACGAAGAGCATCATAAGTGCGAATATACTGATGCTGCTATTGAGTCTGCTGTACGCCTTTCGCATCGCTACATCACTTCTCGTCACTTGCCTGACAAAGCAATCGACGTCATGGATGAAGCCGGTGCGCGTGCCCGTATTCGCTCGCTGAATTTACCTCCCGAACTCGATAAAGCCCAAGCAGATATCGATGCCGTAGTCTTGCAAAAAGAAGAGGCCTCGCGTCACCAAAAGTTTGAAGAGGCTGCCAATCTTCGTGACACCGAGAAGAAACTCCGTGCTAAGCGTGAGAAGATGCTCGATGAGTGGAAAAAGAAGCGTGACGAAAAGAAAATCATCGTGGGTGAAGACGAAATTCTGCACATCGTCGCTGACTGGACGGGCGTTCCGCTTAATCGCATGGAAAGCAAGGAGTCTAAAAAGCTTCTTGAACTCGAAACCGATTTACAGAGCAGTGTCATCGGACAAGACCGCGCTTGCGAAGTCGTTGCCCGCGCACTCCGTCGTTCTCGAGCTGATTTAAAGGATCCACGTCGTCCAATTGGTTCATTCTTATTCCTCGGTCCGACGGGTGTGGGTAAAACCTTACTCGCTCGCACACTCGCCGAACGCATGTTCGGCGAAAAAGAAGCCGTCATTCAGATTGATATGTCTGAATACATGGAAAAGTTTACTGTTTCACGACTCATCGGATCTCCTCCAGGTTATGTTGGACATGATGAAGGCGGACAACTCACCGAACTCGTTCGTCGCAAGCCCTACTCCGTAGTTCTTTTCGACGAAATTGAGAAGGCTCACCCTGATGTGATTCAATTGCTATTACAGGCGCTCGAAGATGGTCGCTTGACTGACTCGCTCGGCCGCGTGGTCGATTTCCGTAATACTATTATTATTATGACCTCGAACGTCGGGGCTGATGTTTTACAACGTAACAACTCTGTCGGCTTTGATGTCGGCGTTAGTGCTACCCGCGACTACGAAAAACTTAAAGACCGCATCATGGAAGAAACCAAGCGTGCCTTTAAGCCTGAGTTCTTAAATCGTCTTACCGATATCGTAATCTTCCAACAGCTCGCGAAGGAGCACATGACTAAGATTGTAGACATCGAAGTCGCAAAAGTTGCCAAACGTCTGCTCGATCTCGGGGTTAAGTTGGTCGTGACCGAACCAGCTCGCGGCTACCTCGTTGAAAATGGTTGGGACGAAAAATATGGTGCCCGCCCACTCCGTCGTGCAGTCGAGCGCTTACTGGAAGATCCACTCGCTGAATCCATTTTACGTAATGATTATAATAAAGAAGAGCCCGTAATTGTGAGTGTTGGGGATAAGGGCTTGGTCTTTACGCAAAAGAAATCAGGCGAAATTTCCGGGACGTAACTCATGTCATCACGCTACGTTCTCTCGGGGTTGATGGGCGCCACCGCCGTCGCCCTGGGAGCGTTTGGCGCTCATGGCTTAAAACAGATTCTTCAACAGAATCCGGACGCGGTGAGCTGGTGGAATACGGCGACGCAGTACTTAATGATTCATGCGATTGCCGTGGGTGCCATAAAATCAAAGCGTTCAGCCTATCTCTGGCTTACTGGTTCACTCATTTTTTCTTCAACGCTCTATGCGATGGCATTGGGTGGTCCGAAATGGCTAGGTGCCATCACGCCCATCGGCGGCACCTTATTAATCGTAGGTTGGGTGATGTTGATTTTCTTTAAAGAGTCATCACACGACTAAGTTGAATTTAATATAAATAATAAAAAACCCGCAGTAAAAACTGCGGGTTTTTTCGTGAAGATAATTTTAAGTAATTAGTCTTTCTTATCCTTTTTCATCATCGGCATGTCTTCATTTTTTCCTTCATGTTTCTTCATCATTTTGCCGCGTGAACCTTTGCCGTCTTCTTCGTCATCGTCATCATCATCTTCGTCGTCATTATTGGAAGTGCAGCACTTGCAGCAGCTGGAGCGTTCGCTGTAGCGATCATTTTTCTTGCTCCATTTTCCACGATTACGAACGCCTTTGACAACTAAGGCGCCGATGGCGAGTACGGCGAGGAGTACGCCGATAATGATGAGGATTCTTTTGAGGAGGGGATTCATAGTTAAATAGTGTACTTTCAATTAAACACCATCACGAGAGGTAAGTTTAGACTTTCGGCGAACGCAGACTGCCGCGAGAGACAGTGCCCCTATAAAGAGACCATAGGTTGAGGGTTCGGGTATTTCGGATAGCCCTAATGCCGTGAGTTCCCAGCCGATTGCATCCATCACAAGTAGGTCATTAGCTGTGACCGCGAGTTTTTGACCGTAGGAGGCGGTGGGCGCCATAATACCAAGATTTCCGCTTACGTAGAAGTGTGAGGCTTGCTGTCCGTCTCCGATATTCGTTCCGAGCGACATGGGAATGCTGACGCCGTTGATATATGTAAACTTAGCTTCAGGCCCGGCAGATACATCCGAAATACCTAGCGCAAAGCTCGTCGCGGAATAGCGCATAAAGTCCATTGGCAAATTCCGGAAGAGGACGGCGTCGCCGGCCACTGTGTCGACATCATCAACAATGCTCATGAATCCTAAGGCGTGACCAATTTCGTGGGCCGCCGCTCCAACGAAATCCATTTGATTATAAGCGATGCCGTTGGATCGGTTATAATCAAAAGAGAAAGCGGTATTAAATTGGATTAGAGCGTCTAAGGCAGAGTTTGTAGCAGAAAGTAAACCGAGTGCTTTTTTATTTCCGCCATTAATATAAATCATCGAATTGGCATTCACCCAGGTCGCATAAGGATCGTCGCCGGGCGTATCGTTGGTTTGATTAATTAATCGAGTGTACGTACTTCCTGTTGGGAGCGTTGAGAGGAAAGCTGCATCCGTTGAACTCGTTGCTTTTTGTGCCACCGCTGTTCGGAAGCTTGCATAAGAAGTGTCGTCATACCACTGAGAGCCGGCTTGCCCGATAATATTGGCGTCAAGACTTACCATGCCCACTTGAATATTAACGGTGACGTTACTGCTAATTCGGCTTTCCCATATGCCTGCCGCTTCGGTGAATCCGTTACGTTGATCTTCGTTTAAGGGTGTATTTGCATCCTCAATTAAATTGATATGCAAAGCGTATGCGTTTGCGCTGAGTAAACACGCACTGGCGTGAAAGAATCGCGTGAGGGGCTTCACAGTTTTATTAAAAGTAAAAAGTGAACTTAAATCAATACCTACGTTCCTACTCAAAGGCAGGAATAATGCCGTCTTTTTCTAGTTTAAGAAATAATTCACGGCTAAACCAAGCGTCATTCGCAGCGTATTTAATTTGTTCTTTAGAGAGTTCGCGTTCCCAGTGACTGGTCTGAATTTTTTTAGATTTCTTCATTTGAAATCCTAGGTAGTGGGCAACGAGTGCGCGTAACCCAGTATTCTCAACGCCTGCTTTTTTAGTAAAGTCAGCGATGTCGATAAAACCGGGAGCATCAAAGGGTGCGCGCGTTTGTAAGTGACGAACGTCATCACGAACCGCTACACCTACTTTAGCTTTACGGGGGTGACACAAAAGAGGGAAGGTCAGAGGAACTCCTCCGCAGACATCGAGACGGAAAACAAATATGCGATCTTCACCGGCGAGCTGAAGGATAGAGGGAAGGTAGGTGATACCTCTTGTGTGAGAGGGGCGGGTTTCGGTATCAAAACCTAGAACACGCTCTTTGTATAAGAATTGAATCGCTCGTTCGGCGTCTCGTTCGCTCTCAATTAACTCAATCGGTCCATCCCATTGTCTAACGGGTAAAGTCTCGATAAATTCCTTCTCCACGCGATGCCCACCGCGTTGGGCAGGTGGGAGGGCATTTTCAGCGTCTTCTGGACTATCGGCGGATTCTTCCACGAGTATCGAAGGAAAGGTCTGTGAGTATCTTGGCAACCAGAGATTGTCTCTAATGGGAAAAAAGCGTTGACCGTGCTAGTGGGCGGAGGTTTGTTTAATGCTTCAATTAATGGGGCCTTAGCTCAGTTGGTAGAGCGCTTGCATGGCATGCAAGAGGTCGTCGGTTCAAGCCCGATAGGCTCCACCACTTTCACACGACCGACTTTCTTAATTGAAGGTCGGTCCGTTTTTATCACTCAAGGATAAAACAAAAAAGCCGCAGTGTCTGCGGCTTTTTAGATATACTTAACTTTCGTAAATTATTTAGCGGTTTTGGCTAAAAACTTAGGTAATAAGTATTCTGCACAAGAATCTAAAGAGGCGAGCTGAACGTAATCAGCCTCAGGGACTTCGATGCCATGCTTCTTGCGAAGTTCCATAACGATATCGAGGAAGTCCATCGAATCGAGTGAGAGTTGATCGCGGAGACGTACTTCGGCTTTAACCGAACTCAAATCCTCATCGGGGGCGATGTCGGCAATGATGTCTAATACGACCTGTTTGATGTCTTCCTTTGTCATTTGTGTAAGGATTGTTTCAAACATTCCTTACCATTCACGCAACCCCATATTTCTTTATGATGAGTGCTGAATTTATACCCAACATCCCGAAGGAATTATTCAAAATAGCGTTAATTTGAGGCACTTTTAGGGGTTTATTCACGACCAGGCCTGGAACCGAGCATTCAGGGTCAAGCTCGTCGACGTTAATGGTAGGGTGAACCCAGCCATCAGTGAAGGAGGGAAGGTTGCCTGCGAGCTCCAGGGCACCCGCCGCACCCATGCAGTGACCGATGAAACTCTTTGTATTATTAATATGAGTCTCTGGGCAGTCCTTAAATACTTCTCGGATCGCGATACATTCCTGGATATCGCCCATCGCGGTGGCCGTGGCGTGCGTGGAAACAATCCCGATGTCCGACGCTTTTAAATGGGCACGCTGTAATGCCATGCGCATGCATTGGGCTTGGCGTTCGGGATTGGGCAAGACGGCATCGGTTGCATCGGAGTTAATACACCATCCGGCAATCTCACCGATAATTTTTGCTCCTCGCGCCAGCGCATCATCCAGTCTTTCGAGAGTGTAAATTGCACCGCCTTCAGAAATTACGATACCGTTTCGGTTTTTATCGAAGGGCCGTGACGCTTTATTGGGGTCCGCATGAGAGCCCAAGGCTCCTTGATTTTTAAATCCGGCAAAAATTCCAAAAGTGTGAATGGACTCGGAAACACCGCCTGCAAATGCGAAATCTACTTCACCTAGTTGAAGCATTTGGGCTGCTTGAATGAGTCCGGCATTACCCGCGGCACACGCGGCACCGATGGTGTAGTGTGGACCCGTAATCCCCATATTCATGGTCACTTCGCCTGCTGGGTTATTTGCTACCGTGCGCGGATTGTGGTGGTGCGTCCAATATTTGGTGTCGTTTCCGAACTGCGAAATATTGTGAATTTCATTTTCGGTTTCGACGTTACCATGTTCAGTAATCCCGAGATAAACACCGACGCGCGATTTATCGAAAGTCTCCCAATTAATACCGCAGTCGGCTAAAGCTTCACGTGCACAGTAAATTGAAACCGATCCCACGCGGGTACCGTTGCGAATTTCTTTTCTCTTCTGATATTTTGTGGCGTCGAAATCGCAAACCCCCGCTGGATGGCGACCCATGTGCCGGACGTCGATTTCCGCGATACGTGATTTGCCAGCCAGGAGGTTGGCACGGAATTCCTCAAGGCTGTTACCATTAGGTGCAGTAAGGCCAATTCCAGTGATAACGATGCGGCTCGGGGAGGGCATTGGGCGAACTTCCATCAAGCCGTTGGCGGGCTTGATGTCAAACCTGGCAATGTCTTCCCCTTGCAAAGTCCGACTTCACTGTTTTTATGGCTAATCGATGTCGAAACCTCTGGAGTGTTCAGTGTGTGGCGTAATTGCCACGGTTCATCTTACCCAAATCATCCAAGGTAAGGTCAGTAAAATCCATTATTGTGAATCTTGCGCCAACAAGGGTGGAGCGGGTGATCCTTCTTTCTTTGAACTCCAAAAGTTAGCCCAAGCCACCACCTTAAAGCCAGCCATCGTGTGCCCAGTCTGTAAATTTACCGATATCGATTTTCGCCGCCTGGGCCGTTTGGGTTGCCCTTCCTGTTGGGATGTTTTTGCCGCCCCCTTAGATCAATTATTGAATTCGGTACAACACGACTCCCAACACATGGGTCGCGTTCCCGTGGGCGAACTTTCCTTTAATCAAATTCGTAAACGAATCTCGGCCGCCCAAGCAGAGATGGAACACGCGATAAAATCAGAGAACTACGAAAAAGCCGCTCAGTTGCGCGACGAAATCGCAAAACTAAAAACTCAAATTCCAACCGTATAATTTCATGTCTGTTAAAGATATTTTATCCGCCGAAAATGAATTAACCCACCTCTTGGGCGCTCAACAGGCAGTGGTTTTGAGTACGCGCGTACGCCTCGCACGTAATTTACAAAATTATCCTTTTCCGGGATGGGCGAAAGAAACTCAGCGCAAAGAAATTGCTGATAAATGTATTAAAGCTTTAACTCAGTTAACTCGATTTAAGAAGGCTCATGTTTTTAAAATGAGCGAGCTCAGTGATCTGGAGCGTACCGTTTTAGTCGAGCGTCACTTGGTCTCCAAAGAATTAATCACCGGAAAGAGTGGAGCTGCTGTTATTAGTCGCGATCAGACTTGTTCAGTGATGGTGAACGAAGAAGACCACTTGCGAATCCAAGTTGTTAAAGCCGGTTGGCATTTACGTAGCACTTGGAATATTGCCGAGCAGTTGGACGACGCCTTGGGTTCCTCATTGGAGATCGCTTTCTCTGATAAACTAGGGTTTTTAACCGCCTGTCCGACCAACGTGGGCACGGGTTTAAGAGTCTCCGCGATGGTACACTTACCTGGACTTTGCTTAGCTGGACACATCGAAAAAGTTTCTCGAGCCCTCGGACAAGATGGCCTCGCCGTTCGCGGTTGGCTCGGCGAGGGTACCGAAGCACTCGGAAATATTTTCCAAATTTCTAACCAACAAACACTCGGATTGTCCGAAGAGGTGATTATGAAACATCTGGGTAACTGGATTAAAAATCTAGTCGAACAAGAGTGGAACGCTCGCAGAAAATTAGCCGAAGAAGAGGGTCCACGTTTTACGGATCGTCTGGCGCGTTCCTTAGCCGTTTTACGTTCAGCCCATTTACTCACGAGCGTTGAATCGATGAACATGCTCTCGCATTTACGCATGGCGTGCGACTTAGGCTATCTCCCTGAAACGAGTCGCCATATCATTGATCGCTTAATTATTGAGGGCCAGCCAGCGCACATTCAGGCTCGTCATGGAAAAGATTTAGACAGCGATGGGCGCGATCGTTCTCGTGCCATCGCGGTGCGCGAATCATTAGCTGGCCTGCCAGAGATTACCGAGCCTTCCGCTTAAGCGTCTTTATTTTTCTTAATGTCTTCGCGCGATAGCTCATCGAGCATCGCCTGAACACGCGCCACTCCGCCCGTCACATCATCTTCAGCAAATGATAAATCGGGGGTGCTTTTCATTTGTAAAATTCCACCGACATAAGCACGGAGCTCACGGCGAATTCTCTTCAAAAGATTTCGTGCCGCTTTTTTCTCGGGCACACCACCCGACACCGCATAGCCTACGTAAACCTGACGGAGGTCAGGCGAGACGCGTGCTCGTGTGATCGTGATTAAAGACGCTTCGCTACCCCAGTTTTGTCGCAGAGCGACAGAAACTTCCCGCTGAACTAATTCAGCGACACGGAGTTGGCGTTGCGACATGGCTTAGAGAGAAGGGCGAACAGAAAGAATTTCTACTGCTTCAATTACATCACCTGGCAGGTACTCATCATAGCCACCCAATTTAATACCGCATTCAAAGCCGGCCTTAACTTCTGAGGCATCGTCCTTGAATCGACGAAGGGTTTCGACAGGGCCTTGGTGGATGACTTGTCCTTTGCGTAATAAACGAGCCTTGGCGGCGCGTTTGATTAAGCCTTCGGTCACCATGCAACCAGCCACTTTGTGTTCTTTTCCGAGAGGGAAAACTGCACGAACTTCGGCGGCACCCAATTTGTTTTCACGTAATTCAGGATCGAGTAATTCAGCCATCGCATCCTTAACTAGCGTAATCAGTTCGTAAATAATGTCGTGAGTGACGATACGAACTCCGGTGCGCTTAAGCATCGGTTGAACACCGTTTTCAAGTTTGGTATCAAAGCCTACGATAATTGATTTAGCAGCCTCGGCGAGTTGGACGTCGCTCTGGGTGATGGGTCCAACGGAACCACCCACGATTTCTAGACGAACCTTGCTCGACTTGATATCTTCCAAGCATCCTTGGAGAGCTTCGAGGGTTCCATTCACATCAGCTTTAAGTAGAACACGTAAAATCTTTTCTTTGTCTTTCTCCAGAGCGGCCATCAGGCGATCGAGATCCGACATTCCTGGGCGTGCTGGTGTGGCTGGCTTACCCGCAATATTTTCGCTGAGTTTGCGAGCAGCTTGCGCTGCTTCCTCGGCGAGTTCACGTGCCTCACGGTCATTTTTCACCGTGCGGAATTTAGTTCCTGGAGCAGGTACGGCGTCCCATCCTAATACGAGGGCAGGGGTTCCGGGAGGCGCGTTATTTAAGCGCTGACCTTGGTCATCCATTAAGGCACGAACCTTACACCACGTTTCTCCGCAGACGAAAGTGTCGCCTGGTTTTAAAGTTCCTTTTTGTACAATGACCGTAGCGGTCGGTCCGCGACCCGTCTCCATTTGCGATTCAACGATGACGCCTTGCGCAGCGCATTTCGGATTTGCTTTGAGATCGAGAACTTCAGCTTGCAGTAAAATGGATTCAATGAGTTCGTTCATGCCGGTTCCTTTAAGTGCAGAAACGGCGTTGGTAATGGTTTCACCTCCCCAATCTTCAGGGGTGATGTTGCGTTGTTGCATCTGTTGTTTAACGCGATCGATGTTAGCACCTTTGGCGTCTACTTTGTTAATCGCACAGACCACGGCGGAGGCATGCTTTTGCGCAAATTTTAGGGCTTCTTCGGTTTGCGGCATAAATCCGTCATCCGCTGCAACGACGAGTACGGCGACGTCGGTAACACTGGCTCCGCGTTCGCGCATCTTGGCAAATGCCGCGTGACCAGGAGTATCTAAGAAAGTGACGGAGCGACCTTTATATTCAGGTTTCTCGCCTTGGTATTTTACCGTGTAAGCACCGATATGCTGCGTGATTCCTCCTGCTTCGCCCGATACTACATTGGTTTTTCTAAAATAATCTAAAAGGGTCGTTTTGCCATGGTCAACGTGGCCAAGAACACAAACCACAGGCGGACGTACCACCATGAGTGCTGGATCGTCATCGGTATTCTTAACTTCTTTTTTAACGGGTTGAGCACCTTCGCCACGGTGACGAATTTCTAAAATAAATCCATGTTTCTCGGCGACTTTTTTGGCGTCGGTTTCTTCAATCACTGAAGTGAGGCTCACCACTTTTCCTAATTCCATCAATGAGCCGATGACTTGGAAGGGTTTTAAATTTAAAGCGATGGCGAAGTCGCGAACGACAATCGGTGGACGAACGGTGACATTACCCTTACTGCCAGGAGCAACTTGCGCAGCGGTGGATGTAGGACGTGAAACTACAGGCGTGATCGGCGGGCGCTGAATTGGAGGAACCGCAGCTGGACGATTAGGTTCCGAGCTCGGTGTGGGCGCCACGATTTTAACTGGAGGTAAATCGTTACGTGGAGCAACCGGGCGTGGAGGCAGCGGTGGGGGTGTCGCCGATCTTAATGGCGGAACAATTTTGGGTGGAGTCGATGAAGTCGCTGGTGGTGGAGTGACTTTCGCCACGGGTGGAGTGACTGGCTTTGGCGCTTCAACTTTAGCTACAGGTACGGGCGTAGGTTGAGGGGCGACTACCGGTGCAATCGGTTCAACGACAACTTTAGGTTTTTCCTCTTCCGCTTTTTTAGGAATTTTACTGAGAACGAACTCTAATAAGTCTTCGCGACAAGGCTTAGGAAGATTACTAGAAGGGCTTGGCTTCTTACCATTTTGGTAAATGTAATCTTTGTAGTCGGGACGTGCGGCAATAAAATCATCCGTTAGCTGTAGAAGGAGCTTCACCTCTATGCCTAATTCTTTGGCAACTTCACTAAAACGCTGAGTCGTTGCTGCTCGCTTGGATTCAGGTTTTTTCTTCTCGGTCATAGCTAACTGGGTGAAATCGGTTTATGGAAATCTTTGGATTTTAGTTGGAAGCCTTAGCTTTAGTGACCGCATCCAAGACGAGTTTGATTTCGTCAGGAGTTAAGTCAGTGCCAGCAAAGTCTTCTGCCGTAACGCCTTCGAAGGCGCCCACGCTCTCGATACCGAGTCCGATGAACTTAGCCACGAGCTCAGGTGAGAGTTGGAGTTGTGCAGCTAAACGCAGAGCTTTATCACCGAGTTGTGCTTCCACGCTTTCAGCAACATGGAGCGACTTGGTGATGTCTAAGCGCCAGCCCATTAATTTAGAAGTGAGGCGGGCATTGCGACCTTTGCTACCGATGGCGATACGCATGTCGTCTTCATTCACTTCGAAGTGAATGAGCTTATTGCGTTCATCAACATGTACATTTCTAGGTTTCGCAGGACGAATCGCTTCTTCAAGCAATTGTAAGGGGGCAGCATGCCAGCGGATGATGTCAATTTTTTCACCGTTAAGTTCTTTAACGATATTACGCACGCGAGCACCACGGGCACCGACGCACGCACCGACGGGATCCACTTTGGGATCAGCCGAATCGACGGCAATTTTTGTGCGATAACCAGGATCGCGTGCCATCGCAGCGATTTTAACCGTTTTATCAGCAATTTCGGCTACTTCTAGTTCGAGTAAGCGACGTACGAAATTAGGGTCCGCACGGGAAAGAATAAATTCGCGACCACGCTGGGAGTCTTCGCGGATTTCTTTTAAGAGACAGCGAATGCGGTCGCCGGTTCTGAATTCTTCACCCTGACAACGCTCAGCGCGGGTAAGTACTGCTTCGGCGGAACTTAATTCAACAACGACGTTGCCACGTTCAGTGCGGCGGACGATGCCTGTAACAATGTCACCGACTTTGTCTTTGTACTCCTTGAAGACTTGGTCTTTTTCGATTTTACGGAATTTTTGATTTAATAATTGTTGTGTGGTCTTTGCCGCAATGCGACCGAGTTCGGAAACATCAATCGGACGGCGCACTTCGTCACCTACGCGAGCGTAGACGTCGAGCGTGATCGCCATGACTGGATTCATCTCACGGAGAGGGTCGGAAACGGCGTCCGTTACGGTGAAGACGGCATAGGCATCGAGCTTGCCGGTGTCGGGATTGGCCACGACCTCGATTTTTTGACCGGCGAGGTTGGATTTCTCGACGGAGGCTTTGATCGCCTCGGTGATGAACTCACAGGCTTCATTCTTAGGGATGTGCTTCTCTTTTTCGAGGTATTGGAGATAAGGTTTGATATCTACGCTCATGGGTGTGGTGGTGTGTTGGAAATTTTAGGGACAAAAAAAGCGGGCCCGAATGGACCCACCTCAATGAAAGGTGACTGTCTTATGTTTATTATAAAGAGGGTACCCAGTGTCAAGCGATGTTAAATCCCCATTTTGGTAAGTTTTGAGGGGTGGAATGGTCTAGTTCCGCTTGCCCCAAGGTTCACTTGGGTTGAACTTATCTGTCTATGGCCGACGAAAAAGTAATTTTCACGATGACGGGCGTGACCAAGCATTTTGAGAAGAAACCAGTCTTTCGCGATATTTCACTTTCCTATTTTTGGGGAGCTAAGATCGGTGTGCTGGGTTTAAACGGCTCGGGAAAATCAACCTTACTGAAAATCATGGCCGGTGAAGATAAGGAATTTGACGGAGAAATTAATCGAGTCCCAGGATACACGGTCGGCTATCTTGCACAAGAGCCACGTCTCTCGGAAGATAAAACCGTGGCCGAAAATGTTAAAGAAGCCGTGATGGAGATGAAGGGCTTGCTCGAAGAATACGATGATACTTTTGTGAAAGTGTCAGAAACAGATGACGCCAAGGAGCAGGAAAAAATCCTCGCCCGCCAAGCGGAGATTCAAGCGATTCTCGATACACGCGGCGGCTGGGATCTCGACGCCCGAATTGAGATGGCCATGGAGGCGCTCCGTTGTCCACCTGCCGAAGCGGTCGTCTCTAGTTTGTCCGGCGGCGAAAAGCGGCGCGTCGCCTTGTGCCGTTTGTTATTAATGGAGCCCGATGTATTACTGCTCGATGAACCGACCAATCACCTTGATGCCGACACGGTCGCCTGGCTCGAACGTCACTTACAAAATTATAAAGGCACTGTCATTGCGATTACTCACGACCGATATTTTTTAGATAATGTGGCGGGCTGGATTTTGGAATTGGATCGCGGACGTGGCGTACCTTGGAAGGGTAATTACTCATCCTGGCTTGAACAAAAACGTATTCGCCTTGCCGCCGAAGAAAAAACATCCAGCGCACGTCAGCGCACGATGGAGCGAGAAAGAGAGTGGGCGGGTTCATCACCCAAGGCTCGCGTCGCAAAAAATAAAGCCCGCTTACGCGCCTACGAGCAGATGCTCACGCAGGATCAGGTGCAGATTGAAAAGAATGCCGAAATTTGGATTCCTCCCGGTCCGCGTTTAGGCGGAGCGGTCATTGAAGCAAAAGGTTTAATGAAATCCTACGGTGACCGAATTTTATTTGAAGATTTAAACTTCACATTACCCGCTGGTGGTATTGTTGGAATCATCGGACCTAACGGCGTAGGTAAGACAACGCTCTTTCGTTTAATTACCGGACAAGAAAAACCTGACCGCGGTACGATTACGGTAGGTGATACGGTTAAGTTAGCTCTCGTAGATCAAACGCGCGATGCACTACCGGCGGACAAGCCACTGTGGGAAGCAATTTCCGATGGACAGGAAATGGTGCACTTAGGAAAAATTTTAGTTCCCGCTCGTGCTTACGCTGCTCGTTTCGGTTTTACCGGTGACGTTCAACAAAGAAAAGTCGGCTTAATGTCGGGCGGTGAACGTAATCGTATTCACCTAGCTCGATTAATTAAATCGGGAGCAAACGTGATTTTATTGGATGAGCCGACGAATGATTTAGACGTAAATACCATTCGTGCCCTCGAAGACGCTCTCGAGGGTTTCGCGGGTTGTGTCGTTGTTATCTCGCACGACCGTTGGTTCTTAGATCGTGTGGCTACGCATATTTTAGCCTTTGAAGACGATGGAAAAGTCGTCTGGCATGAAGGTAATTACGGTGACTACTTAGAGGATCGTCGCCGTCGTTTAGGAGTAGATTCCGACACGCCTCGTCGTCCTAAATACCGCCGGCTTACACGCTAGCTCGTTCGGACTTTGCTAATCGCAACTGCCAGCTCTCTACCTGTGTAAATAGGTTCACTAAGTCATTGTCGCTCATTCTCCAGCTCCAGTTACCTTGGGCATGACCTGGGGTATTAAATCGGCCTTCACTCTCTAACTCTAATAAATCTTGAGCAGGCATAATCGCACAAATGGCATCCGATTCTAAAGCGACGGTGATGAGTGTAGAAATCGGGTTTACGGAATTTTCTATAAAGGGATTTAGGTTTTCACGCTCTTTCTCGGAACAATTTTTCAACCAACCTTTGAGCGTATCATTATCATGTGTGCCGGTATAAACAACACGGTCGGCAGTAATATTTTTTGGGTGATGAGGATTACCTTCAATCTCACTAAAGCCGAATTGAATCACCGACATACCAGGGAGTTTTGATTTTTGACGAAGGATTTCGACGCCCGGAGATAGTAACCCGAGATCTTCCGCAACGAGTGGTAGGCCACCTAGTGCTTTGATAAAATCGAAGTCAGGCCCGGCACACCATTGTCCTCCGCGCGCATTTTTTGCCTGTGCTGGCACGCGCCAATAATCGTGAATTCCACGAAAATGATCAATTCTTACAGCCTCAAATAAATTGAGGTCGCGCTGGACTCTGGCGCGCCACCACTGAAATCCATCAGCAGCGTGACGTCCCCAATCGTACAATGGATTGCCCCAGAGTTGTCCATCCTCCGAAAAATAATCAGGTGGAACCCCCGCCACAAATGCAGGTTTTCCTTCTTCATTTAATTGAAAGAGTTCGGGGTGAGCCCAGCGGTCGCAGCCATCGTCAGAAACATAGATGGGTTCATCACCCAATAATTTTACGCCATGCTTGTTTGCATATTTTTTGAGGTCATTCCACTGCTCCGAAAAAATAAACTGAAGAACCGCCGCACCTTGCGCCAGGGAAGAATCTATTTCTTTAATTTTCCAGTGCTCGGGATTGGTAAAAAGATTCTGTTCGCGCAGTGCTGAAAAATTACACCAGTCAGTCAACCAGTGATTCTCGCGCTGACAGAATGAAGTGAAGGCGTGATTTTTTTCATAAACTTTCACTCCTCGTTGTGCTGCGAGTGCGAGTAATGGACGTAAATGCTCCCAAAGTCTCCCGTAGTTAACCGAAGTTTCGTCTCCGCGTTGAACCGTTTTAATTTCGAGTTCGGTCAGCAGGCCTCTTTTCTGCAAATCTTTTAAGTCTAATAAATAAGGGTTTCCGGCGAATACCGAGAGAGCTTGATAGGGTGAATCTCCATACCCAGTCGGACCCAGCGGACAAATTTGCCACCAGGTAAATCCGGCCTGCGAAAGAAAATCGATAAAGTGTTTGGCTTCTGCGCCTAACGAGCCGATGGGTCCGGAACCGGGTAGGGCGGTGAGGTGAAGGAGTACGCCAGCTGCTCGCTCCGGAAAAGCTCGGCAGCGATAGGCTGGAGAGTTCTCCGTCATTTTATCTCAACGTGATTTTTGGCCCGTAATTCTTTTAACCATTCATCCACCGCCATCTTCATGGCTTCCGCACGAACACGGTCTTCAATGGCATCACGAATTAAAGGATCCTCTAAACTGCCTGGGCCTGCTGGTTTGTAACCCTCACGTTTGAGAATAAACCAAACAGACTTTCCGCCTGGTAAATCAAATTGTAAGCAACCAGAAATTTCGCCGTCTTTCAGTTTCTTTAATTCAGTGACGACACGTTCATTCAATTCATCGAGAGACTTCCAGCCGACGTTTCCGCCCTTGCTCGCATAGTCGTCTTCACTAATTAATTCTGCAATCTCGGTAAAGGTGCTGGGTGTCGCTTTCGTGCGTGTGGTGATTTTGTACTGTGCTAAGGTCGGCGCGATTTTACTGGAATCATTCAGTGCTAAAGCCCAGGCATCGGCGCGACTCTTCGCTTCAGTGACGCTCTCCGCGGCACCTTGGTTGATGGTAATTTGTCGAAAATTTATAACTTCTTTATGGCTAAACTCAGCCTGGTGTTTGTTGAAGTATTCCAAAATGCGTCCAGGTCCAACATTCATGGCGCTTCGACGAATCTGACCAATCATGTATTCGAAAGTGATTCGATCTTCGATTTGTTTGCGATAGCTTAACGGAGTGAGGCCTTGTGAGCGGAGGGCAGCTACGAATCGATTACGATCTCCCCCGAAATCTCTACGTACGGTGTCCTCAATGTCCGAATCAACGTAACTAGCAGGAATCTTCCCCATGCTATTTTTGAAGTCGGCAATCACTAACTGACGGTCAGCAATCTGATTTAATATTTCGCCAGCGAGATCATCAATCGCTTTATTAAACTCATTATCCGTTTTAGTTTTGCTTCTAATCTCTTTAAGAAAGGGTGAGATTTGTTGACGAATTTCCGAGAGAGTGACTGGCTGACCATCAGCACTCGCTGCAATTCTTTCTGTATTCATTTCTGTCCATCGCTGGGCAGCGATTTCTTCTAAGCTTTTTTCTTTAGCCGCTGGAGTCGGCGTTGCTACGGGAGAAGTTTCGACTGCACCAAGGTTTACCCAAAAAACGGAAAGCAGAAAAAAGAGTGTAGAAATTTTCATGAACGGTGTGGGGAGGAGAGTCGCGACAGGAAACTGCGAATTTCTGTGAGTTTCCGTAGGGGCTCCCTTGCGGTCAAGCGGGGAAAGCGATTTCCAATTAAGATCAGTTCGCTTTTTCCGCCCAGAACCACTTGTTTGCAGCGCAGAGTGGCGTCTTCGGTAGTAATCGACGTAACCCCTTTGATTTCGGCTAAGCAACGAATCTCGGCAATCTTAAGCAATGCATCTGCCTCAGCGGGCAGGCGTCCATAGCGATCAATTAACTGTGCTCGGATCTCTTTTAATTCATCG
Source organism: Opitutia bacterium (assembly GCA_947378905.1). GTDB lineage: Bacteria > Verrucomicrobiota > Verrucomicrobiia > Opitutales > UBA953 > UBA953. The sequence goes on from CANCLV010000003.1 coordinate 53,510, forward strand.
AGATGATTAGCGAGGGCAATTTTTCGAAACGCTTCAATTCTCAGGCGGGTCTCGGGTATCCACGCTTCGGGTAGAGTCGCTGTGAGAATGCCACTCTCATCGGAGTTTCCATAGTTCTCGTTCTGAATGACATCCGCATGAGAAATAAAATCACAGTTAATTTCGCAACGCTCAGCCCAGCCGACTTTCTCACCTTTAATTTTGGCAACACTTCGTCGGAGTAATTGACAATAAAGTTCAAAGCCCACTAAGGCGATGTGTCCGCTTTGTTCAGCCCCTAAAATATTTCCAGCGCCGCGTAACTCTAGATCCCGCATGGCGATTCGAAAACCTGCTCCGAGTTGGTTGTATTGGCGAATTGCCGATAGTCTTCGGCGTGCACTTTCCACTAATTCCGAATGTCGGTGTAAAAATAAATAGGCATAAGCTTGTCGATTGAATCGACCAATACGGCCACGAAGCTGATAAAGTTGTGCCAATCCAAATCGATCGGCCCCTTCGATGATGAGAGTGTTGCAATTAGGAATATCTAAGCCTGTTTCAATAATGGTGGTACAAACGAGGACATCGAATTCACCGGCGACGAAAGCTGCCATGGTTTCTTCGAGTTGACCTGCCCCCATTTGGCCGTGTCCAACAATGATTCTAGCTTTTGGAATTAAGGCTTTTAGTCGATCGGCAACAGCCTGAATGGTTTCGACTCGATTATGCAGATAGAAGACTTGTCCACCGCGACTGAGCTCGGCCTGCACGGCATCGCGGACGGTTTTCTCATCATAACTTTTTACGAGAGTGCGAATGGGTAACCGTTCGCGCGGAGGTGTTTCAATCACGCTCAAATCTCGCGCTCCGAGCAGAGCCAAATAGAGCGTCCGTGGAATCGGGGTCGCACTCATAGCGAGCACATCTACCTCGGTACGCAGTCTTTTCAGTTTTTCTTTATGAACCACACCGAAACGATGTTCTTCATCGATAATCACCAATCCTAATTTTGAGAAATTTGTACCATCGGAGAGAAGGGCGTGAGTGCCGACAACGATATCGACGAGCCCTAAATTCGCCCGCTCGCGGACCTGTGCTTTTTGTTTCGCGGTTCTAAATCCACTAAGCAGTTCAACGCTCACCGGCCAACGACTCAGTCGCTCACGAAAAGTTTCGTAGTGTTGTTGAGCCAAGACAGTGGTCGGTGCGAGGATGGCTACTTGTCGTCCGCCTACCACGCATTTAAAGGCGGCCCGCAGTGCGACTTCAGTTTTGCCGAAGCCCACGTCTCCACTGATTAATCGATCCATCGGGGTGGATCGCTCCATGTCAGCCTTAGTTTCCTTAATCGCTTTGGATTGGTCGGGTGTTTCTTGGTGTGGGAAGGAACGTTCAAATTCGCCCATCCAAGAATTTTCGTCATCTCGAGGATGAACAATACCTGGTTTGGTCGAACGCTCAGCTTGGAGCGCCAAGAGTTGTGCGGCTAAATCTGCCGTGGCTTTTTCTACGGCCTTGCGAGAGCGTTCCCAACTGCCACCACCTAATTTGGAAAGTTTGGGTGCCGCATTGCCCATGCCCACATAGCGTGAGATTAAGTGTGACTCGCGGAGCGGGAGGTGGAGTTGTGCTTTATTGGCAAACTCTAACGAAATATAATCTTCAATGCGTCCGCGATTTTCGAACGGTTTAATTCCGCGAAATAAACAAATACCTTGGGTCGCGTGAACTAAAGCATCGCCGTTGACGATTTCGCCAAAATCCAAGGCTCGACCAACCGCCGCTTGAATCGCGGTTCGTCTTCGTGGAAGGCTGGCCAGTGGGCGTTTTTTTCGACCGAAGAGCTCTCGTTCAGTCAGTAGAACTAATCCTTTGTTCAGCACTCCAGTGAGTGAGCCAGATTTAATGATTACTCCGCCGCTGAAACGCGCAGACAAAATCTGTGGTTTGAATTTAGGTAAGTCTAAAGATTTTACATCGGCTCCAATGCGTTCGGTGGAGCCCTGAGTGTCTCCAGTTAAAAGACAAACCATGTCTTTGCGAGTGTGGCTACTTACTTGTTTTAATAAATCGATTCGTGCTTGGGTGGAGTCTTGCGACTTACCAATTAAAAGTGATTCAGCCGGTGCACATTCGACACTATGAGCTTCCCAGCCCGATTCAACCTCATCGGTTTCTTCTAATGCTAAGAGTGCTGATGGGCCTTTAATCAGAGGTGCGCAAATGAGATCAGTAAAAACCTGATTAATTCCGATCACTAAACTTTGAGTAGGTAGGTGTGTGAAAAACGGAGCGTCAAATTGCATGGAACTATCATCGCGTGGTGCACAAATGACTACGCTGTTTATTTCACCTTCGCTTTTCTGGGTCGATGGATCGAAGGGTCGGAGCGATTCGACTACATCGCCAAATAAATCAATACGCACGGGCATTTGTCCATTAATCGGATAGACATCGAGAATTCCCCCACGGAGCGCGTATTCACCGGGCTGCTCACAAAGTGATTCGTGGGCATAACCAAAACTTGCCGAAAGTTTTTGGGCGACATCTCTGAGCAGGATACGATCTCCTTTTCGAATAATTAATTCTTTCTTATCCGATTCAGCCGCTGAGGGTGCCAATCGAGTAATGGACCCTGGTGTGCACGCAATGAGTAGAGGATTTTCGGGAGTATGACTTCCGTGACGAATCGCAGTCAGCACGCCTAATAAATCGCAATCAGCTTCAAATACTGGAACCACTGCATCGGACTCCGTTAATGTTTTCGCAGTCGCCTTTACGCCTTTGAGGATTTGCAACAGTTGTGCGGTTTCTTCGACTAAGGTTTCCGCCGCACCTAAATTGGAGGCAAGGAAAACGATGACGGAATGATTAGTGCTTTCGGAAAAGGCACAGCCCGGCCAAGCATACGAAGGTACGCCCGTAAAAGCTCGGTGTGGTGCCACTTTCATTATTCTATCCAGATTGACCGAGAAGGTAGGTCAAACCGAACTGCTGATTGTTTTACTTTAAGTTAAACCGTGCGATGAATTCCTTCGCAAGGGCTGTGTAAGCGACCGCACCAGGTGAATGGGCATCGTATTGGAAAATAGTTTTACCGTGGCTGGGGCATTCGGAGAGTCGAATCGTCCGAGGAATCATCGTCTTAAGGAGTAAATCAGGGAAGTGAGTTTTAACTTCTTCGACCACTTGGCGTGAAAGATTTGTTCTCACATCATACATCGTGAGCAAGATTCCACCCACCGTGAGTTTGGAGGTAGCATCGGCTTGTTTGAGTTGATCGACCACGCCGAGAATTTGACCGAGACCTTCCATCGCTAAATATTCTGTTTGGAGAGCAACTAAAAGATGATCCGAAGCACGCAATGCATTCATCGAGAGCATTCCTAGGGCAGGTGGACAATCGATAATGATAATTCCATATTTTTTGGAATCGATAATCGGCTGAAGGGAGCTGGATAATCGCGACAAATAATTTTCTGACTGAGCTAGTTCAGACTCGATGGCGGCTAAATCTACTTCCGAAGGAATTAAATCCAGTTTTTCGGTCGAGGTATTGACAATCATATCTTCCGCTTTGGCTTCGCCGTGAAGAACTTTGTAAAGGGAGCGACCTTCAACTTTTTCGATACCTAGGGCGCTCGTGGCATTGGCCTGAGCGTCGAGATCGATGAGCAGGGTGGCGATGCCTGCTTTTGCTAGTCCTGCAGCAAGATTGACCGCCGTTGTGGTTTTGCCGACGCCGCCTTTTTGATTCGCGATGGAGAAAACTTTAGTCACTTAGGCATCCTCGATAGGGCGTTCAACTTCGGTGGGGGCTTCGTAATCAACTCCGGCAAGTCCGAAGCCAAAGTTTTTCAGGAAGTCGGATTGGTAACCTGCAAAGTCCCCGTACTGATCGAGGGTTTCCGTGGTAACATTAGGCCAAATATCAAACACCGCTTTTTGAATCTCAGGCATCATTTCCCAGTCGTCGATACGGACGCGGCCTTTTTCATCAAAGTTTAAGCACTCACCGTTATACATTTGTTTTTCGAAGAGACGTTGAATCTGTTCGATACAACCTTCGTGATTCCCCTTTGCCTTCATAATTTTGAAAAGCAAAGAAACATAAAGTGGGACGACGGGAATAGCTGAGCTCGCTTGAGTTACGACGGCTTTATTAACGGAGACAAAGGCGCGACCGCGATGGAGCTTCATGAGACTGTCAATTTTTTCTCCAGCGCGTTCGAGGTCTTCTTTGGCTTTGCCAATGGTTCCGTCTTTGTAAATCGGCCAAGTGACTTGTGGTCCAATATAAGAATACGCCACCGATTGGCAGCCCTCGGCAATCACGCCCGCTTGGTCGAGTTGATTCATCCAAATTTCCCAATCTTCTCCGCCCATGACTTTAACGGTGTTGAGAATTTCATCAGCGTTTGCGGTTTCGAGTGTTACGTCGTTCACTACTTTACGATCGGTATCTAAATTCTTCGCGTGGAATGGTGCGCCCGTTGGCTTGAGTGTTGATTTGTAAGTCACGCCATCAGGTGCGGTACGACGAGGTGAAGCTAAGGAGTAAACCACTAAGTCGATTTTTCCGTTCGGCATTTTCTTTTTAATCGTCTCGATGACCTGGTTTTTTATTTCTGCAGAAAACGCATCACCATTGATTGAAAAAGCTTTTAGTCCGGCCTTCTTGGCTTCGGCATGAAAACCTGCGGTGTTATACCAACCAGGGCTGCCGGGTTTATCGCCTTCGCCGTTGCGTTCAAAAAATACTCCGAGGGTGGCGGCACCAGAACCGAAAGCGGCTGCGATGCGTGAAGAGAGACCGTAGCCAGTCGATGAACCAATCACGAGGACTGACTTCGGTCCGCCTTGGAGTGGTTTACGTGATTTTACGTAGCTGATTTGCTCGCGCACATGGGCGACACAACCTTCGGGGTGTGAGGTGATGCAAATAAATCCACGGACACGGGGCTTGAGGACTTGCTGGGACATGCGGAGAGGATTGAACCGTCGGGGCTTAACTTCAACCCGATTTTCTTCCACTTGCTCCGGTGGCGAACTTAGGGTTGGATGGGCCATGTTCAGTTTCCGACTCTCCTTTGCAGATGATTCAAACGCCTTAAGTAAGGCGCGGGAACGTCGCCGAACTGCTGGTTTGCCAACACTTGATTTAGCCGATGCAAATCCCGCTACGGCAGGATTTGGTTGGTCTGTCTTAGAATTAGGCACCTTGCTTCGCCGTGATGGAATTCAGCGACAAGATCCCGATGCGCATGGGCTTAGCTCGGCTCGTACGGCCGTCGCAGATTACTATCTTGCTCGCGGAACACGTCTCACACCCGACCGTATATTTTTATCTGCGAGCACTAGTGAAGGTTATAGTTGGTTATTTAAATTATTATGCAATCCGGGTGACGAAATTTTAGTACCCGAGCCTGCGTACCCTTTATTAGAGGTCATCGCCTCGTTGGAAGGTGTCACTTTGAGACCTTATCGATTAGTACAACTTGCAGGCGAGTGGGTGATTGATGTGGCGAGTCTGACAGCGAGTCGACAAACACGAGCGATTGTTTGTATCAATCCCTCCAATCCCACCGGTGCTTTTGTCGGTCGCCGCGATCGAGATATTCTTCGTAACTTCGCTCTAAAAAATAGTTTAGCGGTAATTTGTGATGAAGTATTTTTAGATTATCCAGCCGAAGGGGTGAGCTCACCAGGCACTTGGGCAGGAGAAACACAAGTGGCGCTTTATGTGTTAAGTGGACTTTCAAAAGTCGCCGTCGCTCCACAATTAAAAGTAGGTTGGATTATTGTCTCAGGCCCGACTGACACGGTTCAAGAATCTTGTCGTCGACTTGAACATATCGCGGATGCCTTTCTCTCGGTAAATACTCCTGCGCAATTAGCTCTACCCGATTTACTTCGTCGAGCGGAACCGATTCGTGCAGCTATCCGCACGCGTGTGAGTGAGAATCAAAAAATTCTAAAAGATTGGGTCGTCTCCTCGGGTCATGCTTGTACTGTTTTGCCTCGTCCGGCGGGATGGATGGCGATCCTCGGTTTGCCTCCAGGGGTCTCGGAAGAGCGTTTATTGCTCAACGCCTTGGATGAGGGGGTTTGGGCTCACCCCGGTTATTTTTATGGGATGTCCTCTAATTTACCCTCGGTAATTCTGAGCCTTTTGCCCAAATCTATTGATTTTTCTGAAGGTTTAAGCGGTTTAGACCGTGCTTTGCGAAGGACTTAATTACCGCTTGCCAATCGGCACCTCACTTATTTGCTACGACCTTCCAAGGAGAACAAAACTACTATGTCCCGTATCTGCAGCGTCACCGGCAAGCGCCCCGTCAAGGGCCGTCGAATCATCCACCGTGGTCAATCCAAGAAGAGTGGTGGTATCGGCTTCCAGCTCGTTAAACAAACGAAGCGTGTCTTTCGCCCCAATGTTCAACGCATTCGCGTTCTCCAACCTAATGGTTCGGTAAAGCGCCAATGGGTTTCGGTTAAAGCTCTCAAAGCTGGTTTAGTAACCAAAGCCTAATTTAAAATAGGCTTAACAAAAAACCCCGCAACTCGCGGGGTTTTTTATTGGGTGTCTACCCAGCGTTTATTATTTCTGAAATAATTTCTGAACAATATCGTTGTGCCATAGCACACCCACCCAGGTTGCCGTCGCACAAAGTATGGTGAGAAAGACTGCAGCACTGCCCATATCCTTGGCGCGTTTGGCCAAGGGGTGGCGGTCCAGAGAAATGTGGTCGGTGTTCGCTTCAATTGCTGAGTTGATTAATTCAACGATGAGAATCATTTGCAGAACAGAAAAGAGAAGTGCTCGTTCAACCGCCGACACAGGAATGAACCAAGCGATGATTGAAAGAGGAATGACGACGATGAGTTCCTGTTTGAAAGCTTCTTCGTGTTGAGCCGCTGCCTTTAATCCGTCCCACGTATAGAAAAGTGCTTTGATCAGTCGACCGAAGCCACCTTTAGACTTCATCGATTCACCGTAGTTTTGGGGCGGTTGCATAGGGTTTATTTAACATATTTAGATAAATTTGAATAGGGCAAAGCCAATTTATCCCTTAAAACGCTTGCCAGAGGGGGGTGTAGCCCTAGGTTTCTGGGTTCTCTCAACAGAAAACATACCATGCGCGACGACTATTTGCTGGAAGCTAAAAAGAAGATTAC
>CANCLV010000004.1 GCA_947378905.1 Opitutia bacterium
TCGACTTACAAATTAAAGTTCGGGCACCGCGGTGGAAATCAACCCGTTAAGAATACGGAAGAAGGTCGTGTTTCCATCACCGCCCAAAATCACGGATTCGCTTCCAAGCCAGAAGAGCTTGAGCGTTGTGGTGCGATTGTGACTGAAGTAAATTTAAATGACGGAACCGTTTCGGGATTACGCCTCAAAGATAAGCCAGTGTTCTCGGTGCAATATCACCCAGAGGCTGGACCTGGTCCGAACGATGCCGACGTGTTATTTGATCACTTCTACGACCTGATTGCTAAGAGCAAAGCGTCGAAGAAGTAATCTTACAGTTCAACCTGCATGCCTAGTTCGACAACGCGACCGGGGGGAAGGTTGAAGTAGGCCGTGGCAGAGAGGGCGTTGCGATTAAGTACTTCGAAGAGTTTTTCTTGAACGGTGTTGAGTGAAATATTTCTTTCAGCGCGGACGATGGTTTCGCGACTGAGGAAGTAGGTAACTTCGAGTGGGTTCGGGTTAATTTTTAATTCTTCGTAGGCGGCGTCGAGAATCGGGTAGATATCTTGTTTTTCGCGGAAACCGAATCTGCCAGTAATTCTCATGACAGGAGGGAATTCATTACGACTACCCACTAAGACAAAGCCATGTCCGTGGGTGGTGATGCTAACGCGTTCTTCATTTTTAACGAAAGCGCGAGTGTCATCCACAGTGAGGGTAACCACGATGATGTGATCATGGAGAACCTTGTTATGCTTAAGGTTGTGGGCGAGGGCCATGGGGACGGAATTATTACCGCCAGAGAGATAGACGGCGGTGCCTTTGACTCGGCTAAGCTTTCCGGCCTTGAATCGCTCTTCGACGCTTTCGATGAAGAATTTAAAGTCATCATTCTTTTCGGCTTCGGCTAGTTTGCTACGCATAGCGATGCGACCTTTATTCCAGACTGACATGATGTAATAGAGGACAAATCCGATGGCGAGAGGGAGCCAGCCGTTTTCAAAAATCTTGGTCGCATTTCCACCGATGAAGAGCAGCTCCATCATTAAGACGGGCGAGACAATGATATACGATGAAGCGATAGGAAATTTCTTAATCTTATGTAGATACTGTGCGTATAAAATAGTCGTCACAAGCATCGTACCGCTCACGGAGATACCATAGGCACTCGCTAGATTTTCAGATGATTTATATTGGAGAACTAGGAATACTGAACCCGCAAGGAGTAGCCAGTTTACTACGGGCATGTAGATCTGTCCTGATTCTTGATCGGATGTGTAAGAGATGCGCATCCGGGGTAAGAAATTTAATTGGATGGCTTGAACGGTGGTGGAGAAAGCACCGGCAATTAAAGCTTGGGAGGCGATGATTGCGGCGAGGGTTGCAATCACGACTAAAGGAATTTGTGACCAAGCCGGCGCCATGTTATAAAATGGATTATAGGAGCCAGTGAGAATATGGGATTGGTTGGCGATAGCCCACGCACCTTGTCCGAGATAATTTAAAATCAAGGCAGGGAAGACGATAAAGTACCAACCCGCGCGAATGGGTTTTTGTCCGAAGTGTCCCATGTCGGCGTAGAGTGCTTCGGCGCCCGTGACAGCAAGGAATACTGCACCTAATACGACGATTCCGATTCCTGGGTTATTAACCATGAAATCGATTGCGACCATCGGTTTGAATGCTTCGTAAACAACCAGTGACTCTTGATGGTGTTGGTAGAGGGAATTAATTCCCGTTGCGGCGATAACTGCGAACCAGAGAAGTGTGATTGGGCCGAAGTACATACCGACTTTTCCTGAACCCCGTTTCTGGATGGCAAAAATTCCAATTAAGATCGCAACAGCGGTGACAGGAATGAAATAACGAATAAGTCCTGCGCTGGATGTAGTTTGTTCTTTAACACCTTCGAGTGCGGACAAGACTGAGATTGCTGGGGTGATTACGCCGTCACCAAACAAAAGGGCGGTACCAAAAACTCCGAGTAACACTAAAATATTTCGATGCTTAGGTTTGTTGCTTGGATTATCTAATGTCGGCTTAGGTTTTTCTTCATCGCTATTTTTTGATGCGAGTGAGACGAGGGTCATGATACCGCCTTCACCGTCGTCATTAGCGTCCATCATGAATAAAACGTATTTTACGGTGACGACTAGAATGAGTGACCAGATGATGAGCGAGAGAGCGGGAACGATCACTTGCTCGGGGGTGGCACCCTCGTGGAGGCCATTCCGGATACATTCACGAAATGCGTAAAGTGGACTCGTTCCAATATCGCCGAAAACAACTCCCAGTGCTGCGATTGTTGAAGCCAGCGTGATTCGCTGAATAGGGGTTGAAGAGGGCGGTTTAGCCGTTGCCTCCGGTTTGGCTTCTTTCATGGAATTAGTTGTTCACATTGAGGTATATTTGGCATGAACGCAAAACCAAACCAAGTAGCTGGGGCTTGCCTTTTTGTCACACTTCAGCAATTAAGGGGTTTCTCGGCTGATTTAACCCCTTTCCAAATAAACAAATATGAAAACCACCCCTCACGCTCTGTTCTCTTACATAGCGGATGCTGCGCCAGCTGATGCACAGCCTAATCCGTTTTTACCCTTAATCGGGTATGCACTGCTTTTTGCAGCGATGTATTTCTTCCTTTTTGCTCCGGCACGAAAGGCGCAAAAGGAACGCGAAAAACTTCAATCTCAATTAGAAGTTGGCCAAGAGATTATGACGTCCACTGGAATTTATGGACGTATCACCCATATTTCTGATTCACGGGTCACCATCGAATTGGACAGTGGTAAGATGACGATTCATAAAAGCTCCGTTGCTGGTTTAGCATCGGATGAATCTAAAGTTATTCCTGCCTAACCTTAATTTATAAAAATACTATGACATCCAGGACATGGTTCTGGAAGGTTGCGGTCTCGTTGGTTGCCCTTGTTTGTGCAATTTATGAGTTTTACCCAATCGCTCCAACCCCACTCGAAGATTTCGTTCCTACGCAAGTCATCAACCAGTCGGCTGAATTCGTAAAAATTCACCAAGAGGCTAAAACACGTGTAGCGAATAGTAAAATAGGTACCGTTGCTGCTGATCAAAAAGCGGTTTCGTACTACCAGGCATTGCGCGATATCGGTGAAGGTAAAGGTCGTGCCTCAGCCGTCGATTTACGTCCCTTCTTTTTCGATGAGAAAGATTTTATCCGTGAGCCCGATCAAAATAAGAGAAATATTATTGTATTGAAGCAGCTCTTGCTGCGCTCACAGGGTCGTCTCAAATTAGGTTTAGATTTACAGGGCGGTGTTTCGTTTACTTTAAAGGTCGATCCGACTGGTGCTGAAGCCGGTGTGAAATCAGGAAACGATAAAGCCAATGTCTCGCATTCTGAAATGGTGAACCAAGCGGTTCAAGTGATGGAACAGCGCGTCAATCAGTTTGGTGTCGCTGAGCCTGTTTTACGTCCGGTCGGTGACTTGGCTCTCGAGATTCAACTTCCGGGGGAAGATGCGGCTAATAATCCTGATGTGATTGATGCACTTAAAAAGCCGGCCAAACTAGAATTTAGACAGGTGTATCGTGGAAGACATCCATTGGATGACGAACGTGAGCATTCCACAAAATCCTTGGAGGATGAAAGTGGTGCAACTGCGGTTTACGAAGTTCTAACTGAACGTAATGTCGACCGTCGTACAGGTGAAACGAAGGTTGCGAAATACTATATTCGCAAGCGAGCCGATGCAACAGGCGCAATTATCAAATCCTCTTCGGCTCGTTCCGATGATGGCATGTCCTTCTACGTGGACATGAAGTTTACGAATGAAGGCTCGCAAAAATTTGGAGACTTAACTGCAAAAATTGCTGAAGCCAATGGTCGTACTAACTCTGTGGGCCAATTAGCGGTCGTACTCGATGGCGTCTTGCAGTCGGCACCAACGGTCCGTGAAGCAATTCGTAGCAGTGGTGCGACGATTACTGGTTCCTTTACACGTGAAGAGGCGATTAATCTCTCTAATGTTTTAAATAATCCATTAGAGTTTCCTTTGATTACTCAGGACGTAACATCAGTCGGTCCATCCTTAGCTAAAGATGCCCAAGACAAATCGGTAGTCGCGTCAGTCGTCGCCGTAGGTCTGGTTGTCTTATTCATGGTAGGCTTCTACGTCTGGGGCGGATTCATCGCTGTGCTTGGCATGGTGTTGAATTTATTCCTCATGCTTGGAGCGATGGCTTACCTTGGTGCCACCATCACACTCCCTGGTGTCGCAGCGTTGGTCTTAACCTTAGGTATGGCAGTGGATGCCAATATTTTAATTCTCGAACGTGTTCGTGAAGAAGCTCGCGTCGGTAAGGATCGCGCAGCCTCATTACGCGAAGGCTATAACCGAGCGATGTGGACTATTGTGGATGCGAATCTCACTCACTTACTCGTAGCTATTATTCTTGCGTTTATGGGTACGGGTCCGGTTCGTGGATTTGGTATCACTCTGATTATTGGTATTTTCACGACGCTCTTTACGACGCTCGTCACCTGTCGTGGTATTCAAGAGTTTGCGTTAGAGAAGGGAATCATGAGCCGTCTATTCGGACTCCCTGTATTTAAGCACACCATCGATATCCACTTCTTAAAATATGCCCGTGTTGCCTTTATCGTTTCTTGGCTGATTGTCGCGCTCGGCATCAGTGAACTCGCTTATAAAGGTAAGGATGCTTTCGGTAAGGATTTCCGCGGTGGTGAGTCGACGATGATTGCGCTTAGTGATGCCGCCAAAGTGGACACTAACAAGGTAGTGCAGTTGGCCGCATCGGTGGGTCTGCCTGATACGACTGTTACTGTTCAGAAGCCGATTGGTGGAGGTGAAACGCGTCTCCGCATCGAAACCGAATTATCTAAAGATCACGGAAAGGCTGACTTTGCTAATCTCGTGAAGATCGTTGATCAGATTAAGAAAGGCTATCCGCAGATTCTGAAAGACGCTCAAGCTCCTACGGAAAAAATCTTATTAGTTCGTGAAGCTATCGGCGGATCGGTCAGTAATGAATTACGTTTCAACGCAATCCTTTCAGTTTTATTAGCGCTCGCGGGTATTGGTATTTACGTCTCGTTGCGATTCGAAACTGGATTCGGTATTGCTGCCATGGTGGCGACATTGCACGACGTCCTTATGACGGTCGCGTTATTCGTCTTCTTCGGTGGACAGTTCAACGCTGCATTGATCGCAGCTATTCTATTAATCATCGGTTACTCGGTGAACGACACTATCGTGGTCTTTGACCGAATTCGCGAAGAGTTGGAAAATAATCCGACCCGCTCGTTGAGCGATGTCATCCACCTCGCGATTAACCGTACACTCTCTCGTACGATTCTTACATCGACTACTGTTTTCCTATGTGCGGTAGCGCTATGGGCATTCGGTGCAGGTGATGTTCGTCTTTATGGCGAAGTTTTCATCTACGGTGTATTAACCGGAACATTCTCTTCCATTTTCATCGCAAGTCCAATTTTCTATTGGTGGCACAAGGGTGAGCGCAAAGGTGTAGACGCTGCAGAACGCCCTCGTCGCTATTCATGGGAGGCCGGTTCTGACGCCTAAAGCTTACTCTTATGGCCGCTTGGTTATATCGAGCTGCAGACGGTGGGCTCGCCCAACGTATTGCATCGAGTTTAGGGATTTCTGAACCTGTTGCACATGTTTTAGCACGCATGTTTGATGACGAGGCGAAAGCCGAACTACATTTACGTCCGCAGCTGGCGCATGTGTCTGATCCTTTTGCGGTTGGTAATTTACGAATCGCTGCGGAAAGAATTCTCGCAGCCGTTAGTCAAAAACAACGCATTGCCATCTTGGGTGATTATGACGTCGACGGAGTTTCCAGCACAGCGATGTTGGTGCATCTGCTTCGTCGACTGGGAGCCGAGCCAGCCGCTTTTGTACCACGCCGACTAGAAGAAGGCTATGGACTAACCATGGCTGCACTTGAGCGTGTGGTAAAGGAAGCTCAGCCCCAATTATTTATCGCACTCGATTGTGGGACTAATTCTGTTTCCGAAATTGAGTTTTTGAAGACGAACGGTGTTGAGGTCATTGTTGTCGATCACCACGTGGCCAAGTCTGCCCCGGCTGACTGTATTCTAGTTAATCCAAGAGTGAATGATGATGCGGAAGTCCCTTGGCAGACGCTGTGCACAGCGGGCTTAGTCTTTAAGTTAATCCATGGGATATTAAAAGTATTACGCTTAGCGGGTGACCCACGCGGCACTCATATCGTGGTTAAGGACTATTTAGATTTAGCTGCACTGGGTACGATTGCAGATTTAGTTCCACTCTTAACCGAAAATCGAATCATAGCTGCGCATGGTTTGAGAGCATTGAGCGAAGCGAAGCGTCCTGGGGTGCGTGCTCTCATTGCCGTCAGTGGAATGGAGCCAGGCGCAACGTTGAGTTCGGTGGATGTCTCTTACCGTATTGGTCCGAGAATTAATGCGAGTGGACGACTTGCTGATGCTTCACTGCCTTTGAATTTGTTGCTCGCTGAAACTTTAGAAGATTCTGAACGCGACGCCGAGTTGCTTGATCAAATTAATCGAGAAAGACAGGAGATTGATAAACGCGTAACCGATGATGCTACTGAGCAGGCGAAATCGATGGGGGAGCAGGAAGGTTATGTATTGTTTGGCGACTGGCATCCCGGCGTGGTCGGGATTGCCGCAGGTAAGATCTGTCGAGCATTAGATCGCCCAGTAATCGTTTTGGGAAAAGAAGGCGAAATTGCAAAAGGGTCTGGCCGGAGTATCCCTGGGGTTAATTTAGTCGAAGCTCTTAATTCCTGTGCTGATATTTTAAAAACCTATGGCGGACACCCCATGGCTGTAGGTATTTCACTCGCGGCGTCTGACGTGGAGGCGTTTCGTGCTAGGTTTACTGCCGCGGTGGCCTTACAGAAAAAAAGTACTAATCTTGTTAGTGATAGCCGTGACTTGGATATTACTCATTGGATAAAATTAAATGAAATTAACGAGGGTGTGCTTGATGATATGGAATTACTGCAGCCGTACGGAGAATCGAATAGTGAGCCCATTTTCGGCGTGAGGGGATTTGTTTTTGATAAAACTCCAACGCTTTTTGGAGAAGGGAATATTCGGTTTCAGTTATCACTTTCACCCCAACGCCGGATTAGCTTTATCGCTTGGAGAATGAGTAGTCGGATTCCCGAGATTGGTAAATCGGTGGATCTGGCGGTTAAACTCGCCTGGAATCGTTGGCAGGGCCGCAAGAGTATCCAGGTGGAGATTGTCGATTGGCGCTATTCTGGTTAAGAAATCTTGAAACCTCCCACGGTTCTACCTGTAATAGTCGTACCCCTATGATGAAATTTTTAACTGCCTTATTAGTTTGTTCTTCTGCTTTGGTGGCCGCCGATGCGCCCCAGCGTAAATTGCTCTTCTTTACAAAATCAAGTGGCTACGAGCATGTTGTGATTTCATGGAAGGATGGAGCTCCCAGTTTCGCTGAAAAGGAATTACTGAAATTAAGTGCAGATAATAATTGGAAATTTGAGTTCTCTAAAGATGGTTCCAAATTTTCTCCTGAATATTTAGCTCAGTTTGATGCTTTGGTTTTTTATACAACAGGAGATTTGTGTGATAAGGGTAGGGACGGTAATCCGCCCATGACGCCTGCAGGTAAACAAGCGATTTTTGATTTCGTCAAAGCGGGCAAAGGTTTTGTTGGTATCCACTCTGCGTCTGATACATTTCACACCGATAACGAAGCCGATAAGGGTCCAGAACGTTATCTAAATCATTGTGAAAAAGCTGATCCTTATGTCCACTTTTTAGGTGCTGAGTTTATTATTCACGGGAAACAGCAGGAGGCTAAAAACAGAGTTATCGATCCTAAGTTCCCTGGCTTTGAGAAAGTAGGCGAATCTTTCACTTTCACTGAGGAGTGGTATTCGCTAAAGGATTACAAGGACGACATCCATGTTCTCACAGTTATCGACTCACCTAAGATGGAAGGTACCATGTATGAGCGTCCTGCCTATCCTAATTGCTGGGCACGTGCTGAAGGTAAGGGACGTGTTTTCTATACTGCTATGGGGCACCGCGAAGACGTTTGGACTAACCCAATTTTCCGTCAGATCTTAGTCGGTGGAATTAAATTCGCCACGGGTGATGCACCAGCCGACTTAACTCCTAATTTAAAGAAAGTTGCACCAGGTTCGGATCAAAATCCTAAGTACGTTCCACAGCCAGTTAAGAAAGTGGTCCCAGCTACTTCAACTGCTACACCAGCTAAAAATTAAGAGTGTTTCTTAATTTCTAAGTATTCTGACATCTCAACTGGGGTGACCGAGAGTCGATTGCCTGGTCTTAAAATTAACATCGTGCTCAATTTTTTATTATCGCGAATTTGCGGTAGAGTTACGGCATGTTTGAATTTCTGAACGAATGATACTTCAATACAGCTCCAACGTGGGTTGAGCTTGTCTGATTTAGCGTCATAGTAATCCGACTTCGGGTCGAACTGAGTGGGGTCGGTAAATGCGACCTTTGAAACACGTGCTAGACCCACGATGCCAGGTTCTGCGCAGTTGGAGTGATAAAAAAGAACAGCATCATTTATTTTTGCTGCCCTCATGAAATTACGGGCTTGGTAATTACGAACCCCTGTCCATGGTTCTTTTTTACGTTTCTGTAAATCGTCGATGGAGAACTCATCCGGTTCCGATTTCATAAGCCAAATCTTCATACTTTTATAACTCGCAGATTGGGCGTGATGACAAGTTTGGAAAATATATTTTACAGTCGTTGCACTTTTGAAATTACTAAATTAGTTAATTATAAATGCGTTTGTTCGATTCCCATTGTCATCCGCTCTCCCTTATAAAAAAGGGTAAGGTGGAGTCGTGGTTAAAAGAAATCAAAGCTGCCGGATTAGAAGGTGTAATCGCTATAGGTACGGATTTGGCTGACTGGTCTGAATACCGAGACCTTGCTGAATCGCATCCCGATTTAATTCATTATACCGTGGGATTGCATCCAGGTTATGTGACCGAGGGGTGGGAAGAAACGGTGGCTGCTATTTCTCCCTACTTTGCGGATAAAACTCTTCCAGTTGCGCTTGGTGAGATCGGCTTAGACTATTATCGATTACCCGAAGATCCGGCTGAAGCTGAACAAATCAAGCAATGGCAGAAGGGTGCCTTTCAACAGCAACTGCGTTTAGCGTATCAGTTTGGATGTCCAATTGTCATTCATTCCCGTCACGCTTTTCATGATTGCGTAAAGATGATCGACGAAAGTGGAGTCGACTGGAAAAAAGTAGTCTTCCATTGTTTCACTGAAGGACCCGAGTGTATGAAAGAGTTAAACAAGCGAGGCGGACGCGCTTCCTTCACTGGAGTGATTACTTATCCTAATGCACCCAATGTTACAGCAGCTTTGAAAGCACAGGGGTTAACCCGACTCATGTTGGAAACCGACGCGCCTTATTTGACTCCACAATCCAAACGCGGCCAGGAAAACTCGTCCGCTTATTTAGGGGAGATTGCTGAGAAGGCTGGAGAAATTCTCAACCTTCCTGCGGATGAAGTTGCGGCGGTTGCGACCTTAAATACCCGTCAGTTCTTCGGGATTTAAGAGTATGAAACCTGATTGTCACAAATTCGACGCTTAAAAAAGGTATTTGTAGATTAGGATACGAGCGGATGACAAATTCGCGTCGAGGAGCTAACGAACAAAGTCTAAAGGCCGCATTAGGACCTTTAGGATGGTCTACTCCACTGCTTGATAAATTTTTTAATTCGAGAGAGTTTGATGACTTCTTGGAAAGATTACTCGTCGCTGGACGTTCTGATTTTTTTGCATCCGCCAAGGAGCAGGCACAGCTTTCATCTACCTGGAATGACTCATGCTTAGCACGAATTCCGAGAGAGGGCCCGTTAGTCGTGATGGCCAATCATCCACACGGATTGGCTGATGGGATTGTCGCGATGGATTTTTTACTGCGAGTTCGATCGGATATTTTGGTGGTAGGTAATCGCTGGCTCGCACAAATCCCAGGAATTCGTCCCTGGTTAATCGAGGTAGATCCATTTAATCCAGATCAAGCTGATTTCGGCAACCTCGCTGGGACGCGTCGAATTTTGAGTCACCTTAAATCGGGTGGTGCGATTTTAACTTTCCCTTCGGGCGAGGTTTCCAGTTTTACTTTTCGTGCAATGAAAGCACAGGATCCCGTGTGGTCGCCGCAAGTTGTGCGGATGGCACGTATCGCTAAAGCCTCGATTTTACCGATGCATATTGAGGGTGGTAATTCCAAAACATTTCATTCGTTAGGTTATGTTCATTCCAAGTTACGAACCCTAATGTTGTTGCGTGAGTTCAATGCTAAGAAAGGAAAAGTAATACGACTCCGCACCGCTAAGGCCGTTCAACATTCACAGTTGGAGGATCATCCAGACGACGAAGAAGCGACGAGTTTTTTACGTTTGCGTTGTGAGCTTTTACAAAATCGTAAAGACGAGCCGGCGAAAAAAACAGCCAAAGAAACCAGTCACTGGGCTCAGGTGATTGCTCCGATTAACCCTAAACTCATTCGTGCGGAGTTGGAAAGTCTACCGACCGAAGATCTTTTACTGACGAGTGGTGATTTTAAGATTTATCGCTTCCTCGGTTCGGAGTTGCCACACACCATGAAGGAAATTGGTAGACTGCGCGAAATTACTTTCCGTGGTGTTTCTGAGGGTACTGGACTAGATTGTGACCGCGATGCCTTTGACGACTGGTATGATCAACTTATTTTATGGGACGATAAAGAATCTAAGATTGTTGGGGGCTATCGCCTAGGCCCGACAAACCGCATTCTTCCTCAAAAAGGAAAGCACGGAATGTATACTGCTACCTTGTTTGATTTCAAAGGTGAGTTCTTCCGTCGAATGGATCCAGCTTTGGAAATGGGTCGTTCATTTATTCGTGAGGAGTATCAACGTAAGCCCACTAGTCTTCCATTGTTATGGCGTGGTATTGGTCGCTACGTGGTAAGATTTCCACAGTACCATTTATTATTTGGACCAGTCAGTATTAACCCAGAGTACGGTCAGGCCTCTAAAGAACTGATTTTATCTTATCTGAAACATAATCGTACAGCCGAAGATTTAGCACCCCTAGTGCGTGCGAAAAATCCACCCCGTTCGATGAGTCTACGCGATGCCGACCTCGAAGTTCTGCAACGTTGCGCATTCGATCTCGAACACGTCTCTGGCTTGGTCAGTGATTTGGAACCAGATGCGAAAGCTGTACCGGTTCTCTTAAAACACTATTTAAAATTAAATGGCAGACTCATTGCCTTCAACGTGGACCAAGGTTTTGGTGGCTGCTTAGACGGTTTGATTGTTGTCGATTTAACCCAGACCGATCCGAAGTTATTATCGGCCTACATGGGTGATGAAGGTGTTAAGCACTTCTTATCTTATCACGACTTTGACCCAGTACTAAGTAGCAAATAAAAAAGGCAGGGGGTGAGCCCTGCCTTTTTATTGATTTGGAGATTTCGATTAAGCCTTAGCGAGTGCTTGCTCGATATCGGCGATGATATCTTCGACGTCTTCAATACCCACCGAGAGACGAACATAGTCATCGGTCACGCCAGCGGCTTGACGTTCCTCTGCGGTTAACTGCGAGTGCGTTGTAGAAGCAGGGTGAATAGCGAGTGAACGAGCATCACCAATGTTGGCGACGTGGCTGTGGAGTTTTAGTCCGTTGATGAATTTAGTTCCACCTTCGAGACCGCTCTTCACGCCGAAACCAACGAGCGCACCGAAACCGTTGGTAAGATATTTCTTAGCGAGATCGTGGTAGCGTGAGGATTTGAGACCAGGGTAGTTAACCCATTTTACTTTAGGATGGGACTCGAGGTACTGTGCTACCTTGAGTGCATTTGAGCAGTGACGCTCCATACGGAGGTGGAGTGTCTCCAGACCTTGTAAGAGTAAGAATGCATTGAAAGGCGATAAGCAGCTACCGACGTCGCGTAAGAACTGCAGACGCATTTTCATAATGAATGCGATATTGGCTCCGCCGGCTGGGGCGAAGGCTTTGAAGGCTTCCCAGTGTGGCAGACCATGGTAGGACATGTCGGGCTCGGTGAATCCAGGGAAGCGTCCGCTGCCCCAGTTAAAGTTTCCACCGTCTACGACGATACCGCCGATGCTGGTTCCGTGTCCACCGATGTGTTTTGTTGCTGAGTGAACCACGACGTTTGCACCGTGTTCAAATGGACGATTTAAATAAGGCGATAAAGCTGTGTTATCGATGATGAGAGGAACGCCGGCTTCTTTGGCGATTTTCGCAACTTCTTCGAAGGGGAAGATATTTAAGCGTGGGTTACCGAGGCCTTCACCGTAAAAGGCTTTAGTATTTGGCTTAAGAGCTTTGCGGAAGTTTTCTGGATCATCTCCGTCTACAAAGGAAACCTGGATACCAAGTTTAGGAAGGGTGTAGTGGAAGAGGTTGTAGGTACCGCCGTAAAGTTGGGCGACTGATACAATGTGATCGCCGGCACCGGCGATGTTAAGAATGGCCGCGGTGATGGCAGCTTGTCCGGAGGAATGAGCAAGGGCGCCTGAGCCACCTTCGAGTGCGGCGAGGCGTTGTTCGAGCACATCGGTCGTCGGATTCATGATCCGAGTGTAGATATTGCCGAGTTCCTTGAGGCCGAAAAGATTGGCGGCATGTTCGGTGTCGCGGAATTGATAACTGGTGGTTTGGTAGATAGGGACCGCGCAGGCGCCTGTGGTTGGGTCTGCTTTTTGGCCAGCGTGGAGGGTGCGTGTTCCGATTTTCATAGTGAGGTATATACCGACTCGTCCCGGCATATTTTCAAGTCAGATTGGCTTTTATGACATCTATTATACTTCAAACGATTCATTCTCGCCCATGAGCCCTTCTTTAATCTAACTATTAGCCATGCCAGTATTACTGCACGATACCATGTCACGCGAGATGCGTCCCTTGTTACCCAAGGCCGGCAAGTCTACGTTTGGTATGTATTGCTGTGGTCCCACTGTTTATGGACCGGCCCATATCGGGAATTTTAGAACCTTTATTCTGCAGGACGTCTTGCGCCGGACGCTGGAAGTTGATGGCCTAAAGGTTAAGCACGTCAGAAATATTACCGATGTTGACGATAAAACGATTCGTGGTGCTCAAGCTGCCAAAACGACTTTAACGGAATTCACCAAGACATGGACTGACAAGTTTCATGCCGACTGCGAAGCTTTAGGACTTTTAGCACCTCACGTTGAGCCGAGTGCCGTCGCACACATCCCGCAACAAGTAGCTATGATCAAAGCACTTGTAGATAAGGGTCATGCTTATGTATCCAAGGACGGCTCAGTATACTTTAAAGTCAGTAGCTGTCACGGGTATGGCAAGTTGAGTCACTTAGACCTTTCAAAGCGCGAGACCCAGTCGACGAACAGTGCGGGTGAGGCCAATGATTCCGATGAGTATGATCGGGAGTCGGCGTCGGACTTCGCATTATGGAAATCGAGAAAACCTGAAGACGGTGCAAATTTTTGGCCAAGTCCTTGGGGTGAGGGTCGTCCCGGCTGGCACATCGAGTGTTCAGCGATGTCACTCGAACATCTAGGCGTTACTTTTGACCTCCATGGTGGCGGAATCGATTTATGTTTCCCGCACCACGAGAATGAAATTGCTCAGAGCGAATGCGCTACGGGTATTCCTGGCTTTGCCGCCCACTGGTTTCATAGCGCTCACCTGCTTGTAGAGGGCGAAAAGATGTCAAAAAGTAAGGGAAATCTCTATACATTAGATGATTTGAAGGCGAAGGGGTATTCGCCGGTTGAAGTTCGCTTCGCACTGATCGCTGGGCACTACCGTAGTTCGTTAAACTTCACTATAAAGGGTTTAGAGGATGCTCGCTCTGCTCTCAACAAAATCGAAAAGGGTACTGAGAGGTTACTTACGGCAGCAGGATTCTCAAAAGAGGAGTTTGCGGCACCCACTAAGCAAGAAATTCAGACATCTTGGGGGCGTTTTGCTCCTGCTTGGGAGGTTTTGCAGAACGATTTAAACATTCCTGGATGTCTCGGCCAGATTTTCACCGTGTTGGCCAGTAAGTCGGACCTAACGACTGAGTCCGCACGACAAGATTTGAGCGGTCTAGCCAAAATTCTCTTCGCGCTCGGTCTAAAGCTTTTCACTTCGGCGCCCGCGCAAGGTGTTCCGGCTGATGTTGCTGAGCTCGGTGCGAAACGATGGGCAGCGAAACAGGCGAAGGACTTCGTCTCCGCCGACCGTCTCCGTCTCGAACTCGTCGAGCTGGGGTGGACGATGCTCGACCGCAAGGATGGGTACGACCTCAAGAAGTCTTAAATAATTTTATTAGACAGTTTGACTTCAGTTCTACCGACTTGGTATACTGATTAACTATGTCGCAATCTCCTACGAACTCCCAACGCATCGCTTTTCTCTTACTCGGTGCTTCTTTAGCCCTTGGTTTTATTATCGGATCAGAAAAATTAAGCACGGCCATCGCGCAAGTGCGAAAAAGTCAGCCCTCTATCGTAGTAAAAGGTGTCGCAGTCCAAGATGTAAAAGCCGATCAGGCTATTGTGGAATTTATGGTGGTTTGGCGCGGGACAGATTCCGCAACTGGCAAGAAAGCATTTCTTTCACAACGCGATATTTTCAGAAAAAAACTTTTAGATTTCGGATTTAAAGAAAGCGAAGTGAGCATGGAAGCCACTGAGCAAAGAAGACTAGAACCCGCTAATGCGAAAACCACGGGTGCAATTGAGTATGATAAATACGCACGAGGCTCGGTTCCCGACTTTGTTTATTTTACAGAGTTTAAAATAACTACTGATAAAGTTGACTTAGTCGATAAGTTGTCGCGTGAGGATTTTGTGTTGGAGAATGATGTAGATGTTAAACGTCGCGGGGTAGTTTATAAACTCGTTAACGTGGATGATTCGAAAAAAGAATTATTAATTTTAGCTGCTAAAAATGCCCGTGCACGTGCCGATGTTTTAGTCTTAGGTTCGGGAAGTAAAATTGGTACATTATTAGATGCTTCCCAAGGTGCATTTTCTATCCAAGCGAAAGACTCGGTCGGCGATAGTGAATATGGCACAGTTGATACTAGTTCCATTAATAAAACAATTCGCGTGGTGGTGACGATGACCTACGAAATTGTTAAGGAATAGAGGTAAAATAGGCAATATCGGGACGGCTGGTGTGTCCATTCTTGCGCTTGGGTCGAAGAGACCCTAGCGAAAGGGGTATCCTTTTCGTATGTCCACACGTACTCCTATGACTCCCTTAGAGGAGATTCGTCACTCAGCTGCTCACATGCTCGGTGCAGCCGTTTTAAGATTATTTCCCCAGGCACAACTCGATATCGGGCCACCCACCGACAACGGATTTTATTACGATTTTGATTTGGATCATGCCTTCACCGCCGAAGATTTAATTAAAATCGAAGAAGAGATGAAGCGCATCTCAAAAGAGAATCAGAAATTTGAACGGATGGAGTGCACTCGCGAAGAAGCTGAACAAATTATTAAAGAACGCGGACAGAATCTTTATAAACTCGGTCGTCTGGCCGACATTCCTGAAGGCGAAAAAATTTCTTTTTATAAAAACGGCGAGTTCATGGATTTATGTGCGGGTACGCACGTGCGTTACTCTTCCCAGGTCAAAGCCTTCAAGCTTTTGCATATCGCCGGTGCTTATCACCGTGGTAACGAGAAAAATAAACAGTTACAAAGAATTTACGGGACCGCTTTTGCTACTAAGGATGAACTCGAGCAATCTTTAGCCCGTGCCGAAGAAGCAAAGAAGCGTGATCACCGTAAACTCGGAAAAGAATTAAAACTCTTTCATATCGATGAAAAAGTAGGGCAGGGGCTTATTCTTTGGACGCCGAATGGCGCGGTAGTTCGTCAAGAACTCCAAAACTTCATCTCCGAACAATTATTCCGTACTGGATACAAGCAGGTATTCACTCCGCATATCGGTAATTTAGATTTATACCGTACGTCGGGACACTTTCCTTACTACAAAGACGCACAGTTCCCACCGCTGGTTGAGCGCGAAGCGATGGAGATGCTTTCAAAAGAAGGTTGTGGTTGTGGTGAACTGACTAACCGACTCGAGCAAGGTGTCATTCAAGGTTTCTTACTGAAGCCTATGAACTGTCCGCACCATATCAGAATTTTTGCTTCTCAACCTCACTCGTACCGCGATTTACCGGTTCGTTTGGCTGAGTTCGGTACAGTCTATCGCTGGGAGCAGTCGGGTGAACTCAATGGTATGACACGAGTACGCGGATTCACTCAAGATGATGGCCACCTTTTCTGTACTGAAGATCAAGTCGGACAAGAAGTTCAGGGCTGTCTCGAATTAGTGAAGATTGTTCTCAAGACTCTCGGTCTAAACGATTATCGTGTTCGTGTGGGTTTAAGAAATCCAGACTCTAACAAATACACTGGCTCAAAAGAAAATTGGGATAAGGCTGAAGCCGCTTGTCGTGCTGCTGCCGCGACGCTCGGTGTGAAATTTACCGAAGAAGCAGGAGAAGCTGCATTCTATGGACCCAAGATCGACTTCGTGGTTCGCGACGTCATCGGCCGCGAGTGGCAGTTGGGTACGGTTCAAGTGGATTTTAATTTACCTGAAAGATTTGAACTTTCGTTTATTGGTCCTGACAACAAACCGCATCGTCCCGTCATGATTCACCGTGCGCCGTTTGGATCGATGGAAAGATTCGTCGGTATTTTAATTGAGCACTTCGCAGGCGACTTCCCAACTTGGTTAGCCCCTGAACAAGTACGCATCATCTCATTAAACGATGATATGAATCCCTATTGTGAAGAGCTCGGTAAGAAGCTCACTGAATTAAATATCCGTTGTTCGGTTGATGGATCTTCGGACAAACTGGGTGCCAAGATTCGACGTGCTGAATTAACTAAGGTGCCACACATGCTCGTTGTGGGCGCAAAAGAAAAAGAAGCTGGCCTCGTTAATATTCGCTCACGTGCTGATAAATCATTCGAAGGTAATCGTACCTTTGATGAGTTTATTAGTTTAGTGACGGCCGAAATTTCTGAACGCCGATTAAAGTCAGTAGTCGCTGCTCCAGCATCACCTAGTCCATCGACAGGCACCCATGGTGCCTAAGTTGTGCTTGTTTGACGCTTAAATGTCACTCTTCACAGGTTGCAGATATATATTGAATTCATTGCTTTAGTTTATGTCTAAAAACCGTACGACCTCTCGTCGCGACTTCCTTAAATTTGCGGGAGCGGGTAGTATCATTTTAGGCGCTACGGCGGTGCCTGCATTGGGGGCAAGCCCACGAGGCAGTAAGGATAACATCGGTTCGGCCAAAAATATTATTTTTATGGTGAGTGATGGTATGGGTTTAGGAACGCTCTGTGCGACACACCAATTTCTAAAATTAAAAGAAAATCGGAGTAGTCAGTGGATGAAAATTTATCAGGACTTACCTGTGGTAAGATCACTTTGTGAAACTCATTCGGCGACAGGTTTAGTGACTGATTCTGCGGCCGCTGCAAGTTGTTGGGGAATAGGAGAACGGATTGAGAACGGGGTTTTAAATATTACCCCCGATGGTCGGAAGCCTGTGACATTATTGCAGAAAATGAAAGCGGCCCGGAAGTTGACTGGCTTGGTTACGACCGCGACCACGACGCATGCGACGCCAGCTGGTTTTGTGGCGAATTTGCCAGCTCGCACGCAACAGGCCGAAATCGCTCAGCAATATTTAGAACGTGGCGTGAATGTTATTCTCGGAGGTGGCTGGACCCATTTTGATAGTAATCTTAAAAATGCTTATCAAAAGTTTGGATATAAAATTGTTCAGCATCGTGATGACCTCTTGGCGGTTAAAGAGCATCAGCCATTGCTCGGTTTATTTTCCGAGAAATATATGCCTTTTGAAATCGATCGAATTAATACACCGGAACTTAAGGCAGTCACTCCGACGTTGAATGAAATGTCCCAAGTGGCATTAGCGCAATTGTCCCAAGGTTCGGAAGGCTTTTTCTTGATGATTGAAGGCGGACGCATTGATCATGCCGGACATGCCAATGACGCCGCGACGATACTTTTAGAGCAGATCGCATTTGATGAAACCATCGCCACTGTTCTTAAATTTATCGAGAAGAACCCTGATACCTTACTTATTATTACGACCGACCACGGGACGGGCGGTATGCAAATTAATGGTGTAGGTAATGATAATTTCGAGACAATCGTACCATCCTATTTCGATACGAATAAAACATTTCTACGCTTGGGGGATTTCAAGATGTCACTCGAGCAACTTTTCGTTGAGTCTGAATCACTGAAATCTAACTCCGCGTTTCGTGATTTAGTAATTAAAACCACTAATCTTAAATTTAAGAAAGAAGATTTAAATTCTCTCACGGACGTGGAATCGCTGCGAAAAATTCTCCCCGCTTATACTGCAGCTGGGTGGACAAGTGGAAATCATACATCAGAAATGGTTGAGTTCTGTGCATACGGACCGGGGTCCTCTCAATTCACTCCGTATTTAAGGAATGACCAAGTGCATGCTAATATCCTCAGGGCCGCTGGTTTAAGTTAATATTTCACTCCGCACCCGTAAGGCTTGGTGCTATTTACTTCGATTTTTTTGTTATCCTGGGTCGAGGTAACTGCAGACAAAATATAATTAGTAGCTTTTTCGATGTCGGCTGACTTCGTCGAAGGAATGCTGTCAATCGCACCTTTATAAACGAGAACACCATCGCGATTAATGACGAAGCAATGTGGAGTCGTTTTAGCTTCAAATTGTCGAGCGATTGAACCATCGGCATCGTCGATCACAATAGTTGCTTTGTTTTTATCAGTGGTAGTCGCGCTTTTAAGATCTGTTACTTTTCCGCCGGTATTGATGGTGATCCAGATGTGTCCGGCTGAGGTTACTTGAGTCTGAAATTCCTGCATTTTACCTACGCTGTAAAATTTCTTAACAAAGGGGCAGGTCGGATTGTACCATTCGAGAACAATAATTTTACCTTTAAAGTCAGAAAGTTTTACGGTTTTTCCGTCGACCGATTTGCCTGTGAAGTCGGATACTTCTTTCCCAATTTCGGGTGTGGCAAATGTTAAAACAGATGTGAGAAGCCACAGGATTGGGATTAGTTTTTTCATAATGTATGTCATCTTTTATAACCACAGATGCCTATTGAAAGTTCCACAGGGCTTTAATTTACGTGAAAATTGTCATTTTATTTACTCATGGATTGCCAAATGAGCTAAAAGAGGCGAATTACTTAAACATGGCTCATGCCAAGAACATAGCGGTCGTATGCGCAACCGAGGTATCCCTCTGGGGGGAGTTGCGTGCCCGTGCTGAACAAATCAGCAAAAGTGAGGTAGCTTTAGTTCCCTTACTTAATCGTTATGTCTTAGACCGTAAAAACTTTGCCGATGGAATTGTTCATCGTCTGGTTGATCGTCTGACGCTGACCGGAAAAGATTCAGAGTTAATTGTTCAGGCCTTAGCTCAAGCGCTTGCAGCTGATTCCGAAATCATTTCGCAAATGCGCATGGATATTAAAGCCATTCTCGAGCGTGATCCTGCGACGGAGCATGCCTTGGTGCCATACTTGTGGTATAAAGGTTTCCATGCCATTTCGCTGCATCGTATTTCCCATTACTTATGGAAGTCGGGTCGCAAAGATTTAGCGATGTATCTGCAGTCATTGATGTCAGAACACTTGGCTGTGGACATTCATCCAGCAGCCAGGTTCGGCGTAGGAATTTTACTCGATCATGCTACGGGCTTTATTGCTGGTGAAACTGCTGTTGTCGGTGACAACGTATCGATTCTGCATGAAGTGACACTGGGGGGAACGGGTAAAGCGCGGGGCGATCGACATCCTAAAATTCATTCCGGTGTATTAATCAGCGCTGGTTCCAAGATTCTTGGAAATATAACTATCGGTGAAGGTGCTAAAATCGGTGCTGGATCAGTAGTTTTAAAAGATGTTGCCCCACATACAACGGTAGCGGGTGTTCCAGCAAAGGTCGTTGGAGAAACTACAGTCGACGCTCCTGCGTTAGACATGGATCATTCGCTCTAACATGGGTGGCTTAAATCCTTCACAGGACCGACCCAATGACGCACGTGTTCTCGACTGCTTGTATCGTGTCGGTGCCTTTGTAAATGCAACCGAAGATCCGCGAGAAGCGCTCAATTTTATTTTATCTGAAGTCGTGCGCACCTTGGGTGCCTCAAGTGCATCGATTTCTTTATTAGAGCCGAGCACGGGGACGTTGCGAATTGAGGTCAGCAATGGACTCGATGAAAAATCTCACGATAAAGTTTTACCAGCGGGACAGGGTATCACTGGCTGGGTGGCACAGTACGCTAAGCCATTACTCGTTCCTGATGTAAGAAAAGATAATCGTTATGTTGAGTTGCGCAAAAGTGTGCGCTGCGAACTGGCGGTGCCGATGGAGTTGATGGGTAATGTGATTGGTGTCGTGAATTGCGATGCCGACCGTGTGAATGCATTTACAGAGGCCGATGTAGCCTTTTTATCGTTACTCACGAACGAAGCTTCCAAAGCTGTCGGTCGAATTTGGCTCCTGCGTCAGCTCCGTTCCAAAGCTGCGCAGTTGGAATCACTCGTTTCAGCAGCACAGGCTCTCGCTCGCGAACGAGATGAGCCGGGTATTTCATTAGATTTGGTTAGACACACTAAAGCTTTATTAGGTGCTCGAGTTGTTGCGTATTATAAGTACACCGAAAAACATTTAAAACTTAAACGGGTTGAGGGCAATATGGAGGGAAGTGCCTTTAGCGAAAAACTAGAATTAAACCAGAGTTCAATCGGCACAGCGATTAATCGGAGTCGTGCTTTGGTTGTGCCCATCACTGGAAAATCAGAAGAACATTTATTTTCAAAACTCGTTGATCCTGTGGCTGCTTCGTCGCTACTCGCGGTCCCAGTAAAATACGAAGATGATACTTTCGGAATTTTGGTTTGTATCGCGATGGGTGCCTATAGATTTTCTGACGATGATAAGCATCTGGTTACTGCGTTGGCATCGTTCGGTGCTTCCTCGATTCAGAACTCACGGCTGTACGCTAAGGTATTTACGGTGGAAGAGGGACTCCGTCGCAGTGAACGACTAACCGCACTGGGCTTACTTTCTGCTGAGGTTGCCCACGAGATTCGTAATCCACTGACCGTATTAAAACTATTATGCGATACGCTGGCCCAAGGAATGTCAGCGACAGATCCTCGATTTGAGGATATCGGCGTGATGCGTGAAAAGGTAATTCACATGGAAGGCGTTGTTTCACGTGTGTTGGGAATGAGCAAAGCGCAGTCGGGTGCCTTTAAATCCATTAATCTCGGTGAAGCTGCTCAGAATGCCGTCATGCTTATTCGCTTAAAGTTCCAGCAAGCTGGAGTAGTTGCTAAAGTGATTGTTGAGGACAGCTTACCGCTCGTTGAAGGGAACCCTGGTCAGATTCAGCAAGTTTTTCTTAATTTAATTTTAAACGCCATTCAAGCGATGCCGTCGGGTGGTAATTTAAATATTAAAGTCGGCCTAGATCCTTCATCGCAGGGCAAAATGGTTGTCATCACGATCGCTGATACGGGTAGTGGGATACCTCAAGAAATTCAGACTAAAATTTTCGAATCCTTCTTTACCAGTCGCGAAGACGGTACGGGACTTGGACTAGCCATTGTAAAAAGAATTTTACGCGATCACCGTGGAGACATCATCGTCGAGTCGACAGGTAAGACTGGAACGGTCTTTAAGCTTTGGGTTCCTGTATTCCAGGCTTAAGCAGACGACGAATTATTTTCCAGGCTAGGGGTAGGAAAGAAATGACGATCACTAAAATAATAACATTGTGTAATTTGTCAGCTAGCGGGGTAGAGCCGATGATGTGACCCAGTCCGACGAGTGACGTTATCCAGATAATGGCTCCAACAATATTCCACTTTAGAAATCTCATACCGGGCATGTGAGCCATTCCGGCTACGAAAGGTACAAACGTACGCATGATTGGAATAAAACGTGCAATCACTAAAGACAAAGAACCGTTATCTCTGAAGTGCGCGTCTGCCTCTTGGATATATTTCTTTTTAAAGAACCATCCATCTGGTTTGTTTTCGACACGTTGACCGAAGTTTTTCCCGAGCCACCAGCCCAGTTGATTCCCGATGACTGCAGCGATAATCAATAAGCCAAGCAGTGTCCAAACATCGAAATACACCGGACGATCTTTATTAGCTATGCTGAGTGCGCCTGCTGTAACGAGTAAAGAATCACCAGGTAGAAAGAAACCAACCAGTAGACCAGTTTCAGAAAAAATTATTAAAAAGAGTACTAAAAGTCCCCCTGTTTGAATCAGTTCAGTCAGACCTTGGGCCGTATGGAGGTGCTTCCAGAAATCGATGAGTCCTTCGAACATGGGGCTATGAAGAACTAAATAATTCGATTTGGCAACGACCTATGACCTTGATGTGTTGGCGCTTTATTGCACTTTAACCTCACACATGTCTACGGACTTCGAGACCTCATCGCTGCACCTACGTCGTTCTGCCTTACAGAATGGCTTGGCAGGTGCTTCCTTGATGGAGGGTGAGGTGGTGCCAAGAATCAAAACATTTTTAAGCGAGGCACGTGATATTCAACTGCAAGCTCAACGTTCTGGCGTCGATGGTGGCTTAGTTTCCAGAATCCGATCCGATGCAATAGATATTATTTTAGAGGCCTTGTATGTACGTGTCGGTAAAGATGCCGAGGCCATTACACTTGTAGCTACCGGTGGCTATGGGCGCGCCGAACTCTGTCCGCTTAGTGACGTCGATCTGCTCGTTCTTGTTCCATCACATAGTACTACCACGAAGGCGGCTGTAGAAAAGATTCTGTATCCGCTTTGGGATGTCGGCTTAAAAGTCGGCCAGTCAGTTCGAACTGTTTCTGAGGCTACAAGTTACGCGCAAGATGATTTACATTTACAAGTGGCGTTGTTGGAGACCCGTTATCTATGCGGTGCGACGGAGCCCTATAATCAGCTGACTTCAAAACTTTCTAAGGCGCTCAGCGGAGATAAATGGATGCCATTAGCTCGTGCGATTGTTGATGCACAAAGAAAGCGCAGAGAAAAAGCCGGAGGTAGTGCATACTTACAGGAGCCGGATTTAAAGAATGGGGTGGGTGCACTGCGTGATGTCCAAAGTTGTATTTGGTTAGCACGACTGAAGTCGGGCTCAACGACCAGTGTCGCATTATCGACATCGGGGCTTTTGCCTAACGGTGATTTTAAGAAATTCCAAGAAGCTCGTTCGACTCTTTTAAAGATTCGCTGCGAATTACATTTCCAAGTCACACGAGCGACCGAACAACTCTCTTTAGAGCGACAAAATTTAGTAGCCGAAGGACTCGGTTTTTCTGGTGATTTAAAGGATCGTATTGGAACACTGATGCGCCTGTATTTTGACGCAGCAGATCATGTACGTCGCTGCGTCGAATTAGTTGAAGGTATCGTGCTCAATGAACCTGAACCAAAGGGATACGGAAAGCCTATTGTGGTTGATGGATTCAGCATTATCCCAGGAGGGGTTGCCTCTGCTCAACATCGCCTAGTTTTCGATGAAGATCCTGGCCGATTGGTAAGACTATTCCGTTTATGCCAAATGCACGATGCCCAACCTGAGCGTGCCCTTTCGATTTTAGTCCGTGAACGAGGACACTTGCTCGACGATGCACAGGCATTTTCCGAGTCATCGGTGAATGCAATGCGAGCGATGCTGACCGAAGGCGGCCGTGTTTACAAAGCAATCAACGCTTTGCGTGAACACGGTTTGCTATATCGATTGGTACCAGAATTTGCTGGTCTACACTGTTTAGTGCAGTTCGAGTTTTATCATCGCTGGACGGCAGATGTGCATACGCTGCGTTGCCTGTGGGAGTTGGATGAAATTTATAGTGGTAAGACAGAGATTGAACGCGCTTATCGCGAAATTCTTTTCGGTTTAGAATCACCGTCCATCATTTACGCTATTTTATTTTTACACGATATCGCGAAATCAGGGGGTATCGCTGGACACGCAGAGAGGGGTGTACCCATCGCTGATCATATTTTAGAACGATTGGGGTTTGATGCACGGGAACGGGAAATTGCCCGCGTCGTCATTATGAATCACCTCGTCATGGGTTTGTACTCGCAACGTCATGACATTGATGAGCCAAAAAATATTGAACGGTTTGCTAACCTACTCGGTGATGAACAAATATTAAGGGCACTTTATGTGCATACTCGTTGTGATGCCCGTGGTACCTCGCCTGACTTGTGGACTGATTTTAAAGACCGTCAGCATTGGACGCTCTATCGCCGAACATCTGATAAAATTGCTGGTACGGCCCAAAATCAAAGTCAGGAGAGTATACAGGTTTTACGAGCGGCCACCGTTAGCGTGTTAGGTGATTCGGTTCCTGCCGATGAAGTTGAAGCTCATTTTACGCAGATGCCTGGCAGCTATTTCCGCCACGTTATCGCTGAAGACGCTGCGACACACGTTAAGCTGGTCCATCGTTTGATCTCCGCAGTTTCTACCGAGGATTTTGAAACATTACTGAAGCCGATTGTTGAATGGGTCGATGAACAGGGTTCTTCTCAGTCGCTCGTAACGGTCGTCACATGGGATCGAGCAGGTTTATTCAGCAGAATGGCGGGTGCATTTGCGGTGGCGGGTATTAATATTATTTCCTGTCGGGCTTTTTCACGGAATGACGATGTGGCACTCGACTTCTTTAAGGTAGTGCTTCCCGTCGGCAAAGAACAACTCTCCAAAGATAAATTTACTGCGGCCTTGGCTAATTCTCTTATCGAGTCTGCAGACTTAATCGACGCGGTGGTCGCTGCCGAACAATTTGAAAAAGAAACTGCACCTTATCGTAAGTCGGGTGTTCCGGTTGATGTACAAGTTGAAGTTTATTTTGAAAAGGCGCTCAACCGCACTGTCGTCGAAGTCCAATGTAATGACCGTATCGGTTTATTATTTAGAATCGGCCGCGTTATTCAAGAAGCAGGGTACACAATCACGTTTGCCAATATTGCCACTGAACAAGGCTTTGCGTTGGATACGTTCTATCTGATTCCTGAAAAGGGTAGAAATATGCCTTCGCACCCACCTGAGGCTGTTTTGGAGGCACTACGAGCAGTACTTTCATAAGTTTATCTACGCCTTGTCTGATTCAAATTTCGAAGTATGGTTTAAGCTGTGAGCAAAAAACTCTTACTCTGTCTTTGTCTGCTTGTTTTAGGTCTTAAAAATCTAATCATTCTAGCTGGACCGATTTCTGAAACTCCTATGACACAATCTACTACATTACAAAAAGCCACTTTCGGTGCCGGTTGTTTTTGGGGTGTAGAATATAATTTTAGACGTGTACCTGGTGTCGTTGAAGCGTTCAGCGGTTATAGTGGAGGAAAGTCTGCTAATCCGACTTATCGTCAGGTTTGTAACGGAGACACATTCCATGCGGAAGTTGTCGAAGTAACTTTTGATCCGCAAAAAGTTTCTTATGTTAAGTTAGTTGAATTCTTTTTCAAAATGCACGACCCGACGCAGTTGAATCGGCAAGGTCCAGATTATGGCACGCAATATCGCTCGGTTATTTTCGTACATTCAGAAGAACAACGTAAGGTGGCTCAGGAAGTGGTTAAGAAACTTATCTTAGATAAAAAGTATTCTCAGCCCATTGTCACCGTTATCGAAGACGCGAAGCCTTTTTGGAAAGCAGAAGAATACCACCAGAAGTATTTTGAGAAAAATGGTGGTCCCACCTGTCATATTACTGATATCTAAACGTGTCTAAGAAATCATCAGCAGAAGATAAACTCCCGGGTTGGGCGGCGGATGACGAAGCCTATCTCAAACGTCGCCCCTTGGCTGCACGGATGCGCCCACAGGCATTGAATCAGGTTGTGGGTCACAAAGATTTATTAGGTGAGAATGCATTGTTACCACGTTTAATCAAATCGGACCAATTTGGATCCCTGATATTTTATGGCCCCCCTGGGTGTGGAAAAACCTCACTCGCTGAGGTTATAGCTCTGGAAACGAAATCCATAGTGGTGCGTGTAAATGCCGTACTTTCGGGAACGCCTGAGTTACGAGAAATTTTGAATGACGCACGGAAAAATCAGGCCGGTCGTACTTTAGTAATTATCGACGAACTTCATCGCTTTAATAAAACTCAACAAGACTTGCTATTGCCTGATGTTGAGGCGGGTGTGATTCGACTCATCGGATGTACGACGCATAATCCCGGACTATATGTCATCCCGGCGCTTTTAAGTCGCAGTCATTTATTCCGTTTGGATTCCCTGAACGTTGAAGACATTGTCAGCTTTTTCGAACACACTATGCACGATGGTGAAAAAGGCTTAGGTGCTCTTAATATTAAAGTATCAAAGGATATTTTAGTTAAGATAGCCGGAATGTCGTCGGGCGATTTACGTCGGGCTCTGAATATTTTAGAAACCTTGGTCTTAGCTGCTCCCGCGTTGGGTTCGGTGACCGAAGAATCTTTAAACCATTTCGCTAAGGAGCGTCGTATTCGTTATGATGATGGCGGCGACGATCACTATGATACGGCCTCGGCTTTTATAAAATCTGTCCGTGGGGGTGATCCTGATGCGGCACTCTATTGGCTGGCATTGATGTTAGAGGGTGGGGAAGAGCCTCGTTTTATTGCCCGCAGGTTAGTTATTCTGGCCTCAGAGGATATCGGACTAGCCGACTCACGTGCTCTCGGTGTGGCGGTGGCTGCTTTTCAAGCCTGTGAGATGATTGGTCAACCCGAGTGCGAGTACCCTTTAGCTCACGCGACATTATTTTTAGCGCTTTCACCTAAGAGTAATAGTGCAACGAAAGCGATTGCGGCAGCGAAGGAAGCGGTGCGAACGCAAGTGAGACAGGAAGTTCCACCATACTTAAAAGATTCTCATACAAGTTCCGCTCAACGACTTGGGCATGGTTCGGAGTATCTTTATAGTCATGATTTTCCCGAAGCAATTAGCGGTCAGGACTATTTAAAGAATCCGCTCAAATTATATCAACCTACGCAGTCGGGTGCTGAAGTTGCGATTGCTGAGAGATTAAATCAGTGGCGTAGTTTGAAAGAATCGCTACGTAGGAAAAATAAAAAACATGGGTAAGGTTGCTCCACGCTTACCTTGGTTCGGCGAGGGAAAATTTCCTCTCTATTTAGCTCCGATGGCTAGACATACTGACGTCGCTTTTCGTCAGTTGTGCAAAGAGCAGGGTGCTGATGTCATGGTCACGGAGTTTGTCCAGTCGGAGGCATTGATTCGCGACAATGCCAAGGCATGGGAAATGGTTGATTTTACAAACACGCAAAGACCTATGGGTGTGCAGATTTTTGGAGCTACGCCTAAATCTATGGCAAAGGCGGCACGCATGGTTTGCGATCGGATGAAACCCGATTTTTTGGATCTTAATTTTGGTTGTCCCGCGCACAAAGTAATCGAGCAAAACGCAGGCTCGGGTCTCTTGCGTTGTACGCCTCTGTTGTATGACTTGGTTAAGGCGGTTAAGGATGCCATCCCAGATGTCCCATTAACTGCAAAAATGCGATTGGGTTGGGATCAGACGACCATCGTTGCGGTGGAAGTCGCGGAGCGATTGGAGCAATTAGGCGTTGAGGCCATTGCGGTCCACGGACGCACCAAGGCACAAGGGTATTCAGGCGAAGCCCATTGGGGTTGGATTGCGGAAGTGGCAAAGTCGGTCAATATTCCGGTGATAGGTAATGGTGATGTTAAAGATTGGCCGACGGCGCATAAGCGTATGATAGAGTCGGGTGTCTCGGGTTTGATGATTGGGCGTGCTGCTTTAGCTAATCCGTGGATTTTCTCTTTGATCAAATCAAAGATGAAAGGTGGATTGGATGAATTTCCCGAGGTTTCCGCCAAACAGCGATGGGATGTCATTATTCGACTCTCTGAACTTACTTTAAAAGAGCATGCCTCAGCGTTGGGGGAGCGTGATATACGTTGGATGCTCACTCGGCTGCATCCTCTGACGCATGGTTTGCCCAGCTCGCGTAAAGTTCGGGAAAGTTTGAGGCACTGCCGGACGCTTGATGACCTTCGTCGACTCCGCGAAGAGCATCAGCGCGAGCACGCTGAATCATATTTGCCCTAATTTTATTGGCTCTTCTGTAGAAACTTTATTGTACAAGAAAAAGTCTAAAAAAGTTATGCAGAGCGTGGGTGTTAATAACCTGTGCAGGGGTTGAACTTGAGGGTGCAAAATTATTCACCACAAGTTCACTCATTCGTCACCTGAGTCTTGCGGCTTTCGCCTGCAGATTTTCACGATCATCGCACAATCTGTCTCCCTAAAGCCCTAAACCATTAAAAAACAGACACTTAAGTTACACAACTAAAGCCAAATAATCTCTAATATGTTTAAAAATAACTCTAATTTGACCAATTTTTCGCAAAATAAATCTGAAAATAATTCAATTTCAGGCTTCCAAATCACCTGTGAATAACCTTTCTCAACCATCCCCCCTTTCATGAGTAGCCAAGTTAGCCATCTTTCCCTCTGGGAAACAGTCAAAAACGAACTAAGAACTCTGTTTTCAGCAGCGGACTACGATACCTGGATTGGTTCACTCAACGCTGTGTCCATTAAAGACGGCACCACACTCGTTTTAGAGGCACCTACCGTTTTAACTGAAGCTTGGGTTAATAGTAACTACACCGACGTCATCCGTCGTCAGCTCACCTTGGTGGCTGGTCGTAACATGGATTTCCAACTTTCCGCATCAGCTTCTTCACAATCTAAGGAAAAGTTCACCGAGGTAGCTCCTCTCCGTCAGAACCATCGCCAAAGCGCAAATTCGCCAGCGCCTGCGATCAAGTCTACCAACACTTTCGAAAACTTCATTGTCGGTCCTGAAAATGAAATGGCTCACGGTGCTGCATTAGCTGTTTCGAAGGAGCCTGGTTCGAATTATAATCCTCTTTTCATCTACGGACAAACCGGACTCGGTAAAACTCACTTGATGCACGCCATCGCTCACTCGGTTTATGAAAATAACCCACGTGCTAAAATTGCCTACATCTCCTCCGAGACATTTACTAACGAGTTCATTCAAGCCTTACAGACTAACACCATCTCGAATTTCCGCCGTCGCTACCGCGAACTCGATGTTCTTTTGATTGATGATATCCACTTCTTGGCTGGTAAAGACACTACCCAAGAAGAGTTTTTCCACACCTTTAACGAATTACATAATAACCATAAACAAGTGGTTTTAACGAGCGATCGTCCGGCTTCAGAAATCGCTAAACTTTCTGAGCGCCTCGTTTCACGTTTTCAATGGGGTATGGTGGCATCCATCCAAGCTCCTGGTCTGGAAACACGTACGGCCATCCTCAGCAAAAAAGCGGCAGCTCGTGGTTTAGAACTTTCACCTGAGATTGCTGAGTTTGTGGCTTCGCGTATCGCTCGCAATGTTCGTAACCTTGAAGGTGCCGTCACACGTATCTTTGGTTTAACTGGAATGACTCGTAAGCCTATCGAGCTCGCTCAAGTTGAAAAACTTTTACATGATATTTTAGTCGAAGAATCCAGTCACACACTGACGGCTGAGATGATTCAACGAAAAGTTGCTGAGCACTATCGTATTCAGTTGTCGGATATGACCTCCAAGCGTCGGATGCAAAATATCGCATTCCCACGTCAGGTTGCTATGTATCTCGCCACTCAATTGACGAACATGTCACTCGTATCGATTGGCCAGGTTTTTGGTGGTCGCGATCACGGTACTGTCATTCACGCCCGTAAGACGGTTGTAAATCAGATGGAAGTGGACGCCAACGTGCGTCGCACCGTCGAATATTTACGCGCTCAATTGGCGACTAATCAGGTCTAATCCTGTTTTATTTTGATTGGCTAGGGCATTTGCGATTCAGGTTCGCAATGTCTTGCCACATTGTGGAATCCGTCTTCACTACGTGCGTTCTTTGTATTTCTTTCCCAGGGGAGTCCGTCGCGGACTGAGATTAGGCTTTTGGCCTTAAACCCTTGTACCTGATGCGCCATGCGCCGTAGGAAGTGGATTCTAACCCCTTTTTTATCGGCTGCTGGTATCTGAACTTTTAAAACACAACTATGGTAACCGATAAAACCTCTCCCTTTCCTAAATCTAACCGAATTTGGGTTGAAGGCTCACGTCCTGATATTCGAGTGCCTATGCGTGAAGTCACGCTCGCCGATACGCGACGCCCCGATGGCAAATTAACACCGAACGAGTCATTAAGAATTTATGACACGTCGGGACCATGGGGCGATCCCTCCTTCCACAAAGATGTCGAGTTAGGTCTGCCACCCGTTCGCCTTAACTGGATTGTAGAACGTGGTGATGTCGAAGCTGTGGCTGGTCGCGAGTTGAAGCCTGAGGACGATGGTTATCTTTCGTGGAAGCACGCAGAGACTGCCCAACGTGCCACCTCGCGTAATCGTATGGTGCAGTTCAATCGAGCTGAGCGTAAGGTTTATAAAGGAAAACCCGGACAGCGCCCAACTCAACTCGCCTATGCGAAGAAGGGCATCATCACACCAGAGATGGAGTATATCGCTATTCGTGAAAACATGAAACTGCAGGAAGCGAAGTCGACGTCTGCGTTTCCACGTCATGCTCTAGGTTTCCAACATCCGGGTATGTCATTTGGTGCAGCGATTCCCAAAGAAATTACTCCTGAGTTCGTTCGTGAAGAAGTTGCCCGTGGTCGCGCGATTATTCCCGCCAATATTAATCACCCTGAATTAGAGCCGATGATTATCGGTCGAAATTTCTTGGTGAAGATTAATACTAATATCGGAAATTCTGCGGTAGCTTCATCGATTGAAGAGGAAGTCGAAAAAATGCGTTGGTCGATTAAATGGGGTGGCGATACCTTGATGGATCTTTCCACCGGTAAAAATATTCACCAAACCCGTGAATGGATTTTACGTAACTGCCCAGTTCCTGTCGGTACGGTGCCCATTTATCAAGCTCTCGAAAAAGTAAACGGTCGGGCCGAAGACTTAACTTGGGAAGTTTTCCGCGATACGTTAATCGAGCAAGCAGAACAGGGTGTGGATTATTTCACTATCCACGCAGGTGTTCGTTTAGCCTTTATTCCGATGACTGCTCGACGCGTGACCGGCATTGTTTCACGCGGCGGTTCGATTTTAGCTAAATGGTGTTTAGCCCATCACAAAGAGAATTTCCTCTACACTCATTGGGACGACATTTGCGATATCATGGCCGCCTATGATGTCAGTTTCTCCATCGGTGACGGATTACGTCCTGGTTCGATTGCGGATGCCAATGACGAAGCCCAATTTGCTGAATTGAAGACTCAAGGTGAATTAACTTTACGAGCCTGGGAACGCGGCGTGCAGGTCATGTGTGAAGGTCCAGGTCACGTGCCGATGCACATGATTAAGGAAAATATGGATAAGCAACTTGAGTGGTGTCACGAAGCTCCATTCTACACGCTCGGACCTTTAACCACCGACATTGCTCCGGGTTATGACCACATCACTTCGGCCATCGGTGCTGCCATGATTGGTTGGTATGGAACTGCGATGCTCTGTTATGTGACTCCCAAAGAGCACTTAGGTCTGCCGAATAAGAATGACGTTCGTGAGGGCGTGATTGCATACAAGATTGCTGCACATGCGGCTGACTTAGCTAAAGGACATCCGGCCGCGCAACGCCGCGACAATGCTTTATCGAAAGCACGTTTCGAGTTCCGCTGGGAAGATCAGTTCGCATTAGCGTTGGATCCCGAGAGAGCGCAGGAATATCACGACGAAACCTTGCCACAAGATTCTGCGAAGACGGCTCACTTCTGTTCCATGTGTGGACCTAATTTCTGCTCAATGCGAATTTCGGATGACATTCGTAAACTCGCCGAAGAGCAGGGTGTTTCTGAAGAAGAAGCTCTATCCAAGGGCATGGCTGATAAATCTAAAGAATTTAGAGAAAAAGGCGGAGAGATTTATCAGTAAGCGAATGTCGACCGCAGTCGCTCTCAGTTCGTCAACCGCTTGGTATGACTCACCACTGTATTACGATATGGTGTATGAGGATTATACTAAACGTGAGACACGTTTTTTGCACGCGGTCGTAAAAGAATACGGAAAAGATTTTAGCAAAACTTGGAAAATATTAGAACCCGCTTGTGGGTCCGGTCGATTGCTCGAGTCACTCGCTGAGTGTGGTCACACGGTACATGGCTTTGATCGCAATCGAAACCAAGTCGCCTATGCCAAGAAGCGTCTCAAGAAATTGCGTGCAAAGACCAAGGTTTGGCAGGATTCACTGCAGGACTTTAAAATAAAAAAACCAGGCAGCTACGATTTGACTCATTGTTTCGTTACGACCTTTAAATATTTATTAAAAGAGAAAGATGCTTTGGCTTCATTGAAACTCATGTCCCAGGCCTTACGTCCTGGTGGCCTTTGTTTGATCGGCTTACACTTAACGAACTATAAGGACAACCCGGCTGATTATGAGAAGTGGGTGAACCGTCGCGCCGGCGTGAAGGTGGTGAGTGAAACGTGGTCAGAGCCCGCAAAAATCAAGCAACGCACAGAGGCAATGCGTACCCGCATGACTATTACCGAGAAGGGTATGACACGCGTTGAAGAAACCCTTTGGAATTTCCGCACCTACTCGGCGACAGAACTCAAATCGCTCATCGCAAAAATTAAGACCTTCGAGTTGGTTGCCTGCCACGACTTCCATTACATTATCCGACAAAAGCGTAAATTGAATGACGCCTACTCAGATATTATTTTGGTGCTTAAAAAGAAAACTAAATAGGGCGGACGACGGACTTCGCGATACCCTGAATAACTAACTCATTGGCTGGGTAGAGTTCAGGATAGTTTTTGTTCTCAGCTTTAAGGTAAACTTTCGAGCTCTGTTTGATGAGGCGCTTTAAGGTAGTTTCGCCGTCAATCAACGCTGCTACGATATCGCCATGTTTGGGTACACCAGGTTCGATGATCACCGTGTCGCCATCGTTAATGTTGGCATCGATCATTGAGTCCCCACGAACGCGTAGCGCAAAGGATTGGGGTGGGCGACGACGTGAGCCTTCGGAGATGGGTGCTTGGATGCTAGCCAGTACGCCGGAGGATTCAGTATAGTCGGGGAAGCCAGCTGCGATGGATCCCATTAATGGAATGTTTGAGACTTCGAGAGAATTTTCATCTGGGCCTTCGTATCGGATAACAGTCTCGGAAAGATCTTCAATGGCCTCTGGAGCCACTTTGTAGGCACGGGCTGCTCCTGGTATTCTTTGGAGAACGCCTTTACGCTCAAGGGCTTGGAGGTGGCCGAAAACAGCATTAGTGCTAGCGAAGCGGAACTTCGCTTGGATGTCGCGGATGCTTGGCCAGTAGGAATGCTCGGTGACGTGAGCTTTCATGTAGTCCAAGATAGCCTTCTGCTTTTTGGTTAGTTCTTCCATAGTGAACGGATGTTCTATGAAACTTTGTTCACTGTCAATACCTCAATTAAAGCGGGGTTTTGACTCCTAAATTAACTGATTAAGGCGGCAATATCTTCAGGTCTTTCGAGGTGTAAAGCATGCCCGGCTGACTCGATAAGACTGATTCGGGCCTTGGGAATACGTTCGCCCATCCTGTGGCCAATCTCGATAAACTTTGGGTCCTTTTCGCCGACAACGATGTCCACTGGGCAACGCAGTTCTTTGAGTCGGGGCCACAGGGAAGGAAGGCTGGCGGTGCCGACATTTTCAAGACTCAGCGCTAGGCCTTCGGATGTATTTTTTAGGCGACGTTCTAAAATCGGATCTAGTCGATCGGGTGGAAGGGACATCAAGGGACGAAAGAAAGTTTTTCCATTCCAATATTTGATGAACGGTTTCACGCCATGAATGCGGATGAAGTGAGCTAAGGCTTGATCGCCTTTTAGTCTTTCGGCAGATTCAGTCTCATCGGCAATACCTGGACTAGATCCGATAAGGATAAGTTTTTGAATTCGATCTGGATGATTGAGTGCCCAGTTGAGTGCGAGTCGACCGCCCATCGAGTAGCCTAATAGAATGACCTGTTTGCTCGAGCCCACGGCCTCGGAAATAATTTCCATATGGGCATCGAGAGAATATTTTTGGGAGTCTACTTCCTGTTTTAATTTTCCATGACCAGGCCAATCGGGTGTAATAAATTCAACACGATCCTCGTTTACCAAAGATTTGAGAGGCTCAAAGTCTTGATGACTTCCGGTAAAACCGTGGAGGGCGACCACTTTTAGCATTTCAAGATGAGTTAGGGTGAGAAATTTAATTGAGACGTCGGGTTGCGAGTCGGCTGGTTTCTTTAAAACTGATTAACGAGATTATGAACAAAATACGAGTTAAACCATGGAATCGTGTCGACGGCCCGATTTATAGCCTATCAACGACTG
This sequence comes from Opitutia bacterium, assembly GCA_947378905.1. GTDB lineage: Bacteria > Verrucomicrobiota > Verrucomicrobiia > Opitutales > UBA953 > UBA953. The sequence continues at coordinate 34,553 of CANCLV010000004.1, forward strand.
CACATGGCAAAGGAAATTTAAACATCTGTAGTTACGTAACACCCATATCCATGAAGCCTAAAAGATATATTGTGGGTGTATATAAAGGCACCAAGACGCTTGAAAATCTCGAGGAGAATCCCGAAGGAGTCCTAAATTTCATGACCAGTAAAATGTCGAGTCTCGTTAATTTACTCGGTAAAAAATCAGGCCACAAAATCGATAAAATTAAGAAGCTAGGTGATCGCATTCAACTCAGTGAAGATGGATTCTATTTACTTAAAGATTCACTCGCGACAGTGAGACTTAAATTCACGACGCGACTGGATGGCGGTGACCATTGGGCATGGCTTGCGGAAGTCGTCTCATACGAAAATAATAACGACCATAAACCTCTCACGTTAGAATATCTAAAGCGTCAGAAGGTAATTTTAGCTTAATTACTTTTTCTTTTTCGACTTCTTGAGATTCGATTTCTCCTCGCGATGAGGAATCAAGTAAGTACGTCCACGTATCAATTTTTCGTATAAGTCTACCATAGCGACCCCTTCGCGTGGTCGCACAGAGTCTGCTCTGGTGGCTTTGTCGACCTGACGTTTAAGCATACGGCAAAGGTCCTCGGAGTTGTACTGAATCATGTCGAGAATACGTGCCACGGAGTAACCGGGAATACTTTCTTCGATGTAGAAACCGTCTTCTTCGTCATCTTCTAAGAAAACGTGGGCTTCATTAACTCGACCAAAAAGATTATGTAAGTCGCCCATAATATCTTGATACGCACCGACCATGAATGCGCCGATGTAGTAAGGTTGATTTTCTTTAAGTGGGTGGAGTGCTAAAGTGCGGCGAACGTCTTCGAGGTCGATAAAGTCATCTACCTTACCATCGGAGTCGCAGGTGATATCCACCAGCGTCGCTTGAACAGAGGGGCGTTCATTGAGGCGGTGGATCGGAGCGATAGGGAAGAGCTGATCGAGTGCCCAGTGGTCGAGCAGCGATTGGAATACGGAGAAATTACAGACGTACTGCTCGGCCAGCATAGAATCGAGGCGAGCGAGCTCATCAGGAATATCAGCAGTGTTTGATAGGCTTTGTCGGATTTGGCGGCAGATGTCCCAGAAGAGGCGATCAGCCATCGCACGATCGGCTAATTTTAAATTACCGAGATTAAAACGGGCATGTGCCTCTTCACGTTTTTGTTTTGCGTCGTGATAGCGCTCAAGCGGATCGAACTTACGTTTATTCTTCCGAATGGCTTCGAGCTCGCGCACAATTTGGTGGGCTTTGGCACTTGGCTTACCTTCGAGATTTTCATCGCGAGAGATTCGGTCAACCGCTTCAAAAATTAAAATGGAGTGGGGAGCGACTAATGCTCGACCGGACTCGGAAACGATATCGGGGACCTCAATCTTACTTTCTTCACAAATTTGTTTGATGTTCGCAACGACGTCACGCGCGTATACTTCCATGCTGTAATTCATGGAAGATTCAAAAGCGGAACGGCTGCCATCATAATCGATACCTAGGCCGCCACCGACATCGAGAAGTCCCATGGGGAAGCCCATGCGTTTAAGTTCGCAGTAAAAGCGCGCAGCTTCGGTAACCGCTTTTTTGATCGTACCGATATTGGGAACTTGCGAGCCGATGTGGAAGTGGACGAGGCGTAGTGCATCTTTCATTTTCGCCTTCGTTAATTTTTCCGCGGCGACGACAATTTCAGAAGCCGTTAAGCCGAACTTGGCATTTTCCCCTGTGCTATCGGCCCATTTACCTTCGCCGGCAGTGGTTAATTTAACACGGATACCGATATGTGGCTGCACGCCCATGCGACGGGCAATCCGGATGATGGCATCTACTTCAGAAAGTTGTTCGACAACGATGATGGTTTGTTTGCCGAGGCGGCGACCCATCAAGGCGAGCTCGATATATTCTTCATCTTTGTAACCGTTACAGATGAGTAGTGCTTTGCGATTTTCGAGCAGCGCGAGCGCGATGATGAGTTCGGGTTTAGATCCAGCTTCTAATCCGAAATCGTACTCTTCGCCTGCATCGAGAATTTCTTCTACGACTTCGCGAAGTTGATTTACTTTAATAGGGAAAACTCCGCGATAGCGTGCATGGTAATCTTCTTCTTCAATGGCACGACGGAAAGCTTCGTTGATTTGAGTGACGCGTTGACGGAGTAAATCTTGAACGCGGATGGTGAGGGGCGGTTTTAAGCCTGACGCTTCCGCTTCCTTGACGATATCGGCAATGCGAATTTTTCGATGGTCGCCCTTAGGGTGAACACAGAGATTCCCTTGAGCGTCGACGGAGAAGTTATTACCTCCCCAGCGTTTAAAGCCGTAGTAATCTTCGGCGTGTTTGATGGTCCAAGACGGTTGTTTACTCACGTGTGTAGAGCGTCAGACATTTAATTGTCTCGCCGAGAGTGCAAGGGGAAATCGTGATAAGTTTAACCTTCGGACTCGACCCCTCGGCGTCCTGGGATTGAGATAGGCACATGTCCGCGTCCGACATAATCAAAGCCACGATTAAATTGCGCTCACAATTACGTGACCTGCAATTTCCCAGTCCGGCTGATTATGTTTATAGTCCATTGGATTATGCTTGGGAGTCACACGAAGCTTATTTGACACAGTACGGTGCTATGGGACCCAAAAGAGTCCTTTTTTTAGGTATGAACCCTGGACCATTTGGAATGGCACAGACCGGGATTCCGTTTGGTGAAGTTGAGTCAGTTCGTGATTGGATGGGTTTGGAGCGTCCGGTAGGTCGACCCGATCGAGAGCATCCGAGTAAAAAAGTCACGGGCTTTGCGTGCACACGTTCTGAGGTAAGCGGTCGGAGACTTTGGGGATTATTCAAAGATCGATTTGGTTCTGCAGATAAGTTTTTTAAAGAACATTGGGTGCATAACTACAATCCGTTACTCTTTATCGAGAATACAAAAATCGGTCGCAACGTTGTGCCTGAAGAACTTCCAGCTGATTCTATTCGCACGGTTAACGAAGCATGTGATGCTTATCTTCGAGTTTTGGTTGATGAAATGAAAATCAAAATTGTGGTCGGGGTGGGTGGGTATGCTGAAACGCGTGCACGAGAAGCACTGAAGGGACATCAAATACAATTTGCGAAAGTCTTGCATCCCAGTCCCGCGAGTCCAGTTGCCAATCGTGGGTGGGCAGAGGCTGCCACGCGCGAACTTAAAGCACAAGGAGTCTGGCAATAATGGCACTGATTGAATCTATTTTAGCACGTCCGTACTTTCGGCAGAAACTTTGGCAGTGGTGGTATCCGTATTTCACAAGGAAAGTTAAAAGTAAGGGTATCGATTTCCTGAATTATGCTTTTGAGACTGATACACCGATGGGGATTCCGTTGGAAATTTCCGATGAGCAAAATCGACCTAATATCCAGCTTTATCATCACATTGCCGCTTATACAGATTTCCGTAATAAAAGAGTGCTCGAGGTGAGCTGCGGACATGGTGGAGGAGCTTCTTATCTTACTCGATATCTAAAGCCCGCCGAATATGTCGCGTTGGATTTAAATTCTGCGGCCATTGAATATTGTCGAGCCCGTCACGCCGTAACTGGTTTGAAATTCATGCAAGGTGATGCGATGGTCTTACCTTTCGCTGATGAAAGTTTTGACATCGTGATTAATGTTGAGGCCTCGCATTGTTACCCTGACTTTGCTAATTTTTTAAAAGAAGTTTCCCGTGTTTTGAAACCAGGTGGGCAATTGGTTTATGCAGATTTAAGATATGAAAGCGGAGTAGAAGAATGGATGAAGGATTTATTTGGTCAGCCTTCACTGCGTGTGAATCAGATGCGCCTCATTAATCCTGAAATCATTCGGGGTATGGAATTAAACACACCACGCTATACCCAAATGGTGAAAGACTGTTTGCCCAATTATTGGCATAAATTGGCACTCGATTTTGCAGGCGTGAAGGGGTCGAGACTCTATCGTGATGCTCAGAGTGGGGAACTCACTTATCGTTCGCTGCACTTAACTAAGATTTAAGACTAACCCTTTCGAGATTCGAGCTCTAACCAACGCTGCACGGCCACGTTGTGTTCTGCATCAATCGTTTGAAGGCGTTTTTGTAATTCAGCAAAAAGTGCTCCACCATTTTTATACACATCGGGATCGGCCAACTGGGCTGCTATTTTAGATTGTTCTGCTTCGAGTTCGGCAATCTTACCAGGAAGTTCCACAATATCTTGTCGGTCTTTATTGCTTAATTTTGCCGATTTGCCGGCGGCTGGTTTAGTTTCGGCTGTTGCAGTAACTTTAGTCACGGTTGGCTGTGCTCTTTTACTATTAGCGATTCGTTCTACTTCATTACGCCAATCAGTATAACCACCCGTATGTTCGGTGACGATACCATTGCCTTCAAAGACAAGTGTACTTGTGACGACGTTGTCGAGGAAGTCTCGATCGTGACTGACGATGATGAGTGTACCTTTATATTCAACTAAGAGGTCTTCGAGTACGTCTAAGGTTTCAGCGTCTAAATCATTGGTAGGTTCATCGAGAACCAAAACATTAGCGGGTTTAGTGAACAAGCGTGCCAGCAGGAGACGATTACGTTCACCGCCGGAAAGCACTTTAGCTTTGGAGCGAGCGCGAGTGGGTTCGAACAAAAAATCCTGAAGGTAGCTGATTACATGTCGGGAGCGGCCTTGAACTTCTACGGTGTCGGAATCGCCAGCCAGGTTTTCAGCGACTGTTAAATTGTCGTTAATCAGCCCACGCATTTGGTCGAAGTAAACGACTTCGAGTTTGGTACCAAATTTAATATTTCCACCCGTAGGTTGGAGCTGGCCCATTAACATTTTAACTAAAGTAGTTTTACCCGCACCGTTGGGACCGATGAGACCCACCTTATCTCCACGATTTAAGCGGAAGGTGAAATCGCGAATAATTTTCTGATCCTTGCCGTAAGAAAATTCAATATTTTCGGCTTCAACCACGCGTTCGCCCGAACGATCTGCGGTGCTGATTTCCATTTTGGCGGCACCCGTGGCACTGCGCATGTCGGCACGGACTTGTCGCAGGACCTTTAACGCCTCCATGCGGGCATTAGATTTTGTTCGGCGAGCGCCAGGACTTCTGCGTGACCAAGCTTCTTCTTGAGAAAGTTTTTTATCGAAGGCTGCTTTTTGGCGTTCCTCCGCGATAAATAATTCTTCTTTTCTCACTAAGTAGGTATCGTAATCGCAAGACCAACTCATGAGTTTTCCGCGGTCGAGCTCGATAATACGATTAGCCATGCGACGAAGAAAAGCCCGATCGTGCGTCACAAATAAGAGTGGGATTTTTTCTTCTAATAAAAATTCTTCCATCCAGAGAATCGACTCCAAGTCCATGTGATTGGTTGGTTCATCGAGCAAAAGTAAATCAGGCTTAGCAGCTAAAGCTTGGGCGAGTAGGCAGCGACGCTTGAGGCCGCCCGATAAATCATCAAAGGCTTTTTCGGGATCGAGTCCAAGTCGTTCGATTAAACTATCCACGCGGACATCTCGTTCCCAGTCTTCTTCGATGGAGTCGGCACGCAGTCCACTCTCTACAATGGAGCGGACATTTCCAGGTAGGTGATGAGGAATTTCTTGGGTTAGACGGGCTTGCGTTACACCATCGGGGTGTGTGACAGCTCCAGAGTCAGGTGTCATTTCTCCGGCGGCAATACGCATCAAAGTAGTTTTTCCAGCGCCATTTCGGCCCAGTAAACAAACTCTTTCTCCTTCTTCGATTTGTAAGTTTAAATGATCAAGCACGGCTGGCCCGCCGAAGTTAACGCAAATGTCTAGTAAACTGAGGAGAGCCATAATCGTTGATTTGCGTTAAACTAAAATGATAAGCGAGAAAACAATTCGAATTATAATATTTAGCCGAGTTTCTTTAGTTTACCGATTTCGGGGAACTGCCAAGCGGTGATGCCCATCACCCCGAACACAGCAAATCCGCCCAGGATTACGGAATTAACCGTTCCGAAAATTCGTGCCATTAAGCCGGACTCGGCGACGCCTAGTTCGTTGGAGCAGCCAATGAAAATGGAAGTGACTGCAGAAACCCGGCCCATCATTTCGGGTGGTACGCTTGTTTGGAGAATCGTTTGACGAATGATTACATTAACCGCATCGGCTGCACCTGATATAAAAAGAAATATACAACTTAAGATGAATGCACCAAAGAGTCCGAAGCCCAAGAATTGTGCGATAGGAATGGCAAAACCGAATCCAATAATACAGATGCCGAAAACTGCGAAAGAAGTATAGAGCGCTCGGCCGGCATTTTTAAAGGCAGGGAGAAATATGAGACAAACAGACATGCCGACCGCCCCTGTTGAGGTGGCTGCACGTAGAAAGCCAAAACCCCATTCACCCACGCCAAGCATTTCAGCGAATAAAGGAAGTAGGGCAACCGCACCACCCAGGAGAATCGCGAATAAATCTAAGGTAAATGCACCAAGCATGACACGTTGTCCGATCATGAAATTAATACCCGTCGTTAAGCTCTTGAGAATGGGTTCACGTGTTTTCGATTGAAGTTTCTGAGTTGTCCGAACGCAAAGAGTGGAGACCAGGGCACTAAAAAATAGTACCGCCATGACTGAATAAGCCAGAGTGGGTCCGCCTTGCCAGAGCATGATTCCGCCGATGAACGGACCGAGAACTGAGGCTAATTCAAAAAGCGTATTTCTCCAACGAATGGCACTCGACAGATGTGATCGTGGGAGAATTTCTGCGAGCATAGCTTGTCTTGAAGTTGTGAGGAAACTTCGAGCGAGGCCGCCTAGAAATACTATCGAGTATAGAAGTGTCAGTTGAACGGATGGACTCTCAAATTTGGGTGTAAAAAATAAAACTAACCCAAAGAGAAACATTGCAGCAATCGCAGAGCACGTGATGCGGTGGCGGTTGTGGTTATCCGCGAAGTGTCCGGCAAAAAGTACGGTACTGACGAATGGAATTACTTCAGCAAGGCCGATGCCACCGAGGGCGAGTGCGGCTTGTTTGTGATCCGCTTTGGTTATTTGGAAAACCTGCCATGCAATCGCTACCGCTTGAATTTGAATCGCTAATGTACCGAGAACCAAGCCCGAGATATAAAAGCGGAAGGGGTTGGACTTTATAGCGGAAGTGCCTGTTGGTTCATTTAAGTCCATTCCACCGATTTGAAGAGCAATTGCCTAATCGTCAAACCTGCTTAAAAAGTTAGTAAAATGTTTAAAAACATTGGTCTTTCGTGATGGCTTTTAATCTTTCAATTAAGGGGCATTTACCTCCATAATGAACTTTAACCCATTTTAATAATTATGACCCAAAAGTTATTTGGAACAGATGGTATTCGAGGTCGTGCTAATGAGTATCCGATTACCTCCGAAGTCGCACTCAAGGCGGGTCAGGCAATTTCACGTGTTCTTAAGTCTAAAGGTGCAAATCATAATCGAGTAGTGATTGGTAAAGA
>CANCLV010000005.1 GCA_947378905.1 Opitutia bacterium
TTCTGAGGGGCTTCAATCACGACGATGCAACCGGACAGTGCTAACACGATAAAAGAGAAGAAGAGGGCGGACAGTTTCATGTTTCTTATTAAAATTAATTATTCTGGTTCAGCAACTGCGAAGGTAACATTGCTGATGTCGGCTCGAGCTAAAACATCGAGAACGTTGATAACTCTCTCATAACGCGCGGCTTCTTCGGCTTGGACGGTGATGAGCAGTTTGGTCTTAGATTGTTTAGCGGCTTGGGCCATCTTGGTCATTTCATTGAAAAGACCTTCAAGCTCGCGATCCTGGGGCTGACCTACGGGATCTTCGTTGATGGTGATTTGTCCATTCTCTGCGACACCGATGGTCACTTCATCAGGCATTTCAGTTTCCTTAGCGGTTTCGGCATTTCCTGGAAGCGTAGTTTTTAATTCATGTTCCACTTTAACGGCTCCGGCCATGACCATGAAGAAAAGCATGATGACGAAAACCACGTCAATCATCGGGGCGATTTGGAATCCGGCATCCGCAGGAGCTTCTTGAGGGGCGAGGCGCATTTTTATTCGTCGCGGTTGAGGCCTGAGAAGGCGATGTTATCGATACCCGCTTCAGCACCCCATTCGAGTGCTTTGGAAATGAATTTGGCCTGACATTGGCGATCGGCGCGAATGAGCAGACGGAATTTTTCGTTGGTGCCTTTGCGGGCGGCGAGTTCTTTGGAGATGCCGTCCTTGTCGTTAATATCTAACTCGCGATCATCCAGTTTGTATTTGGCCTGACCGGTACTCGCATCCCAAGAAATATTGATGAGTCCCGCAGCTGCTTTGTCATCGCGTTTTACACCGTGGAGGGCGACGGGGAGTTTGATATTTTTATCAACCTTCAAGACTTGGGCTGAGGTGATGGACATAAAGAAAATCAGTAAGACCAGGAGCACGTCGATCATCGGTGCTACTTGGAATTCCGGTTCTCCGTCCCCGCCTCCGCCTCCTCCTGCCATAGTAAGTCTTAGTGTTTAAGGGGTTAACTTAAGCGGATGGTGGAGTGCTGGAGGCATTCCAATCAGGCTTGGCGGCGTAGATTTCGTCATCACCGATAGCGTGACCTTGTACTTCATCGTAAGGGAAGGAGCGGAATAATCCGGTGACGATTTCTTGTACGTCGTGAATGCCTTTTTGAATACGATTACGTAAGAGGTAGTAGCAAATGAACGCAGGGATTGCGATGAAGAGACCCGAGGCAGTTGCCACGAGAACTTCGCCAATCGCGCCAGCGAGCTGTGAAGGGTCACCTACGCCCGATGAACCGAGCTTATCGAATGCCTTCATCATTCCTGTCACTGTGCCAGTGAGACCAATCATCGGAGTACAAACTCCGATCACTGAGAGGTAGGACGCACGGCCCATGAGGTCGGCTTGAATGCGAGAAATTTCAGAGATGACCGCTTCTTCAGTCATGAGTTTGCCGTCGGGTGCGAGGGCAACACCAGCACGTACGACTTCGGCGACAGGTGAGCCTGCGGATTTAGCGAAGTTGTAGGCACCGACGTAGTCACCGCGCTTGAAGAGTTCGCGTAATTGGGTGACGTGGCTGGCGGGATAGAGTTTTTGTGCGCTGGTGCGAATGGTGCCATCGACGATGAACCAGATCATGGCGACGGAGCAGAGAGTGATTGGGTACATGACCCAGCCACCTTCAACGAAGAGGTGCATCATGGTTTTCTCTTTAACGCCGGCAGCTTCTTGGGCGCTGGCGAGGACGGTCATCATTCCGAGGAAGGCCATCGTGAGGAGGGGGAGGCGGATTGTCTTCATGGTAAATAGGGGGGTGTTAGATTTTATTTAGGTTGAGATTAAAAAGGGGGCAAGGGTTCACTTGCTCATTTCCTGAGGTTTTTCCTCTGTTTCCTCGGTAGAGGGTTTTACGGGTGCTTCAGGGATGAATTCAGCATCCTTGATCTTACCAGCGTCGGCTTCAGCTTCGAGGCGTTCCTCTTTAGGCAGAAGTTTTTTAGCTTCTTCGGCTTCTTTGGAGAGAGGGTAGTTGGTAATCAGATTTCGAAGGTAACGATTGGAAACCTCTTCAAGTTTTTGTTCCTTGGTGGTCGGACCGTCCATGCCGCGGAAGGCTTTAGCGGCACCTAAAAGGGCCTTGGGGATTTGTTCAACTTGGGAACCGTAGAAAACTGGAACACGTAAAAAAGTGTTCATCGCATTTTCATATTTTTTAGTTACGAGCAGCGAACTTCCTTTGAGGATATGTAAGCGCGCGAGAATTTCTACGTCATCAACGGACTTAATCAGCTCGGTAGATTCATTAATCACTTTTTCAAATTCATTTTTGCGATAACTCTGAACGAGTCGTGCTACTTTAATTTTGGTGCTGAGTTCAGGGAGGGTTCCGTCATCGGCGCGTTCTAAATTTTCTAAGAAGCTAGAAATCGCGGCGTCGTTCTCGAGTCGATCCAATGCATCTAATTTAATCATCGATGCTTTTAACCACCAGGAACCAGGAACTTTCTTTAAGGGTTCGAAGAATTTAATCACGGGCTCGATTTCATCGAGGGCCAGATTAGCTTCGCCGCGACTAACATAGATTTGCGCTTGGACGATTTTTTCAGGTTGAGCCCAAACAATGCCTTCCACTTCGCTGATTTTCTTGGTTAAAACCATGTCCACATCGCCTTGGCGACTAGTGCGTTCAATCGTTCCCTTGGTTGTGCTGATAATCGCTTTCTTTGGGTCAATCAGTGGCTTAGGTGGCAGAGACTTATCCATTTTGAATGGATCATTCACTTCCCAGCGCTCGTTGTTTTTAAAGAAGAGGGTTTGGGCTTCGCCGACCAGTGGGGCGAAGAGCATGAAGAGAAATAAGTGAGCAGCTCGCATGGTCTTAGAGTGATAGCATTAGGATTTTCGCTTCCTTTGCCTCCGGGGTGTCCTTAATACGATCCTTAGAAAGCATTTCTGCGAGAAGAAGTTTGGCCTCAGGTTTTTGACCTAATTTTCCGGCTAAAATTTTAGCAGTACCGAGGTAGGCTTTGGCTGACCAGAATTCATACTTCTTCCAGGTTTGGTAGCAGCGACGATAGAAGGCGACCGCTTCGGCGGAGTTTCCTTGGCGCTCTTCCATGAGTCCAATCCAGTAAAGACAGCCCGCGGTGGTCTCACCTTTCCACTCCTTGGTCTTAACGATTTCTTCAAAGTCTTTACGTGCTTCTTCGTAGCGACCCAATTCTGCTAAGGCACGAGCGTGGGCAAATTTGATATCCTTTTCTTTGGACATCACGATGTTGTTGTCCGTGGCCTCATTGCAGAGGTCGAGTGCTTCTTTAAATTTGCCTTGGTTGAGGCGAACTTCCGCCATGCCTGCAAAACCAAAGTCAGCATACTCGGATGAACGATGGTGCTCGAGGAGGTATTGATACAAACTCTCGGCGGCAGGATAATTTCTTTTGGCAACTAAGTGGTCTCCGACAACGCCCAAGAGCGTGGAACTAAGCTCCTCGGCTTTATAGTTATTGGAAATCTTTCGGAAGTAGAGGTCGGTCTTTTCAGGATTGCGTAAGAAGGTCGAAAGTTGCGCGAGGGCGAAATAGCCACGGGCTTGAGCAATTAAAGAGTCTTTGTTCTGTTCGAGTTTGAGTAACTGCGAGATTTCCTGCTCTGCTTTTTCCGCGGTATAAGCTTTAGGGTCGAGGGCGACGCCAGGCTTTACGCGTTTTACTTTACGCGAGATTTTTTCAGCTAAGAAAATAATCAACTTCTCGGAGCCTTCTTGTTTACGGTCATTGATGGACTCAGCGACGGATTTTGAAAGCATGCCGAGAGCTTCGGTTTTAGCCGCCTGGATGCTTACTTGTCGGTCTTTCTCGATTTGATCGAGCTCAGCGGCGAGCGCGTCAGAGAGTTTCGCTACCTCGGCTTTAGCAGCCGCTAATACGGCAGGTGTAGTACTGTCTGCTTTGGTTAAATCATCAACCTTGCGACGAGCTACCGCTAAGAGTGCACTATATTTCTTCTGGGTGGCTTCTGTACGCTGAGAGAATTCAGGTTTATCACCCATGCGTTCGGTTGCTTTGATAATCTCGTAGAGGTAAGACATAGCCTTGGGGCTATTGTGATCCCAATCGTAGATTTCCTGATAAAGATTTCTGAGTTTTTGATGTTCACCGCGACCCGAGAGAAGTTTATTGAGTTCCTGTACAACAAATTCCAAAGCGCTGGCATTAGTCTTACTGGTTTTCGCAGCAGCGATGTAAGCCTCGATGGATTTAACGACATGGACTTCCTTTTCTTTTTCGAGGCGTTGTTTTTCTAAAGCGTATTTCTTTTTAACCGCAGGGTCGCCATTGGTTTTGATATTATTATCTGCGGTGCGAATCGCATTATCGAGATCGGTGGCTAGACGGGTTTCACAATCGCCGATGAGGGTGTGTATTTCAGGGACTTGATTTTGTACTTCGAAGACGCTGCTGTTGCTGTAGTCCTTTAACCAATCTTGGCAGATTTTTTGACACTCCGCGATTTCTGGTGGATTGAGTCCGTACTTGATAATGGCTTGGCGATAGCGGACATCGGGCAAGAAAGCACCTTTGGGATATTGTTTCTGGTAGTCATCAAACCCTTGTTTGGTCTCCTTGTATTTACCTTGGTAGAACCAGCAAAGGGCCCGCATGTAGGTGACTTGTTCTTTGCCAAGTGACTTCGGATACTTACGCGCAAATTCATCCAGCGCGACGCGTGCTTTTTCCCACTCTACTTGTGCAAAGTAAGACGCTGCGATGCGAAAATCTAATTCTTCGAGCGTTGAAGGATCCATCTTCTTAACATTTTGCTTCGCCCATTTGTAATGTTCGATAGCTTCAGGATATTCTTCGCGGTCCTGTGAGATAGATCCCAGAATGATAGCGACTTCGGATACTTGTTCGGCTTCAGGAAATTTTTGTAAAAACTCTTTGCACTTAGCTTGGGCTTCTGTGTTTCGGCCAATTTCACGAAGAGCTAGTAGGTAATAATAATGAGCTCCAGTTACTTTCGTGAAGTTAGGTGAGTTGTCGAAAATATCACGGAATGCGACAAAGGCTTCCCAAGGTAATTTTAATTCTAATAAGCAAAGGCCGATACGATAGGCGATGAGTGCATCGTAGTCTTTATTCTTGGAAAATTCGCCTTCGATTTTTTGGAACTGTGCGAGTTCGGCTTTAGCAGTTTCAATCTTTGCTTTGGTTTCATCGCTTACGGTACCAGTGACACGCAGAAGATTATCGAGTTCGTTTTGTTTTTGCTCGAGTGCCTTGGTGATAGAGCGAGTGATAGTGTTTCGGCGCAGTACTCCTTGATAACTGGCTAAGGCCTGACGATAGAGTTCGCTTTTAGTTTTTTCATCGGTGCAACTCTCGGCGCTTGCGAAGCGGGCATCACCGATTTCGATACGTTGGAAGTTGGCACGGACGATTTCGGCGGGCGAACCTGATCCCTTGGAGTCGATTTCCGCTTTTAATTGTTCAGCTTCTTTAACTAAGCCGAGCTTAGTGTAAACTTCGACAAGTTGATTGCCGGCTTCGCGTGCTTCGGGCGTACCTAATCCACCCGCGATGGCTTTTTTAAGAAGTTCTAAGGCTTGGCCATAGGCTTTTCTTTTTTCTGGTTCAGTGCCGCTCTTGGCTTGTTCGACAATGATGCGACCCGAGAGAGCATAGGCGCTCACGCGGTCTTGTGGTTGTACGAGTGGGCTGGTGCGTAACTCACTTAAAAGTTTTAACGCATCTTCCCACTTGGACTGTCCGCCGTACACTTCAACTAAGGTTAAACGAGCGACGCCGATTTTATTATCGTTAATATCAAAAAAATCTTCCGTGCCTTTAGGGAACTTAGTTAGAAATAAATTGATAGCACCTTCGGCTTTAGCCCAATCTTTTTTCAGGTAGTAACAGGAGGCACGTTTGAATTGAACGACAGCTGCTAATTTAACTTCCAGCTTGGGAGCCTTCTTCTCAATCTCATCTAAATTTTTGAGAGCTTCGTCATATTTTTTCTGATCCATCGCCAGCATCGCTTTGGTGAACAGAACGGTGAGAGGGTCTTCGGCTGGTTTAGTTGCTGGTGCTTTATTTTGTGCCAAGCAAAGAGTGGAGCCAAACGTTCCAGTGAACAGCGCAACCAGGGTCGCGATTACTAAAAATCGAAAGGATCGGGGGACAAATAAAGCCATCGGATGCAGGAGCTTGGGGACTCTTGGAAGTAGGCTGTAAAAGTGTCTTTAAGGCGTAATTTTGCCAAGTCTTAACAAGGCAAAAACTCCTAAACTTATACGCACTCAGAAATGAGTAATTAACCTTAATTATTACTTAGATGGACGTATTGCTGTACCTAGAATTGTCTCAAAGCCAGGCTCCTGTGACTCTTTTGTAACAATCCGCACTTCGGTCTTAATAAAGCCAGATTCTTCGAGCCAATCGTGCAAGTCGTTTTCATTAAAGCCCAACCAGCGATCGGCATAGAGTTCACGTGCTTTTTCGAATTTATGTGCGCGTAAATCTAAAATGAGCAATCGGCCGCCCGGCTTAAGAATGCGATAGGCTTCGGTGAGTGCCTTTTTGGGATTTTCTGCGTGGTGTAGCGCTTGGCTGAGAAGGGCGAGGTCCACGCTCTTGTCGGGCAGTGGAACTTTTTCAATGTCCCCTAAAATATATTCCAGATTTTTAATCTGTTCTTTTTTAGCTAAACTTCGACCCAGCTCCACCATGCGAGACGAGTTATCGATACAGTAAACAAATTCTGCCTGGCGTGCGAGTAGTCTGGAGAGTGTGCCATCACCTGCACCGAGGTCGGCAATTTTAACTTTGGGTGTTAAGAGAAAAAGCATTTGCCCGATGGATTCCCATGAGCGGCCTGGGCAGTAATTTTTTCCCAGACGTTCGGCAACGAGGTTGAAATGTTGTTCGGTTTTGCGACGACGTTTTTCCGCTAAACGTTTAAGGGCTCGTTGATCGGCTTGGGTTTGTGATTCCTGGGCGGTGGCTTGTTGAGTCGCTTCAATAATCTTCTGAACGCCACTGGGCAGGTTATCTGCTAAAACATAAAAAGAATTTTTTCCATCACGCCGGTCGTGGGCTAGTCCGGATTTTTTTAAGAGTGAAAGATGCGTAGAAATGCGTGATTGGCGCATGCCAAGTATCTCTTGAAGTTCGCCTACGGAAAGCTCGCCTCGGCTAATGAGGAAAAGAATCCGCGCCCTAGTAGGGTCAGAAAGAAGGCGGATGGATTCCCAAGGGTCGGGCATGCGGTGAGATTGCAGGGGGTTTGCGTCCGTGTCAAAAGAGGAAGCCCTAGAAAACTAGGGCTTCGTCGTATCAAAAGAATGAACTTCGGCTTATTTCTTATCGGTCCAGCGAGTAATCGAAAGAACCTTCCACTTTTCAGTGCGTCCTTTGATATTCGTCGCAAACTCTTCGCCCACTGTCTTATTCAAGAACTGGCGAGCTAAAGGAGTGATGTAGGCTAAGATGTTACGCTCTGGTTCGCCATCCCAAGCACCAAGAATGGTGTAGGTGATTTCGCTCTTATCAGATGCGCGATGTAATTTAACGTTGGTGCCGATAGAAACCTTGTCGGTCTTGGCGGCAGCAAAATCAATCACTTCAGCCTTCTTGAGCATTGCTTCTAATTCACCGCGACGAGCCGTTAAGGTGTCGTGATCTTGGCGAGCCATCTTGTATTCAGAGTTTTCGCGTAAGTCGCCGTGCTCTTTCGCAATTTGAATCGCTTCTTTAGTGGCCGGAAGTTTGACCTGAACGATATCGGTAAGTTCAGCTTCGCGGGCTAATTTACTTTCGTTAGAAACCTTGAGCGTGCTTTCTTCAGTGGTGTTTTCGTCTTGTTGGCTCTTCCAGATTTGTTCGACGCTAGGTTCGATATTGTGGAAGCGGGCCTTGAGTTTGCTCTTGGTCGTTTCGTCGAAGCCTTGATTGCGTAACATGACGCGAACGAGGTCGAAGATGGTTTCGATATCTACTTTATTGCCATTGGGCATCAGGATATCGGACAGAATATTTTTGTCATTGATCAACTCGGTTACGAGAGGAATACGAGCCGTTGAGTTGGACTCAAGCGCTTCGATGTCGATGCTGCTCAAGATTGCGGCGAGGAGATTAGGGTTAACCAGAGGATTAACAATCTCTGCATATTTTTTGGACTCACGATTCTTGATAATCCAAATGATAACTGGAGGACGGAGGTCGCGTGAATCGAGCCACTCGCTGAAACGTTTCGCAACTTTTTCGCCGAGGTCAGCGTCACAAAGGTAAGAGATGCATTCTGAAACTAATTTTGCAGAACCAGTTTTCGTTCCACCGATATCACGATTGCGGAGTAAATCGAAAGCGCGATCAGCCCAGCGGTCGCCGTGGTGTGCACGAATTAAGTCGAGCAATGCACGAATTTTTTCACTCGTGTGTGGGATGTGTAGGGCGATATTGGCGAGGTCGGCGTCGCTGCTTTCAGCAATGATTTCAGACGCTGTTGGGCTTTGGGTGTCGACAGTTTCAACTGCGGTGCGGAAGAACTTATCGCGATTCCAAATAGCGCATAAAATCTTAGGTAAATGGGTGTTTCGACGTGAACCGGTGAGGCCTTTTAAGGCCTTGCTAAGATCGCTTGAAACCTTCGCTAAATTAGCCTCGTTCGCAGCTGAACGTGTTTCATTGGTTGGGCTTTCGGCGAGTTCTTCGAGAATAGCAATTTTGCGTTCGAAGATAGGAGACATTTCGTACTGAGCGAAAAGATCTTCGCCCACATCCTTAGGAGCTTCGAGTAAAGCGTAGGCTCCACCTTTGCGTTCAGGAATTAAAATAGCACGATCTTTACGGATAGCGGCGCGACCTTTAGTCCACCAATTTTTAAACGCGGTCGCGCGTTCTTTACCAGCAGGGAGAGAAGCAAAATAGATTCGATCTAATTGTGCTTCGAGAGCATAGGAAGAGCACTCACCGGTTGGGTATTCTGCTAAGATGCTTTTGATTAAAGTGGGTACGTCGTCGGCTACTAATTTAGCAATTTTTTCTTTAGTAGCGTCCGCGTAAGCCTGGGAGAGGATGCTCTCCGGATTTAGGATCTCGATTTTTCCATTAGAGAAAAAAGCTACGTCAATGATGTGTCCTTTTTTGGACTGCTCCGGGAAGTCGACGGTGAAGCGCTTCGTAGTTTCGTCGTACGCACGAATGATTCCGATACCCCAAGCTTGGTGTAAGCAAAAACCATTTTTACCAGCCGTGACCAGGCTGATGGTTTCTGGGATGAGGTGGTTTTTGCCACCGTGTGGGTTGAGGGCCTTGTTACTCATTGCAAATTGTGGTTTTGGGGGTAACAAAACTTACTTGCAAGCCGGAAGGAAGGTCCATCGTCTTTGCCACCAAAATAAGTGCAACTCGTCCCAATCACCTATGGCCTTTAAGCCTTCAAAACCCTCAATCCATGGCGAAACCCCTGACACCTTGGGGCTTAAGCTAGCTGAAGCTGGTCATCCAAAATACCGGGCAGGGCAGATTTTTGAGTGGATTTATCCCCGTCGGGCCGAATCCGCTGAAATAATGACTAATTTACCGGCCAATTTGAGGGTTTGGCTGGCCGAAAATTACGATTTTACGGCAACCGACGTGCTTGGGCGAAAAACGGCTCAAGATGTGACTCAGAAACTTTTACAAAGGCTTCGCGATGGTTCCTTGATCGAGACCGTCATCATCCGTGCCCCCATGGAAGGCGTCGGCCAAGATAAATCTCGTAGGACTATTTGTATCTCCACCCAAGTGGGCTGTGCCTATGGATGTAAATTCTGTGCTTCGGGCCTTGAAGGATGGAAGCGCGATTTAAGTGTTGGTGAAATTGTTTCTCAACTCGTCCAAGTTTGTCGCATCGAAGATCAAGCCGACCCGGCACGCGCCGCCGAAGGCTTAGCCTCATTCGATAATATTGTAGTCATGGGCATGGGTGAGCCTTTAGCGAATTACGATAATTTGATGGCGGCCTTGAAAATCGTGAACGCTCAGTGGGGTTTTGGTTTTGGTGCGCGTCGCGTTACGATTTCTACATCGGGTGTAGTTCCTAAGATTTTAAAACTAGCTGAAGAAACTTTAGGATTTCGTTTAGCGATTAGTTTACACGGAGCAACGAATGAGGTGCGGGAAAAAATTATGCCCGTAAATAAAAAGTATCCGCTCGAAGAATTAATTCCCGCGGCCAAAACTTTTGCACGTCAACATGGTCGCATGCTGACTCTCGAATTTATTCTCATTGAAGAAATTAATGATTCACTTGAACAGGCCCAGAAGTTGGCGGTGATTGCCCGAGAATTACATGCACACGTTAATTTAATTCCCTATAATACGGTAGAGGGACTCGAGTGGCGTAGACCTTCCATTACTCGCCAGGATCGCTTCGTCAAAGAACTGCGAGCGCTGGGTGTTACCGCGACTTTACGTCGGGAAAAAGGGCATGATATTAATGCCGCCTGTGGTCAGTTAAGATTACAGAAGGAGAAGAGTTTAGAAGGTAACTCTACTCCAACTCCTGAGGCTTAAGCAGTTAATCCAGCGATAAAGGCGCGGCGATCAGGTGCTTTATAAAACGCTGTACCGGCTACGAGGGTGTCGGCCCCAGCGGCGCGACATTGTAAACCAGTTTCGCTGTTAATTCCCCCGTCGACTTCTAAGCGGAATTTTAATCCACGATTTTTTCTTTCGTTGTTTAAGAACTTAATGCTCTCGAGTACGGATGGCATAAAAGATTGTCCACCGAAACCAGGGAAAACTGTCATGCACAAGACAAGGTCTACTGAATCAAGATACGGTAAAAGTCTTTTGGGGTCGCAATCAGGATTCATCGCAATGCCCGCCTGGACGCCCGCCTCTTTGATACTTTTAATTGTCTTGGCGACATCGTGATCGGCTTCGACATGCACCGTGATGATTTCTGCGCCGGCTTTAACGAATGCAGCGACGTAGCGATCTGGATTTTGTAGCATCAGATGTACATCAAAAAGGAGTTTTGTCCGCGGTCTTAAATCGGCTACAACCTGTGGGCCAAAGCTTATGTTCGGCACAAAATGTCCGTCCATAATATCGAGGTGAACCCACTTTAGTCCCGATTCTTCGATGGCTTTAATTCCTAACGCAAATTCACCGTGATTTGCGGCGAGTAGGGAAGGCGCAACGATGGGCGAGTTCATTTTTACCAAGCGGTAGTAGCCGCTTCTCTTATTTGGCTAACGATATCGGCAAATAAACCAGGGGCAATACTACGTTCTTCTGCGGAAGCATCGCCGTTGGGCTGTAAGGTTGCGGAAGCGCTGAATTCTCGGTCTTTAAACAAAACTTTAGTTCCGTTGTTGGTGGTTAAGGTACAACGCACTGTGATCGAAACATTAAAGCTACTGTAGGTATAACTGTCGGTAGATTTCGTAGTTAGACCTCGGTGGCTGTAGTGGGTGACCACAGTTTCTAATTTTGCACCGCCTGAACCGATTTTAATGCGTGGGTCAGCGGTAAATGATTCAATTAATTTTTGTTCGAGTGCTACATGCGTACCAATTCGTGAAGTGGTATTTTGAATGGGAGCAATTTCGATGGTGGTGAACGCGGGCTTAGGTCCACCGAGCTCATAAGAGGAACAACCGCTTTGGCTTAAAGTTAAACCTAGACCAATCAGTGTGAGTAGTGTTCGGAAGATCATGGACGTGAGTTTTCTATAGCGGGATTAAGTGTTTCTCTGCGAAAACCGAGAGCGTCTAATTCGTCGCCCACAGTGACGGGTTTATTTTCAGTACTGGACGATGGACGCGGATAGGCCCCGAGTAGTTTGTCCGCAATGGTTGTCGGCGGGGTTGGATTTTTCTCAATTTCCTTGAGTAAACTTTGTGCTTCTACGGCAGCGGCAGACTCGGGTGAAATACTTCGGCAAGCGTTAGCCATGAGCTTAGCGGCCTCAGGATTGTTGCGACTATACCAATAAAATTTTCCAAGATTAAGTCGGGCACGGGCTGCACGATCACGTAACAGCTTAATCTGTTCGGCAGCAATTTTCGCACGTGGGTCGTTGGGGTATTGGTCGGCCAGGGTTTTCCAGTGGTCAACCGAATCAATCGTGCTCGCTTGATCCCAATCTGGTCCGAGTGATTCTTCGCTACGTAATTTAGCTAGTTTTTCTAAGGCTTCGGGTGCGTATTTTGAATTAGGATAATCGCTAATGATGCGTTCTAAGGCATCAAGACTCTCGGCAGAACGACCTTCGTCTGCGTTTAATCGGGCAATGCGAATCAGGGCGATGTCGGCGAGCAGTCCATTGGGAGCAACTTTAATAACTTTTTCGTAAACTGGCACGGCATGTAGACGATCCTTGAACCAAGGGAACCAGCCACCCAGTCGCGGGCGATTTCCTTCCGCTAAACGCGAAGCGATAATAAAATCTAAATCTACAGCGTCTTGGAAGTTTACGTAGTTGGTATGGCGTTTAAAAAATTCGTCTAAGTCTTCGCGCTCGGCTGGCTCGAACTGATTACGGGCAATATGAATTTTGGCTCTCGCAATCAGGGCAATCGCTTCGCCTTCGTGACCAAATTGTGTTTCCGCGATTTTATCCCAAAGTGATAATGCTTTTAAATAATTTTTATCATCCGTCGCGGCCTGTGCTTCGTTGATTTGATTCAATAACTCAGGCAACGTCGTGGGTGCAATGACGACAGAAGTGGTGCCTTCTTTGAGCGTCCAGCGGGGGCCGGTGTGAATTAGCTCAGCCTGACAGTTCAGTGTGAGGGCGAGAGCGAAGATGCAGAAAAATTTATTTTTTAGGTTCATGCCAACGAAGGAGGGTTGCTCCCCAGGTTAGTCCTGAGCCGAAAGCGACAAGCAGGATAAGGTCACCGTGTTTGATTTTGCCTTCCCGCCAAGCCTCTTCGAGGGCCAACGGAATGGACGCGGCAGAAGTGTTCCCAAATCGGTCTAAATTCGAAGGAAAACGCTCAAGCCCCACATTTAATTGGCCGGCTACAGCTTCTAAAATTCGAGCGTTCGCTTGGTGAGGTATGAACCACGCCACTTGATCGGAGGTCACGCCACAACTATTCAAAACGCGCTGACAGGATTCGGACATCACGCGCACCGCGAGTTTAAAAACTTCTTTACCGTTCATGCGCAGACAGTGTTCGCGATTTTGAATGGTTTCAGGTGTCGCTGGTTTAGCTGAACCGCCTGCTACACTGTGAATGAGTTCCGCGTTATATCCATCTGACCCCAACATGTTTCCGAGGATACCGACATTAGGTGTATCAGTTAATTCTAAAATAGCGGCTCCAGCGCCATCACCAAAAAGTACGCAGGTGGTGCGATCTTGCCAATCAAGCACTCCCGAAAGTTTTTCTGATCCGACAACGAGTGCGCGTCGATAATTTCCCGAACGCAACATGTCAGTACCGACTTGAAGGGCAAAAATAAATCCTGAGCATGCGGCGGAAATATCGAAGGCGGGAATATCCCGACGCAGGCCAAGTTTGGCTTGAAGGATGCAGGCAGTTGAAGGGAAGGGGACATCAGGGGTCATCGTTGCCACAATGAGCAGGTCGATGTCTTCTGGATTAAGTCCGGCATTTTTGAGCGCTTGGGCGGAAGCTTTTGCCCCCATGTCGGAAGGATTTTCGTTTGGTCCGGCGATACGACGTTCGGCAATTCCTGAACGTGTTTTAATCCACTCATCGTTGGTATCGACGATCTTTGATAAATCATCGTTGGTCAGTTTTCGCTCGGGTGTATAGACTCCGAGCGAACGGATGAAGACTGAGGATTGAGTCGGGTTCATCAAATAGTTGAAGTAAGCCCTACGCGGGGAAGAAGGGAACACTAAAACCTCATTCTTCTTCCGGAGTCGAAGAAATTACGGCATTTGCTTCAGCTAAAGCGACCAACATTCGGCGGTTAGCATCGTGGCCCACGGCTTCGAGACCTAGGCGAATGGCACTGGCAATGCTCTGTCGATTGCTGGAACCGTGAGCTTTCATAACTAAACTTGAGAGTCCTAATAAAGGAGCTCCACCATATTTTTCGGGCTTAAGTTTTCCTTTAAGATCACGCAGGAGAGGGAACATGGCGATACCACCAGCGAGGTAGACTGGATTACTCTTAACTTTTTTACCGACCATATCTCTCACCATGTAGACCAGACCTTCGAGAGTTTTTAAAATAACATTTCCAGTGAATCCATCGGTGACCACGACATCACAGGCGTCGCCAAACACATCAAATCCTTCAACGGGTCCAACGTAATTAATTTTATCGCCCATCGCTTTTAATAAAGTGTGCGTGCGATTAATTCTGGCACCGCCTTTACCTTCTTCGGTGCCCACAGACAATAAACCCACGCGAGGATTAGTGATACCTAAAGCACTTTGTGCGTAGATGGATCCGAGTACGGCGTTGTGGACTAAATGTTCAGGTTTAGCTTCAGGGTTTGCACCGACATCGAGCATCACGAAGTGACCTTCACGACGAGGCATAATGGCAGCTAAGGCAGGACGTTCGGCGCCTTCCATGGGACGCACTTTAATGGTTCCTGCAGCGACTAAGGCTTTTGTATTACCAGTAGAAATGACGAGATCGGCTTGTCCTGCTTTAAGCATATCTAGCGCAATCAACATCGATGAATCGCGTTTAGATTTAATAACCGTCATCGCAGCGTCATCCGGATTTACCACTGTTGCTGCATGTTTAAACTCAACGCGCTTGGATTTAAGTACTCTGTGTTCCGCAGCGAGTTGGCGTAAGTTATCTTCGTGGCCGACTAAAATAAGTTTATCATTGGGACCAATAAATCCTTCACGGATTGCCAAGGCTGCACCAGCGATGGCTTCCGATGGACCTAAGTCACCACCCATACAATCGAGGGCGATCTTTTTTCCAGTGGGCGTGATTTCTTCGCTCATGATTGAACGGGCGTTGCCCGTAAAATTTGCTTAAGCCTCGGTGTCGAGGACTTGACGACCACGGTATTTACCGGTGGTTGGGTCGACGCGGTGTGAACGGCGGAGGGCGCCTGATTCTGCATCGCGTACGAGCTTGGGAGCACGGAACTGATTGGCCCCGCGACGAAGGCGACTGCGACGTTTAGACTGTTTGCGTTTCGGATTTGCCATGGTTCTGCTCTGGTTGAGGGTCAGATGTAGAGTCCCTCTGCCCCCACGGTCAAGCCCCCTTTCAATGGCTTGCACTACTTAAATGCATCGATTGGCTGGCGACATGGCCAAATCGCCCGCCCTTTTCCTCGATCGGGATGGAAATCTCATCGAAGACCATCACCATACCTGCCAAGTTGACCAGGTAAGCCTTATTTCCGGGGTAAAGCCTGCTCTTAATGCCTGTTTATCGGCCGGATATAAGCTTTTCATCCTCACCAATCAAAGTGGTATAAATCGGGGGATTTTTACCTGGGAACAATACCACGCCTGCAATCAGCGCATGCTTGAGTTGCTCGATTTGCCGGCTCCAGGGATTTTAGAAATCAAAGCCGCCCCCGAAAAACCGGATGAGCCTTCTTTATACCGAAAACCGAGTCCTCGATTTATTTTAGAAATGATTGAGCAACATGAACTCGATGCCACCCGCTGTTGGATGGTGGGCGATCGTATTACTGATTGGGATGCTGGATTAAATGCAGGAATAAAATCGTGTGCGGTGCGTAGTGGTGCTGGTCGCCCAGAAGATTTTATTTATGCGGAGAAAATGAAATTCACCATTCGCCAAGATTTTCCTGACTTTGTTCGTCAGGATCTCGGCTTGAATTGGAATAAATAAAAAGGGCGAACTCGAAAGTTCGCCCTTTAAAATCAATGTCTAAACTTAATTAGGCCTTAGGAGCTTCGGAAGGGCAACCTGGGCACTTTTCGCCATCTTTTTTCTCAGGAGCTTCTTCTTGTTTTACAGGCTCGGTCTTGGCAGGCTCAGTTGCAGGAGCGGTAGTTGGCTCGTCTTTTTTACCGCAGCTACCACAGTGGTTTGAGATTTCGCTCTTAGGAGCTTCAGCTGGAGCAGTCGCAGGAGCTTTCTCGTCTTCCTTCTTTTCTGGAGCAGCTTCTTGCTTAGCTGGTTCAGTCTTTGCTGGTTCAGCAGCAGGAGCTGGAGCATCAGTCTTAGCAGGTTCTTCTGCGAAGGTGACAACCGAAGTCAGCGCGAGGGCGACAGCGGCAGAGGTTAATAAACGGAGGAATGAGGATTTCATTTGTGATTGAGAAGGACTTAAACATCTAAAAGTTAGGTCTACTTTGTCAAATAATGCTCTAAATCATTGGTGGTTATGAGTTTATTCATTTTTGAGCAGGCGTTAAATAAACTGCTACTAGGCAACCAGTTACGGCCGCTGTTGGTAGAAAATATCTTTTTATTTTTTACCGCATTTACCTGCCTAACGGCCGGCAAATCCTCAAAATCCCTCAAATGGTCTGCGGATAAATCAATCGGTCCATCTACTGGTTCATTATTTATCCATAAAATGATATCGGGGTTAAATTGAGCAATCATTTCCCAGTCACACTTAATCCATGTCATATCTGGATATGGAAGATCGTACCCGACTCTTTCTAATGGCCCCGCGAGATAAGAGTTTTTCCCTGCCATCATGCCGTCCCAAATCACTAAAAGTTTTTTTGATGACGTGCGCTGAGTGTTTTCTAAACGAGAAATTAAATCACGAGCTAAATTTTCTTGGCGTACCGCTTCTCCGATTAAACGCACATCTTCGCAGACACTGTTTTTACTTTCGGGCGAAAGAACTAATACCTTTAACCCAGCCTGTCGGCAGCGATCGGCCCACAGTGGATTGGCGAGTCTGGGCAAAATAACCAGAGTAGGTTTTTTCTGTAATAGTTTTTCAAGATCTGGATTAAAAGCATCGCAGTCGCGCGATGCCGAATGATGGGCGGGTAGAGGGCACCATTTTGTGGCGGCGACAATCTGTGCCGAGCAATTTAAATCAATCAGCGTTTGAGTTGCCCCCGGACTGTAACTTGCAATCCGCATGGAATCGGCAGCTACTGCCCAACTGAAACAGAAAAGCGTAAATAAAAACTGTCGAATCATCGAGAGGATAGAATCTCGGCCAGTCTTACGGCTGCGTCGAAGCTTCCGCAATCTACTAAACCCTTTCCGGCTATTTCAAATGCTGTGCCGTGATCGGGGCTCGTGCGAACATGCTTTAGTCCTAATGTCAGATTCGCGGATGTTGCAAAATCAATGGATTTTAAAGGGGCTAGGCCTTGGTCGTGATACATTGCCGCTACGGCATCAAATTCACCTTTTAAGTGACGATAAAAAACCGTGTCACCTGAAAGTGGGCCAGTCACATCATAGCCTTCATGGCGCAACGACTCAATGGCGGGTTGAATGATTGTTTTATCTTCCGAGCCGAGTAGACCGTTTTCACCTGCGTGAGGATTTAATCCACACACGGCAATACGCGGATTTTTATCTCCAAGTTTCTTACGAAGTTGAATGAGTGCTAAAATTGTTTGGCGAATATTTGTTGAATTAATTTGGCTCGAAACCGCTTGGAGCGGAATGTGCCACGTGACTAGTCCAACAGTCATTTTACCGCCTGCGAATGCCATCACGGGTTCTCCACTCCAGTGATAAGCAAAGAATTCGGTTTGCCCTGGGAACTTATAGCCCACTTGCGACAAATTATTTTTGCTGACGGGTCCAGTGACGACCGCACGAAACTTTCCTTCGGCGACACCTTTCGCTGCAAATTCCATCGCAGCGATGGCGATACGACTTCCTTCTACATCGGGCTTTCCTGGATTTACAGTAGAGTCACTCGATCCAACAGCGAAGGCTTCGGGATTTTTTATACCCAAAGTTTTTAACCAAGAAAGGGGCCCAATGGGTGCGACCCTACTGATTAATTGTGGGTGTGATTTAATCCACATGGCAATGAGTTCGGGACCTACGCCAGCGGGGTCGCCACAGGTTAATGCAATCGGGGCTTCGCTCATTCGGGTTGGACGTAGCGTCCACGTTTTCCTCCTAAAAAGAAATCAAGAAATTCCAAAGCTTCTGGCGTGGTGAATTCACCAGATTTTAAGGCTGATTGTGCTAGGTCTGGGCAACTTCCATGGGGTGCATAGACGGCGTGATAGGCCTTTTTGACTTCAGTGATTACCTCATTGCTCAGCCCGCGTCTGCGCATTCCCACTAAATTTAAACCTGAGATTTGATTTCGCGAATGAGCTAGACCGTGCGGCGGAACGTCTTCTGTAATCACGGCGTTGCCAGATGTCATCGAGCCACTACCGATGCGACAGAATTGGTGAACGGCAACACCGCCACTAACAAAAGCATAATCTCCTACGCTTACGTGTCCACCTAGCATACAACCATTGGCGAGGATGACATGATCGCCAGTAATGCAATCGTGAGCCACATGAGCGCCGGCCATAATAAAATTATTTTTACCAATGCGCGTCGTACCGCCTTCAGTAGTCGCTCGGTGAATTGTGACATGTTCTCGAATCACCGTGGAATCACCGATGCTCACATTCGAAGAGGTGGTAGGTTTGAAGTGAAGATCTTGGGGGTCTCCGCCAATGACCGCAAAATGGTCCACCTTCACTTTTTTTCCAAGAACTGAACCTCTTTTGATGATAGCCTGCGCGTTAATTTCACATTCATTGCCAATGGTTACATCAGCTTCGATGATTGCCAACGGCCCGATAATTACTGCGTTTCCCAGTCTTGCTGAAGGGTGAATATGGGCGGAAGGATGAATCACTTGGAGGCGGGATTGTTGGGGAATAATTCTAGTTGGGCAGGTTTGACCATGTCGTAAACTCGCAACAGTCGTAAAAGTTGTAAGGTGTCGGAACGAGCATAGCTTTGATTCGATTCTACATTCTGAATCATGTTTTCTAAAATCGTTCGGAATGTAATCACATGGTCAACGCCACTTTGTTTAAGCAGCGTGATACTTTCAGAACGTTGGGGTTCTTGTGCGGGTAGACCCGGCAGAATTAATATTTTAGATAAACTTTCGTTCTCAGTTTGTCTCAATTCCGCAAAAGCCACTTTGGCTGCTTCGACTGCTTCCAGTCGTACGAATTCAAGTAAGTCGCCTTTGCGGATCATCGTGGGAGTGATTGCTTTGGTAGTATGCCATGCTTTCACGGCGACAACTGCGGCGGTAACCCCTGGAAGATCGGCGGAGAAAAGTTGAAAGGGAAGCTGGGCGTCGCGACGAGGCGATGGATTGATCACGTATAAGTCGCCCTCTTCATCGGCACGTTTTCGACGCGACTGCACGGCGTACTTGCGTGATTGGCGCACGAAGAACCCGTTCACTTCAAAGTATTCTCTTACTAGGCTGTCGTCAAAGCCCGCCATAGTCAGAAGATTGCCACCGAATGACCGCTCGGGTCAATCTGCGATACTTGATTATAAAACGAAATCAGCCGGTGCGATGGCTACAGTGAATTCACCTTTCATGGAGCCAGCTTTCAGCAACGGCACTAATTCGCCGAGTGGGGCTGTGCGAATGGTCTCATGTAATTTAGTGAGTTCGCGACCCACACAAACAACACGCGCGGGGCCAAGAATTTCGAGCATTTCGTCCGCAAAATCAGCCATGCGATGGCAAGATTCGTGGAGTACAATGGTTTCATCACTTTGCAGTGATTGCTCGAGGAAGCGTCGACGTGCTGCTGACTTAGGTGGGAGAAATCCGACAAACCGAAATGCATTTGTAGGGAGTCCGGATGCAGAAAGCAGAGCGATGATCGCACAGGGGCCGGGTAGGGGAGTGACGATAAGTTTTCGGCGACGACATTCGCGTGTGACTCGAAATCCTGGATCGCTAATGCCTGGCGTGCCTGCGTCGGTAATTAAAGCCACCACTTGCCCCGCTGAAATTTTTTCTGCTAACTCAACGGCTACCTCTTTCTCATTATGCTCATGGTAAGCGATCATCGGTTTAGATATTCCGATGTGTTTGAGTAATCCAATGGTGACGCGCGTATCTTCACACGCGATTAAATCGCAGGCGGTTAATTCTTTTTTAATTCGGTCGGTGAGGTCGCCAAGATTTCCTAATGGCGTAGCCACGACCAGAAGTCGTCCTGCTGCCTTGGGATTTGACCCAGGTTCATGTGAACCTGGCGTAGTCATTAGCGATAACCAGATCCGCCGGTCGGACCCATCATACCAGGAAGGCCACCCTGCCAAGAAGCGGGTTGTGCTTGTGGTAAAGTTGAATCGATAGGTTTTTCGGTGGTCTCACAACCTGCCACTGCAACTAAGACAATAGCGAGGGTGATGAGATGAAAAAACCTCATTCTAATTAGTTATTAGCGAGTTTGCCAGAGATTGGCTCGAGGGTAACCACTGCTCCATTGGAGAATTGGCCAACTTCGGAATCGACTAAAATTTGAGCAGTGCATTGAGCAGTTTGTACTGATTCAACGCGGACTTTTCCAACGTCAGCACCGTTCACTTGAACTTTGAAAACGCTTTGTGGTTTGATGCCATTTAATTCACCAACTGAGAAGCAAACTAAACCGCTGTCGGTATCAATACGAACGATGCGTGTCTTGATGGTTTCAGGAGCAAACTCGGCCTGTAAAGAATTCACCGAAGGCTGAGAAAGTGGATCGCGAGGGTAGGAAGGCTTAGTGCCAGTTGAGCTTAAGAATGAGTTGTAAAGCTGAGCGTAGAGTTGGACTACTGAGTTACGGCTCTCTTCAGCTTTAGTGGTCTTAGCAATTTCGGCGTCGAGTTGTTCTTTGGTGAACATGCTCGCGGTTTTTTCTTTCTCCTTAACTAACTCTTGTTTGATTGAGTTGAGTTCAGCAGTGAGTGAATCTTTTTTGCTGGTTACGTCAGCTAATTGAGAGGTCAGTTCGTCGCGCTTACGGGTAAGTTCTGCAACGTTACCTTCGAGACCTTCAACCTTAGCATTTAAGCCTTCGATTTTGGTCTTTTTGTCGGCTACATCGGCTTCGAGGTCTTTTTTAATTCCTTCGAGTTCAGCGATTTTGCCACGCTTTTCTTCAACGAGATTTTTGAGTTTGGATCCGATTACTTCCATGCGCTTGTCGAATTGTTTAGGCGCAGCAATTTCAGCATCCGTTACAGTCCATTCAGTGTTTTTCATTCCGGCATCAACTTTGCCTTTTAAGAGATAGGCAAAGACGCATGCAGCAATCGCGAGGACGATTCCAAGGATTCGGATGGCGAGATTTACAGACTTATTCATTTTGGGGTAGGATGGATAAAAGTTTATTTGTGCCTGAAGGTAGTCAAACGGGGGTCCGGGTTTTCTATTGATTCAATAGAGCCGGGGTTTGACGAGGCATGCAGTAAGACTTTGAACACAAGTTCCTCCGAGCCTACAAGTCCAATCTCTTTGCAGATATTTACAGGGGTAAACCACTGTCCTTTATGCTTATTTAAGTGCAAAATTGCGCTGGTTCGGACCTTGAGGGTTTCCGCGGCGGCCTTCTTGCCAGCCTCAACCCCAGGTTGGTGGTAGGCATTGATATTCAACAGGCTGGCGTAAAGCCCGACAGTCCGTTCGAAAAGAGCGATAATTTGACCGATAGCCTGGGCGTCGACTCGATTAATGGTTAGGGTGATGCTTCCGCGTCCACTGTCCGACAGGGCTTGGCGTGTTCCTAAAAAGAATGCCTGAAGGTAGTCGCCCGAAGTTGTGTCGGGATCGACAAACGGAGATGCGCCCTCGCGGTCCTTTAAGACTTCGATGAAGACCGCAAAAAAATTATTCAACCCGTCGCGCAGCTGTTGTACGTAAGCATGTTGGTCGGTGCTGCCCTTATTTCCGTAAACAGTAAGACCTTGATAAACTTTTTTACCACCGAGGTCTGATTCTTTACCGAGCGACTCCATGATTAATTGCTGAAGGTAACGTGAGAACAGAAGCAGTCGGTCTTTATAAGGAAGGACGACCATGGCCTTTTTGCCCTGACCATCTGTTAAGTGATACCAAGCAAGAGCGAGTTGTGCGGCAGGATTTTTCTCTACGTTATTTTCTCGGGTGAGTTCATCCATTTTTTTTGCACCTACTAAAAGCGCATCGATATCAATTCCTTGCAGCGCTGCTGGAAGTAGGCCGACTGGACCTAATTCACTGGTGCGTCCACCAACCCAATCCCACATAGGGAAGCGGGCTACCCATTTTTCTTTGACCGCAATTTGATCGAGCTGACTGCCTTCGCCCGTAACTGCCACCGCATGCGCACTGAAATTTAATCCAGCTTTTTTCCAAACGAGTTCAGTTTCAATTAAACCATTACGAGGCTCAGGTGTGCTGCCCGACTTCGAAGTAACGACAACGAGCGTAGTGCCTAATTTATTGGTTAAATTTGAAAATACTCGGTCCATGCCATCAGGATCGGTATTATCGATAAAATGAATTTTTAATTTATCGGCCGCTGTGCCAAGGGCATCGGCTACGAATTGTGGTCCTAAAGCAGAACCTCCGATGCCGATACAAAGACAGTCGGTAAATTTTCCGTGCGCCCCTTGCACGGATCCGCTGTGCACGTCTTTTGCAAATTGATGAATCGATTGTACTGCTTTTTTAATTTCTGCAGTGAGTGCGGCTTGCGGAGCTAATTCTGGTGCGCGTAACCAATAATGTCCGACCATTCTTTTTTCGTCGGGATTAGCAATTGCGCCACTTTCTAATGCACTCATATCCGCTAAGGCTTTAGCGATTGGAGCAGACATTTTTTCTTTGAATCCAGCTGGAGCAGGGGCTCGACTTAAATCCAGGGCGAATCCCAATGCTGGAAAATTTAGTAGATGCTTGCTGTAAGAATCAAAAGAGGTGTCCACGACGAACTACAATCATCGGCGACGCTCAGTTTGCAATCTCCGATGAGTGAAAAAATCAATTTAACCCTTATTTTACCTTAATTATTAGTCTCCGTCCGTCACTGCGCCTTCCGAGGCAGATGAAACAGACTTAGCATATTTAGCTAACGCACCGCGCTTTTCTTTGCACGGACTGGGCTTCCAGTTTTTAAGACGTTGGCTAATTTCAGCGTCCGATACGGAGAGATTGATTTCATTTTTCACCGCATCGATGGTGATGACGTCACCATTTTGAATCACAGCAAGAACGCCACCGACGGCAGCCTCTGGAGTGATGTGGCCAACCACGAATCCGTGACTGCCTCCTGAAAATCTTCCATCGGTAATAAGTGCGACTGTTTTACCTAAACCTTTGCCCATCACGGCACTAGTAGGTCCAAGCATTTCACGCATTCCTGGTCCGCCTTTAGGTCCTTCATTGCGAATGACAATCACATGACCGTCTTTAACTTCACCTTCTAGAATACCTTTGAGTGAAGCTTCTTCGGATTCGTATACAATCGCTTTACCTGAAAAACTATTTCCTTCTTTGCCTGAAATTTTTGCGACCGCACCTTGAGGAGCTAAGTTGCCACGTAAGATTCGTAAGTGACTGTCGGCTTTGATTGGATTGCTGAATGGACGAACAACGTCTTGGTCTGCTGCGTAAGCCTTAACGTTGGCAAGGTTTTCAGCCACCGTCTTACCCGTTACGGTTAAACATTTTCCGTGAAGCAGGCCTTTATCCAAAAGCATTTTTAATAATGGTTGGAGACCTCCAATGCGAACGAAGTGAGCCATATTATATTTTCCACTGGGCTTTAAGTCGCAAAGTACTGGAACTTTTTGTCCGATGCGTTCGAAGTCTTCGAGGCTGATTTTCACGCCTGCAGAGTGGGCCATCGCGATTAAGTGAAGAACGGCATTGGTCGATCCGCCGAGTGCAATCACAACAGTAATCGCATTTTCAAAAGATTCTTTAGAGAGGATGTCTGATGGACGAATATTTTTCTTAAGTAATTCCAAGACCGCTTTGCCCGCACGATCACAATCGGCTAATTTGTCTTTCGAGTTCGCTAACTGAGCTGAACTATCGGGTAAACTTAAACCCAGTGCTTCGATAGCCGATGCCATAGTGTTCGCGGTGTACATACCTCCGCATGAGCCTTCGCCAGGAATTGAGCATGACTCAATTTCTTTGAGTTCGCTTTCACCGATTTGATTTCCAGCAAATTTTCCAACCGCTTCAAAGACGGTTACGATGTCGGCTGCTTTTCCGTGGTGTAATCCAGGGACGATGGTTCCGCCGTAAACGAAGACGGAAGGGCGGTTCAGTCGCGCCATCGCCATCACGCATCCGGGCATATTTTTATCGCAACCGCCGATGGTGACGAGTCCGTCAAAACCTTCGGCGCCCGCAACCGCTTCCACAGAGTCGGCAATAATTTCGCGAGACACTAGAGAGTAGCGCATGCCTGGGGTGCCCATCGAAATTCCATCCGAAACCGTAATCGTACCAAAGATAATCGCCTTACCACCCGCCTCATCTGCTCCTTTGGCTGCTTGTACGGCCAGGCGATCGATGTGCATATTACATGGGGTGACCATGGACCAAGTAGAGGCGATGCCAACGACTGGCTTCTTGAAGTCAGCATCGGTAAAGCCCACGGCTCTCAACATTGCACGGCTAGGAGCACGGTCTGGGCCGTCCACAACTAGGGAGGAAAATTGACGTTGGTTGTTTGAATTGGTCATGGTATGAAAGTCTGCGGTTGTCAGTGGGACGGTCGTCCTTAATAAGGAGTTCAATGGACTTTGTGGTCCATCCACCCATTCGACAACCTGAATTTAAGACCTTCCTATCCATGGAATTCAACCTCAAGAAGATTATTAAGGCTCTCCTCCTCTCGACCTCGGAGGCCGTGTCTATAAAAGACATCCAAAAAGTCGTCCAACGCTACCATGCACAAGCTGTCCATGAGAAGAGTGAGGAAGGGGCTACGCCTGCAACCGACGCGCCCGCACCAGCGGAAGCTCCCGTTCAGGAAGTGATTCAAGACATCATCAACCAAGTCCCTACTTTACTTACTGCGACCCAAATCCGCGAAGCGGTAGATATTCTTGAAGCTGAAATGCGCGACTCCAATGACTCCGCACGAATTCTCCAAGGTCCTGAAGGTTTTCGTTTAGTGATTTCTCCAGCCTACGCTGACTGGGTTCGACTTCTTCGCGGCGAACCTCGCCCACAACGTCTCAGTCCGGCATCCTTAGAAACGCTTTCGATTATCGCTTATCGTCAGCCTGTGACACGTCCTGAGATGGAGGCGATTCGTGGTGTCTCCGTTGACAGTGCACTCAACCGTTTATTGGAACTCGAATTAGTATCCATTACTGGTCGTGCCGATTTACCTGGTCGTCCCATCCAATATGGCACCACTGATAAATTCTTAGATTTCACCGGTCTCCGCTCTCTGGGCGAATTACCAGCGTCCGACGTTTTATCCCCCGCACAAATCTCGGAGTGGATCACTCGTGCCACCACGCCGGTCACCGTTGGCGACGCCGAAATGGGTTTACCGCTTGAAGATAATTCCGGCTCGGTAAACATTGATTCAGATTCATCACCTTCTTCATGAGCTTAGACGAACATCGCAAATCCGTTGATCGCATAGACAAAGAAATTCTTCGTCTCTTGGGCGAGCGTTTGCAGGTCGCCAAAGCTATCGGTGAAGCGAAGTTAAAATCAGGTGCTCCCGTTTACGCGCCACAACGCGAAGAGCAGGTTTTACGTTCATTGGTAGAAGCTGCACCATCCCTGCCAGCCTCGGGCATTCGTTCTGTTTTCCGCGAAATTATTTCTCTCTCCATCGGTGCACAAATGGCGAAGCCTGTTGCTTACCTCGGGCCTGAAGGTTCGTTCACGCAACAAGCACAAATTCGTGCCTTTGGTTCGAGTGTGCCGGCGTTACCTTTGAAATCGATCAGCGATATTTTCGCTGCAGTTGAATCGGGCGAGGCATCCTATGGCGTCGTTCCCGTAGAAAATTCTACCGAAGGTGTCGTCAGTCACTCGTTGGATTTATTAGCTGAATCCGAATTAAAAGTAGTCGCACAAATCACACTCTCGGTTGAGCAGTGTTTGATTGGATTTGGACCACTCAACGAAATCACTCATGTGCTTTCTAAAGACATCGCACTCGCCCAGTGTCGTGGCTGGTTATCTCGTCATGTACCTCAAGCCACATTAGTTGAAACCGAAAGCACGGCTGCGGCTGTTGAAAAAGTGATGAAGGAGCCCAAGGGTAGTGCTGCCGTTGCAGCCGCTTCTGCTGCTGAATCTCGCGGTGTTCCTATTTTATCTCGCGGCATTCAGGATCGTCGCGATAACGCGACACGCTTCTTTGTGATTGGTACCACCGCGAATTCGCCCGGCAGTAAGGATGAAGTGACGAGCGTCGTTTTAACACTTAAGCATGAGCCTGGTGCGCTTCAGGCTGCCCTTAGTTCTTTTTCAGACCGCGGTATTAATTTGATTCGTATCGAGTCACGACCCAGTCGACGTCGTGCCTGGGAGTACTTGTTCTTCATTGATTTCCCGGGTCACTGGGAAACCCCTGCCGTTCAAGAAGCAGTCGTTGCTCTTAAGGGGCGCTGCGAGATTGTAAAGTGGTTGGGCAGCTATCCGCAGTCTGCGGGATGAATAAGAAAACCCTAGGCACTATTTTGGTCACTGGTTTGATTGTGACTATAATCGTGTCCTCATGGCTCTGGTGGCGTGCGTGGTCGGCACCTCTGGTGGATGTTTTTTTTAGACCAGCATTTTCTATCCAGGGAATTAGCGTGGGCACGCCTGTACGAGTTAAAGGCGTGGTGGTCGGACAAGTTTCTTCCATTGGACTTTCCTTAGATAATGAAGCAAAAATTCGCCCGCAGGTAAATTTAAGTTTAAACCCCGAGGTGCTTGATAATCGTGGATTTGCTGAACGTTTACGGGGTAAGCATCTACCAGACGAAGTTGCCCAAGGACTCCGAGTTCACCTGGTGGTTGTCAGTCCAGCCTCAGGCTTGCTTCAAGTAGAATTGTTTTGGGCAGAAAATGATCCAGTACCATCAGGCTTGGAGGTAAATGAAATTCCTGCGACGGGGCAGACGATGCAACGTGCGATGGAGCGATTGGTTAAAGAACTTAATCGTGTCACACAACGTGACCTAGAAAAAATTGCGCAAGATCTGGAAAAAGACCTAGACTATTATTTCCCGAAATCGGATCCCGCTTTCGCTTCGGCATTCTCTGCGAAATTAATCGCCAGAAGCGAATCCCTCGCCACCGCAACAGCTCCAGAAAGTTTAGGACCCAAGCTGGCTCGAATCGCTGAAGCTTGTGCTGTTTTACGTTCGGATACCGAAAATATGAATAAAGAATTTAGCCCTGAAAATTTAATTATCCTCCAGGCCCATTTAGCCGACACGACCGCCGCCCTTGATTCATTCACCGCCTCGCTGGAGGGTTCGCAGTCTAAAATTAATGCCTCGGCCGAGGAAATTACCGCTTTGTTTCAGTTGATTTCTCGTGGCGCCCGAGATTGGAAAGAAAAAACTGAAGCCTTTGGCCGAGAACCTCGGCCTTAATGCGTGAACAGGCTTGCGGACAGGTAGGCCTCAAGCGTAAGTCAGAACCTATAACTATTATGGCTGAACCTACCGATAAAATGGAGTCCATCATTAACCTGTGCAAACGTCGCGGGTTTGTTTTTGCATCTTCCGAAATCTACGGCGGACTCAATGGATTTTTTGATTACGGCCCCTTGGGCGCTGAACTTAAAAATAATATCAAACAAGCTTGGTGGCAGGACTTCGTTCACCGTCGCGATGATATCGTAGGTTTGGATTCAACCATCATTCACCATCCAACGACCTGGAAGGCTTCCGGTCACATTGATAACTTCACCGATCCCCTGGTTGATTGTAAGGAATCGAAAATGCGTTACCGCGCTGACCAACTTTTCTTTGCGCCTGTCATCGTCGCTGGAGAAACTATTGGTTATGTTTCAGTTTTAGAAGATGAAGGCATGCAGGCTAAAGCTGAAGAACTGGCTAATGATTTAAAACGTAAGCTCGCTAAACCTGGAGCACTTGAGCCGATCAAACTAAAAGATTACACAGAATCTACCCCCGAGCAGTACGCACTCATTCCATCTCCAGCAACGGGTAAGCCTGGTTCGCTTACGCCACCACGTTCATTCAATATGATGTTCCAGACCTACGTGGGTGCGATGCAAGATGCCTCTGCGGTGGCTTATCTTCGTCCCGAAACCGCCCAAGGTATTTTTATTAATTTTAAGAATGTAGTCGATACGGGCCGTGTAAAACTACCGTTCGGTATCGCACAAATGGGCAAGGCTTTCCGCAACGAAATCAACCCTCGTAACTTTATCTTCCGTTCACGTGAGTTCGAGCAAATGGAAATCGAATACTTTATCTCACCCCAAGCGGATTGGCAGACCGCTCACCGCGATTGGATTGAAGGTTGCTTAGCCTGGTTTGAATCGATCGGCATTCCTCGTGCTAAACTTTCTCTATATCCTCACCCGCAAGAGAAACTTGCCCACTATTCAAAAGGTACAACGGACATCATGTTCGAGTTTCCTTTTGGTGTTCAGGAACTTCAAGGCGTCGCTGCTCGTGGTGATTTTGACTTAACTCAACACAGCCAAGTCTCAGGACAGAAATTAGATTGGTTTGATGAAGCTGGTAAGGTTCGCTTTATTCCTCACGTCATTGAGCCCTCTGTAGGTGTGGATCGTGTTTTCTTAGCACTGCTCACCACGGCCTATCACGAAGACGAAGTTGAAGGTGAAAAACGAGTCGTTCTAAAATTACCCATCCGCGTGGCACCTTTTAAGGCCGCCATATTCCCGCTGGTTAAGAACAAGCCCGAAATCGTTGAGCGTGCTGAAGCTCTCTATCGCCGTCTTAAGAAGCGCTTTAATGTATTCTATGATGCGTCTGGTGCCATTGGCCGTCGCTATCGTCGCCAAGATGAAATTGGTACACCTTACGGTATTACTATCGACTTCGACACCATTGAAAAGGGCGCCGGCGTGACCGTTCGTAATCGCGACACCTTAGAGCAGGTGCGTATGACCGAAGACGAAGTTGTTCGCTTCCTCGACGAAAAGATTAACGGATAACCATAGCGCTGCCGCTGAGTTCTTCGGCGAATTTTGCGAGATGTCGCTTTCCACAAAGGGAAGCGGCAATCGTAAGATTGCGAAGTCCTTGAGGCAGGTGAGCTAAGAAATCAGCCCGACCTTTTTTCTTACCTAAATAGGCATACGCACCACATGCTTGTAAAAGTCTTTGTGTCGCACCGATGTGCAGTAAATGGCTGAACTCATCCAGCGAACCCTTCCAGCCGGAAATTTCTTTAGTATGGTCTTCGATTTCAATGCGCCACAGATCCATGTCACGACGTTTGAGATAAGGATCAAACATGAGTGAAGCGTAGTCGTAGAACATCGACCCCATGCGCGCGCCTTGGAAGTCAATCAACCACGACTGGTCATTCTTAACTAAAATATTTTGAGACTGGAAATCGCGGTGCAGTACAACTTGAGGCTGGGCTGATAGCTCTTTGGCCAGTGAGGCCATGTCATTCATCACGTCGCGCGAAGGCTTCTTGCCGACACAAACATTATCTAAGAAGTACTGACGTTCCCAGCTGTAGAGTTTATCGCTAAAGGGCTCATTAAGGCTGATTTTAGCCTCATTCATAGCCTCTGTACCTATGCGGTGCAGGTGGGTTACTTGTTCAAGCGCCGAGGCAAACTGAGCCCAAGGGAAGCTTTCGTTTTGGCAAAGTGACCAGAGGTCTACGGTTCCGAGATCTTCTAAAACTAAAAGCCCAAGGTCTTTATCCTCCGAAATTACAGCAGGTACATTAAGGCCATTCAAATGAAGAACCTTTGCGATATCTCCGTATATTAAATTTTCTGGGCGGCTGTCGTCATAGTTACAGAGCACGGATGGATTTCCCTGTGTGTCTTGTGTGTGGTAAAACTGTCTACCCGATCCACCTTTAATGGCTGCGCCTTCTGAAGCTAATATGAGTCCGAGGCGTTTGGCCGCGTCCTCTATTTTCAGACTGCCGCGTGCTGGTTTTTCTAATTCAGCTTTAACATTTTGATATTCTTCGACCGTACCTAAATCATGCCAGAACTTCGAACTATCGAGAAAACCCTGAACCGATTGTGGGGCTTCTTGGAGGCGACGTAAAAAATGTTCTACGAGGGATTCAATCGTGGCCGGAGTGGTTTGAATAAATGGACGAGAAACAAAACAGATACCCGTATACTGATAGGCGGTATCGGTTTTTCCTAGGCGATCACGGATATCGGTAATCAGACCATCTTGGGTAATACGTACATTTTTATTCGGTCCATCTTCTCTCACTATCAAGGTCGCCTCAGCGGCATTAGTCAGGTGATATGCGTAAGCATTTTTAATATCACAATCGCTTAAAATATCCCCATTCCAGATGATTAACTGCGTGTCTTCGGGCGATAAAAACTGGGCGATATTGGCTAGGCCACCTCCCGTTTCTAAAAGCGTCGGTTCATAAACTAAATCTACTTTCGCCGTACCCCAAGTGCCTTCAGGAAATGTTTGTTTCCAGACGTCAGGGCAGTGGTGTGTGTTAATGATAAATCTTTGTACGCCAGCCTGACGTAGTTTTTCCATGGCACGAAAAACCATAGGCTGTCCACCGATGGGCAGTAAGGGCTTCGGACAATTTTCAGTCAGTGGTCTTAAGCGCTGACCTAAGCCAGCTCCTAAAATAAATGCAGTCGTTGGAAAATTATTCATGAGAGGGATTAGAGGAGCAGCGGGGGCAGATGCCATAAATTTCCATAATGTGGGTCAAATCAGTGAAGCCCTGATTTTTAGCTGCGATCTCGAGCTTGATCGTATCGCAGCCCGGAAGCTTTTCAATTAATCCGCAACGTCGACAGATTACATGGTGGTGATGGTGGTCGGGCGAGACGAGGGCGTAGAGATTTTTTCCACGCTCGATGGGGTGGCGTTGGACGACTCCGGCTTCTTCAAGTGAATCGAGATTTCGGTAGACCGTTACTAAGTCTAGTGTGCCGTCACCGGCCAACTTATGAATTTCCTCTGCACTGATAGGGTTTTTGCATTCCGATAAAACCCTAAGCATCGCTAGACGAGGATTCGTAATACGCAGAGCCTTCGTTTTCATCCGACTCAGGGCGGATTCTACCCTTGGATGGGGGTCGTCGCCGCAGCAGTCTTTAGAATGAAGGTGTTTATCCGCCACAGGGTCTAAATTTAACTTCTATTATGACGTGGCAAGACGAATGGTCACTTGCCACCTGCGAATCTCTGGTTTGGCTATATTCCCGTATGTCCGAACCTTCGGTCCAGTCCCAATCGCCCAAACCATTAGGGCCTACTCAATTTCAGGATTTTATTTCCAAAAAAGCATTTCCACTTGAGCTCGGTGGTGAATTGCCCGAACTCACGTTGCGTTACGAAACTTACGGAAAATTATCACCCGATAAATCAAACGCAATTTTAGTCCCTCACGCACTCAGCGGAGATCACCACGTCGCGGGACGCTATCAACCTGATGATGCTAAACCGGGTTGGTGGGATGGATTTGTCGGACCTGGTAAGGCCATCGACACTGATCGTTTCTTCGTCATCGGAATCAATTGTATTGGTGGATGTCGTGGTTCGACCGGACCTCTCTCCATCGATCCTCGTACGGGTAAACCTTACGGTGGTTATTTTCCTGAGATTACTTTAGGCGATATTGTTCGTGGTCAGCGTCTCGTCATTCAGCACCTCGGCATTAAAAAATTACACGCCATCGTCGGCGGATCCATGGGCGGAATGCAGGCATTACTTTGGTCGGGAGATTATCCTGAAGAGGTTGGTCGCATTGCTGTGCTCGCTGCCGGATTGAGCCAATCCCCCATGGCTATTGCCTTAAATGCAGTTTCACGCGCCTGTGTTGAGACCGATCCGCAATGGCGTGGTGGACACTATCAACCCGGCGAAGGACCTGATAGTGGCTTAGCTATCGGCAGAATGATCAGCCACATCAGCTATCTTTCGTCCGCAGCGTTCGACCAAAAATTTGGTCGAGCCAAAGTGATTGGTGCTAAACATAACGATCCCGTTTACTGGCAGGTGGAAAGTTATTTAAAGCACCAAGGAACTTCGTTTGTAAAACGTTTCGATGCGAATAGCTGGTTGCGCATTACGAGAGCGGTCGATCGTTTTGATTTAACCTCACGCGCTGCGGCTGGTCAGTTGTTCAAGAAGAATGGACCTGACGTTCTAGCCATTGGATTCTCAAGTGACTGGCTTTATCCGACAAGTGAGCTGCGTATGGTTGTCGCCGCTGCAACAGCCGTGGGCGTTAATGCTGCCTACTTGGAAGTAGTTACCGACGCTGGTCACGATGGGTTCCTTATTCCGGATACGGGTCTAAGCGTCCGCCTTCACGCCTTCTTGGGATAATCAGAGCAGGGGGGCGATCAGCTTGGAAACTGCCTCGAGGGCTTGACCCTTCCAGGTGCGACTTTTTCGATAAATGTCCTCCGAATAGGGCGAGCACTCTTGTTCGATGGATATGATAAAATCCCCAATATTATCAAGGGATTCCAAGTGGTTAATGCAGGCGGCTATCTCGTAGTTAAAGAACAGGGAGCGCATGTCTAAATTGGCTGAGCCCACCACAGCGGTTTCGTTATCAACTAAAAATAATTTAGCATGTAGTACGCCCGACTTATAAAAGAGAATTTGTGCTCCAGCTTCTTTTAATTTACGTAAATACCAGCGACGCGCAAAATCAAGTAAGCGATGATCCGAACGTCTCGGCAAAATTATTTTAACAGCAATATTTTTTTGTGCGGCGTT
Organism: Opitutia bacterium; assembly: GCA_947378905.1. GTDB lineage: Bacteria > Verrucomicrobiota > Verrucomicrobiia > Opitutales > UBA953 > UBA953. The sequence continues at coordinate 32,831 of CANCLV010000005.1, forward strand.
AACCAGAAGTCTAAATAAAGTGCGGTCAGGAATGAAATACGGCGTCATAATCGTAATCGATTCCTCTGCATTCTCGATTAATTTTATGTAGGCTTCCCAGAGTGGGTCGCCGACACAGTCAGGCCCCGATGAAATAATTTTGATTTGCGTTTTCCCGTTGAGCAGCGGTTGGTGTCGAAGAATCTCAATAAATTCTTTGGGCTCGCGATGGGTGGCCTGACACCAGTCGGCGATAAAAACTCGCTCAAGTTCTCCCGCTGCCGGACCATCCATGAGAAATGAACAATCGCGATAGCGACGATTTGAAGGAACGTAGCCGAGGTAATTAAGACTAATATTTTGCCCTCCGATTACCGCTATTTGACCGTCAAATATGGCGATTTTACGATGGTTTCGCCAATTGGCGGAACCTTTGCCCTGCATCGGTAAAACGGGATTAAATGTGGCAACTTCGCCCCCCGCTTTGATCAGCGGCTGACATAGAAACCTGGGAGTGCCCAAGCTACCGACTCCATCTAATAGTAAACGAACTTCTACGCCGGCGCGTGCTCGTTGAGCCAGTGCTGAAATAATTTCTCGTCCAATCGCATCGGCCTTCAGGATGTAGGTTTCGATGTGGATTCTTTTTTGCGCTAAGTGAATTTCTTTTAACAAAGTTTCGAGCATCATTTTTCCATCTTCATCGCCGAGGACGCTAAACCGATTGCCCCGAATCTCGGAATCGCTCGTGAGTTTTTTTGCGACCGCATTCACCTCTCTTTTATTGCGAGCCAGTTGAGTGTATTTTCGTCCACCCCAAATAAATAAAATGAGTGCGGCGGACTTAGGGATTAAAATCGCTATACTTATCCAAAATAAAATATAAAAACCGGTCACCCTCGCCCACGCGGCTCGGTAGATGACAAATGCCATGCAGGCGTAATTAACCCAAGGTAGTAAAAAAGCTAGTTCTGGCAGCCGATCTAATACAAGTAGGGTGCCTTGCATGGAATAAGACTAAACATTCCATGTTATCTGGACACAAAAAAAGACCCTGGTTTCCCAGGGTCTTGTTCAGGAAGCTAATCGAAGGATTAGTTGCCGGCTTTGTCGAGCAAGTCGCCGAGACTGTTGAAGTCTCCGCTGCCTGAAGAACCTGTGGAACCGCCACCGGATGAAGGAGCCGCAGGGGCGCCACCAGTGGAAGGTCCTTTGATGCGCTCGTAGGACGAGATTTCGGCCTGTAAGCGTTCAGCATCGTAGTTAGCAGCCTTGATCGAGAGACCGATACGACGGTCTTCTTTATCAATCTTGATAACGCGTGCGCTGACTTCTTGGCCGACTTTAACAACCTCTTTAACATTTTCCACGCGCTGTTCAGCGAGTTGGGAAACGTGAACGAGACCGTCAATTTCTTCCGAGAGTTCGATGAAGGCACCGAAGTTAGCCACTTTGGAAACCTTACCTTTAACGAGGTCACCAATGCGGAACTTCTTGTCGATGTCGCTCCAAGGATCTGTTTGAATTTGTTTAACGCCGAGGGAGATGCGCTGTTGGTCGATATCTACATCGAGAACAATTGCTTCAACATCGTCGCCCTTCTTCATCACTTCAGCAGGGTTGTTGATACGACGGGTCCAGCTCATGTCGGTGACGTGAACCATACCATCGATACCATCTTCGAGTTCCACGAACGCACCATAGTTGGTGAGGTTGCGAACTTTTCCATGAACGCGAGCGCCCACTGGATAGTTGTGACGAACTTTTTCCCATGGATTTTCTTCGAGTTGGCGGATGCCCAAGGAGATTTTTTGTTCTTCCTTGTTAACGCTGATGATGACGGCGTCGACTTCTTGGCCCACTTTGAGAATATCAGAAGGTTTCTGTACGCGCTTAGTCCAGGAGAGTTCGGAAACGTGAACGAGTCCTTCTACGCCACCTTCAATTTCAATGAAGGCACCGTATTGAACCAAGTTGACGACCTTACCATGAACTTTTTGACCCACAGGGTAACGCTTTTCGATACCTTCCCATGGATTAGGTTGAGTTTGTTTGAGACCGAGTGAAACGCGTTCGCGATCACGATCTACTTCAACAACCATGACAGTAACTTCTTCGCCTACTTTCACCACTTCGCTTGGGTGACCAATGCGGCCCCAGCTCATATCGGTGACGTGTAAGAGACCGTCAAGACCGTCGAGATCCACGAAGGCGCCGTAGTCGGTGATATTTTTGATTACACCGCGACGGATGGTACCAGGCTTAACTTCTTCGAGAAGTTTACGACGGCTTTCTCCGCGCTGCTCTTCGATGAGTTCGCGACGTGAGACGACGAGATTTTTCTTCTCTTTGTTAATCTTGATAATTTTGAAATCGAAAGTTTGGCCAACGAAGACATCGAGGTTCTTCGGAGGGTTGATATCGATTTGGGAGGAAGGCATGAATGCGTCCACGCCCACGGATACGATGAGTCCGCCTTTGACGACAGACTTGATGCGGCCTTGGACGATGGAGCCTTCTTGGCAGTTAGCCTCGATGCTTTCCCATTTACGAATTTGAATCGCGCGATCGTAAGATACGGTCGGCGTGCCATCCTTGTTCTCAAGTTTCTCGAGATAGACTTCGAGATCCATGCCGACTTGGATTTCAGCCATATCGGGGAATTCGGATTGGGGGATGAATCCCTCGGACTTGCCTTTGATGTCTACGACGACGTCTTTATCGCCACGGATTTCCGTGACCTTGGCTTTGATGACCGAGTGAGGTTTGAGCGCGCCGAAATTAGAATCGGCGAGCAGTTTTTCCATGATGCTCATATTTTGTTTTTTTGACTAGTTGTCCTGGGCGTCCGGAGACGGTTCCAGGGTTTTGGTTGTTGTTAGGAACGAACCTTTAGAGATTCCACAAACACATGTTAGTGGGCTAAAGGGAGGTCGAAAGAACCTGTTTCCACCCTCTAAGGCAAGTCGATTATGAACCGGTGTTAGTAATTATTTTCCTTAAATCAGGGTCCTGACTCCAGCCCTCACGGACTAATAAAGACCGTAAAACCTTAAGTCCGAGTTCTTTTTGACCATTTTTGATTAAAAACTGTCCCAGTTCCCAAACGAGCCCGTCATCCAAATTATTTAATTCGCTCCAATCATCAATCGGCCAAACCACTGGCTTACCTTCTTCAACGAGCGCTTTAGTGTACTCGTAGGCTAGGGGTATGGATGGCTTTTTGGCTAAAGTTGAAAGCATCAGCTCGAGATTGAATTCTGGATTTTTAACTTTGCGGATGAGGCATCCACGTATGGCTGCATAGGGTCCGAGTTCATCCGGTTTATTTGCATAATCTTTTAACTGCGTCGCGATGTTTACGGCAAAGGGTTTATAAAAGGGATCACCCAAAATAGTTCCCTGCCAACTGACTACTGGAGTCGCATACCATGCTGCTTCACCTGCGGATTTTCCGTGCATGATTCCGTTGACTAAAAAATCTGGTCTCATGGTGAAACCTAAAAACGGTTCATAAACATTACCCGAGGTAAGTCCGGCTCCTTGTTTTACTAATAATGCCGCCCAGTTACTTTCTGGTTTTTTTAACGAGCTCGCCGAAAAACTATGCAGGTGTAATGCGATCGCTCCTGATGCTAATTTTACTCGAGGTAGGGCAAAGCGCCCTCCTGGTGTTTGCGTGTACCAACCTAAATAAAATGCTGGTGCATCCGAACGTGCTCGCTCATCAAAGAGCTTGGACGATTGATCCACATCGGTTGGAAATCCGTAGAGTTGGGTGATCTCCGCGGCAGCTTTAAACCATTTATCGCCTTCTTTATAGGGTCCACCGACATCTACATAGCTACGTCCTCTCAGGCCTAGTTCCTCCGCCCGCCACGCGCCCATCATAGCCTTTAGTGCGTCTGTTGGGGTGGGTCCATCGATTCTACTCGTGCGAACAATTTCAGTGATTTCTGTGGAGTCAGGGAAATCCTGACCGAACCACGGATTGGGTTTTGCTCCTACGGGGTTGAGATTTACCGCAGCTAATAATGCCAGTTCACTATCAACACAGGCATGATCACCGCGAATTATTTCATAGGACTCACTCGTTTGTTTATAGGCGCTGGCTTTGATTTTTAAGGGCACGCCGTAGACGGTAATTAGCCATGAAATTTTTGGATTATCCGTGGGGATGAAGTCTTCCCGACCATATGAATCTTTATCTCGATTAATTTTCCCAGAAATAAATTTCATTTCGAGAAGCTGTCGACGCAGCGGATTAAGAATACTCTGACTGAATTGCTCCCAACTTATTTCTTCGCTGGTGGGTAAGGGCAGGGTGACGAGATTGGATTCAGGAATTCCCCGTTTCCGCATCAACGCCTTGGCAATCAGGATTCCATCGGGAACATTATCATTTGCCAAAACAATCGTCGTTGTTGGATCGATGTCGGCACGAAGTTCCGCACCTAGAGTACAAATTAAAATGAGCAGACACAACCGCATCAGAGGTTCAGTCTAGTCTAAATATCGCCAAGAGGAAGTTTCAAATCCTAGGGCTTAAGTCTATTACTGTAGTCAATAATCCCCGCTGCAATCGATTCGGCCAGTTTTTGTCTATAGTTAGGATTAGCAATTTGTGCGCCTTCGGTTTGGCTCGAGATAAAACCGCCTTCGATTAGGACGCCAGGGCAGTTTAAAGATTTAAGAACAGCAAACCGTGCACGTTTTACCGCCCGATCTTCTGTGCACATCGTGTTGACGGTGCGAAGATGCACACTCCAAGCTAAAAGTACGTTCAGGGCATCGAGACGATTTCCTGGAAGCATGATACCCGTTGCTGTTTTTTTAGACTGATTGGTCGATGATTCACCTGCCACCGTCAGACAATAAGTTTCCAGTCCGCAAGTTGTATTATCTTTCGGTCCGCCACCATTGAAGTGTAGGCTGATAAATAAATCTGCTTTGAGTTTATTGGCGTAGTCACAACGGTCGGTGAGTTCGACATAGTTGTCTTTATCGCGTGTAAGAAAAACTTCGAACCCAAGTTTTTCTAAAATAATTTTCAGACGCAGAGCCGTATCGAGCGTTGCAGATTTCTCCGCGTAATTATACATTTTGCTCATAATCCCGGGGTCTTTGCCGCCGTGTCCGGGATCTAATATAATCCGTCGAAAGCCAATCCCGAAGGGTGCCTTATTCCGCCAGATAAGTGGTACTAAAACTTTATCATAGTCGACTCGGTCGATTGCTAAATTTCCTTTGATGAGGATGAGTGCTTCCGTGAGGTAAACTTTAACTCCACCAATGGTGATGTAGGGTTTTTTATTTTCTGCGAAAACATCAGGCAGATTTTTTCCAGCGTAACGTTCAGATTCAGCTGGATCCGTTTTTAGTGACTGCACCGGTTGTAGACCTAAAAGTTTTAAGGTTTCACCCAAAGCTAAATCAGGCTTCGCCCAGGCTTGAGGGGCTACGCCTATCCATAAGAAAAAGGCGAAGAGTAGAAGGGTGTGCCCGCGGGCTTTCACGGAATTACTCGGTATCGTTTTCGCCGTTATCTACCGCTGAATCGTCCTCTTGATCATCATCCGAAGGCTCGGCATTGTGAATGAGCTTACGACGATTAGCCTGTAAAGGTGTTAAGCCCACTACGATGGCTCGACCAGTGCGCTTGGGTTCGTTGTCCCGCGTGCAAATGTGCATGAGTTCAGCAATTGCTTTGTTCATGGTTTCGAGACCAATTTCAGGGTGCTCTAATTCACGGTAACGATATTGTAAGAGCAGTTTTACTTTGTGTCCGTGATAAAGGAAATTTTCGGCACGACGTACTTTGATCATTAAGTCGTGCACATCAATACGTGGACGGAGTTTTAATTCCTTCACCTTCGTCGCTGTCTTTTGATGCTTATGCTTCTTGGCTTCTTCGTATAAATATTTTCCGTACTCAATTAATTTACAAACAGGCGGCACGGCAGTCGCAGCAATTTCAATTAAATCAACGCCTTCTTCTTGTGCGAGTTGTAAGGCTTTAGATGTCGGCATCACGCCGAGCATATCGCCTTTGGCTGTGATCACGCGAATCTCTGTCGCACGTATCTTCTCGTTACGTTTGGGTCCTTTATCCTCTCGGCTGCGATTATTGAAGCGCTGCTGACTAGAGTTGGATGAGTTTTTGGGCCGAGGGCTATTCGGGCGATAAGGGGTTGCCATTAGGTATCTTCGTGCGTGTCGTTACTTGTTTAACTTCCGCTTTTAATCGCAATGGTTCAAGCACCGATTGCATCTCTTGGGATAAATTATCACTCACTCTCTAAACGCTTTATCTCGGCCAAGACCTGTTGACCATGCTCGGTGGGCTCAACTTTTGGGATGACGGATTTCAAAACGCCGTTTCCATCGAAGAGGTAGGCTGCACGCATTGGCCCAAAATATTTCTTACCATACATCGATTTCTCAACGATCGCATCCAACGCCTCGGAGAACTTATCCTCGGGATCAGAAACCAAGGTGTATTTAATGCCATTCTTCTCGGCATACTTGAGGTGCGAACTGCTCTTATCTCTCGAGACTGTAATAGTCTTAAATCCTTTACGGACAATGACTTGTAAATCCTTTGAAAGTGCACAGGTCTGTTTGTCGCAGGCCGAGGTATTGTTGCGCATATACACCGAAACCACGGTCGGACCGTCAATTAGCTCGGAAAAGGGGACAATTTTGACTTTTCCGTTCAAAACGGCCTCAATTTCGAAGTTTAACTTAGGTTTTTTGCCTATTTTATGCATAGGACTACTCAGTTGTCGGGCTGGGCTGAACTGTCAAACGGGAGGCCTTTATTATCGGTCAATCGGATCAGTATCAGATTAGATATCCTTTCCCCTTTACAAAAGCCCCCCCGTGCTCTTTGTTCCGACCCTTTCCGCCATGCAAAAGACACGCAAGTCGATCTCCAAACGCTTCAAAATTACCGGTACTGGTAAAGTGATGCGCAAGTCCCCTAACACTCGCCACCTTCTTAGTTCCAAGTCGCGCAAGCAACGTCGTCGTGCCAATAAAGACAAGCGCGTCGACTCCGGTTTCGAAAAGAAAATGTTGGCTTCAATGCCATTCGCGTAAATCGACTGCCTAAAATTTCTGGCTGACCGGGTGTTCATTAAGGCGACCCCCAGGCCATTAAACTAACCATAAAAACAACATACAAACATGCCTAGAGCAACTAACGGTCCAGCTACCAAAGCACGCAAACGTCGTGCGATTCGCGCAGCTAAGGGCTACTTCGGAAACAAATCACGTCTCTACGTCTACGCTCTCGAAGCCGTACAACGTGCACAAAAATTCGCTTACCGCGATCGTCGCAAAAATAAATCGACGTTCCGCCAATTGTGGATTGTACGTCTCAACGCTGCCTGCCGTCCTCTTGGCATCAGCTACAGTCGTTTAGTGAACGGCCTCAAAAAGGCTAACATCACCATCGACCGTAAAAACCTCAGCGAGCTCGCTATTCATGATGCCCCAGCTTTTGAGGCAATCGTGACCTTGGCCAAAGCCGCTTTGAAGAAGTAAATCCTGCTTTCAAACGGTTTAACAGGGCCCCGTTCATCGGGGCCTTGTTGTTTCTGTAGTGCTTTCGCTTGCCGATTTCCTTCTCCATCGCACAAATCTAACCCATGCAGCAACAGCTCGCCCAGCTCGTCGCCACCGCCCAGGCCGAATCCAAATCCGTCACGAATCGTGCTGAGATGGAAGCCTTCAAAGCACGCGTGGTCGGTCCGAATGGTTCACTCACCGCTGCCATGAAAGGTATGGCGACTCTTTCCAAAGAAGAACGTCCCATCGTTGGTAAATTAATCAACGAAGCAAAAAAATCAGTCGAAGAAATTTTAGCCGCTCTGCTCACGAAAATTGAAGACGCTGAAATTAGTTCCGCACTCGGTACGCCGCTCGATCCTACTTTAACGGGCAACGAAACTCCTGCTGGTTTCATTCATCCACTTTCTCGCACGCGCGAAAAGATTCTTAATACTTTTAAGAAATTAGGATTCACCATCGCTGAGGGTCCTGAAATCGAAACGGAGTGGCATTGCTTCGATGCACTCAACACTCCCGCCGATCACCCTGCACGCGACATGCAGGATACGCTTTATCTTCCAAAAACATTTCGCTCAGTCGACGCTCCTCGTCGCGGTGAAGAAGCTTTAGTTCTACGCACACACACTTCCAGTGTGCAAATTCGCACTCTGCTGAATCGCAAACCTCCTTTCCGTATCGTTGCACCAGGTCGTTGCTTCCGTCGTGATGCCGTTGACGCGACTCACTCAGCCAACTTCCACCAAGTCGAGGGTCTCTGGATTGACCACAATGTAACGTTGGCCGATTTGCGTGGAGTGCTGGATTTCTTCGTAAAAGAAACTTTTGGTGCTGACGCCGAAATTCGTCTGCGTCCTTCTTATTTCCCATTCACTGAGCCAAGTTTTGAAATGGATTTACGTTCTCCTAACCTAGGACGCCTCTCCAATCGCTGGCTCGAAATTATGGGCTGCGGTTTGGTCGACCCTAAAGTCCTCGAGCTTTGTGGATTAAATCCTAACGAATATTCAGGCCTCGCCTTCGGCTTGGGCCTCGAACGCATCGCTATGTTAGTCCATGGCATCGACGATATTCGCCACTTCTATAACAACGATCTACGCTTCTTGCGTCAGTTCGCCTAAATCATGAAAGCCTCTTTTCAAGCGCTTGGTCGTCACGTGGATCTTTCCGGAGTCACTCCTGAAAAATTATCCGAAGTTCTTCCAATGCTCGGGCTGGAAGTTGAATCGATTCATTCATTCGGCCTCGCCCCATTGCCATTCGTCGTCGTCGGCGAAATTCAATCTTTCGAAAAACACCCTCAAGCCGATCGTCTCAGCGTTTGTAAGGTCGATGTGGGTGACGGCACTATCCGCCAAATTGTCTGCGGTGCTAAAAACTTTAAAATCGGTGACCGCGTTCCCGTTGCACTTCCAGGAACAGTTATGCCGAGCGGATTCGAAATAAAAGTTTCGAAACTGCGCGAAGTGGAATCGCAAGGGATGATGTGCTCATCCGAAGAATTAGGCCTCGGTAAAGGTGAAGATGGTTTATTAATCCTCACCGCACAAAAGCCCGCTATCGGCACTCCCTTAAATAAACTCTACGG
>CANCLV010000006.1 GCA_947378905.1 Opitutia bacterium
TGCACATTAGCTAACTGTAATTTTAAAACGACTTCATCTTCAGGCGTAGCCTGAGCGACGAGCGATTGTGCCTCAACCAGGGAACTAGCATAGTCTCCGGAAGAATAAAGTGTCTGAAAATTTTTGGCCGACTCGGTATAATTCGAGACACAGCCGCTTAAAAGCATTACCAAAAGTAGCCATAGTCCACGATTACGACCGATTTGTGTATCGAGTGAGGGTGCCAATTGGGATTTGGAATAATCCACAAAAGTACCTTAACCCAGCTACAACTGATAATAAACCTTAAACATATTAGTTCTAACTGATTTCAGGTAAAGAATAGACAATTTTACTCGAAACCTAAAACTGAATCGGGTGTTGTATTGTTGTAAGCTGACCAATGATTTTACCCCGCTTTAAATTAACTCTCCTTGTTCTTGGGTTCACGCTCATTGGACTACAGGGACGGGCCGATGTCGATCTTCAGGGTTTAGTCACCCACTCCCCCTTCGGCGAAGGAAAGACTGGAGCAGGTGGCGAGCGCGTGGGCTCATTGGAATTTCGCGGCTACTACGTCGATAACGGTATAACTTACTTCAGTATTTATAATCCATCATCCAAGTCATCCGTGTGGGTTGCCGAAGGTGAAACCTCTACCAGCCCCTTTACCGTATCCGTCAAAAGTTTTGATTCCGATAAATATGCAGTGACCTTAGAGTCAAACGGCCAATCCATGCGATTGGCATTACACGACCCCGTAATTTTAAAAATGGAGTTACCAGCAACACCAGCGGCAACCCCAGCTAATAACAATGGTGCTACACCAACAGCGATGACTGCTGTCGTTGGTAATGCGACAGCTGGACAAACAACCACCACCGAACAAGCCCAAAATTTTAAAGATACCATGCGGCAGCGCTGGCAAGACCGCCAAAATCAAAATGGCGGAACCGATAACAATAAAAACAAAGGCAATAAAGCAGCTGAAGCCACGACCGCCTCAGAAAATACCAATACCGCAAAAAAGGGACAAAAAAACAAAGCTAATTAATTTATGGATACCAACAAAAATCATCTCACCCAAACGCGTCACGCTCGTCGCGGTTTCACCTTACTCGAAATTCTCATCGCGGTGGCGATTGTCGGCATGCTCGTGGGCCTTGCGGTAACCAACACCGATAAAATTCTTGGTCAAAGCCAAGACGGCGTTGCTAAACTTTTCGTAAACGAATCTCTCAAAACATCCTTGGTCCGTTATCGCATAGACTTAGGTGACTACCCTTCAACCGATGAAGGGATTAAAGCGCTCATCACGGCACCTGAAGGCAAAGCGGATCGCTGGCGCGGACCCTACGTAGAAGCGAAAAGCGGAAATACGCCGGTCGATCCCTGGGGACAACCCTATCAATATCGCTACCCCGGAACTCATAATACCGAATCGTACGATTTATTTTCCATGGGACGCGACAAAGCTGTGGATACTCCAGACGATATCGGAAATTGGTGAGCAAGGGATTCACTCATTTGCGGGGCGGTTTTACTCTCCTAGAAACACTTTTAGTTTTAGGCTTAATCAGCATGCTCGCTGCCGTACTTGTCGGTGGCTCAGCTTCGTTACTTAAGGGCACCTCTCGCGAAGACCCCGAGGACGCACTCCTAGCCCTTCTCCAAACAGTCCGCCGTGAAGCGGTCGCTCAAGGGACTACGATTATTTTAAAAACCGTAGCCGACGAAGAAGACCCTGATGTTACCCATTACACTTGGGGTGAAGATAAAATTGAGAAGCTACCGATTTTAGCTGGTGTGAAAGTAAAACTGATTGGACCTGCAGTTAATGCAGCTATCTTACTGGGCGGAGAAATGGAGGAGTCGGCAATCTCTCAAATTAAATTTTATCCAGATGGAACCTGCGATCGGATTCGATTAGAAATTACACGCAACGAGTCTCGTCACGTTCTACCTATTGACCACCTAACCTGTGCGCCCCTCCCGGCCGAAAAAGCAAAATGAGAAAAAATGCTTTCACACTCATTGAGGTTTTAGTGGCGCTCGCCATCTTTGCACTAGCAGCGGTAGGCTTGGGTGCTGCTTATTCAAATGTTTTACTAAGCAGGATGGCCCTTAAAGAAAAAGGCGTAGGCGAAGAAGACTTTGCTCGCTGTCGCGCCGCAATGCTCGAGACGGCTAATTTTGCAGATATCGAAAAAGGCGGAGATGTTTATCTACCCGATGATCGCATGGCCCGGTGGAAGGGTAAAATTGAGCCAACCACTGTAGCTGATTTATTTTGGGTAACTATCACGGTTGAAATACAAACTACCGCCGGGGGACCTTACGGAACTCCACGCGAACAAAGTCAGTGGATTCTCCGTCCAACGTGGTCCGTGGAAAGTGATCGCACTAAACTTCTTGCTGATGCTAAAGAACGACTCCTAAAAAATCGTGGTTACGACGAAGAAACAGGTGGAGGCACTTCCTTTATCAGCAAGGCAACGACTAAAAAGGACCAGGGGAACAAAAATCCTAATAGTAATTCCAACCCAAATAATCCTGGGAAAGATAATAATCCTAAACCTAAAACCGATCCGGTTAAAAACACCGGAGGAAAAGCCCCGGTCATTCAATGAGGATACTTAGCGCAGTCAAAAAGGGTTTCACGCTTTTAGAAACATTGGTTTCCCTCGCCCTACTAGGAATTCTCTTAGTTACTTTAAATACTTTCTTATTTTCAATGAGCGAGCTTTGGGGCGGGGGCAGAGATCAAAGATTATTCGACCAACATGTGCGGGCAGCAACGCGCATTCTCAAAGAAACACTTAATCAAACGACCATCGGACCTGGTGCACAAGGGTGTACCATTAAAGATATAACCGACAGCGATGGCGTGGTCGCACCGCGTTTAACTTTTTTACTCACTGATGCTGGACGTTTGGCGAGCTGGCCCGAGGCTCCACTACCCGATGTAGATTTTTCAATCTATATTAATCCTGAGCGCGGATTAATTCTCCAATGGCAATCACGTTTAGAGTTAGAAAGAGATTTAAATGATATTCACGAAACCGTTTTGTCTCCCTTCGTTACATCAATTGCCTACGACTATTTTGATGCTGATTTAAAAAAGTGGAAGTGCGAAGAGACACCCGCTCGCGATACCGCAGGAAGTGCTTATCTCCAACCCGCGCGCCTACGAATTCGCTACACTCGTGGTGAATTAAAAACTGAAACAGTTATTGATATACCTATTCGTCGTCGGGGGGCGAGTCGTCCATGAGATTACAAAAGCGCAAAGGTTCGGTCATCATTGTTGTTTTAGTGTTAATCACCCTAGCCTCCCTGCTACTCGCACGATTCATGGAGGACAACTCCTTGGAACTATCCATGTCGATGCGTGAAGTAGACCGTCAAAGACTACGCGTCGAGGCGATGTCGGAGTTAGAACTAGCTTTAGGTGTTATTAATGAAATTCGCGCCATCGACTTAAATAAGGTCCACGCACCCAGCCAAGGCTTTGCGGATCCACACGCTTACATTGGTATTCCGCCGCGTGAAGGCTTAGAGGTTAAATTTGAGTACGAAGATGAAAGCAGTAAACTCCCGTTATCAAGTATGGATAAAAATGGGTTAATCCAATTGCTATATTCCCTCGGATTAGAACAACGGGATGCTGAGCGCGTTTCTGATGCGCTGATTGCTTGGACAAATAAAAAATATGAGTCCATCGAAGAAGAGGCAACTGACGCAACCTACCAACGCGCCAAACTTTCTTTCAAACCGGCACGTCGACCTTTAAGATCCTTCGAAGAACTCCGAACTATTGGAGTCGTTAAAGATTTCTTCTTTGATGAGAAAGGGAATGAAACACCCTTGCTCACTTCATTTAAGGAATGTGTCAGTTTATACACTTTCAGCGACACTAATATTAATACGGCGCCCGACGCTCTGCTTTATGCTCAAGGACTCGATGAACGCCAGGTAGCGTTAATCCGTGAAAAACAAACCAACATGAAGCAGAATATTGCGGGCAGTCCTCCCTATTTTCGGGTCACGCGTGAGGTACGAACTTTAATTGGAGGAACAGCCCCGCTCAAAGGGTTCGACGACGAAATTCACCTCATGTGGATTCGCGTAACCGTTAAAGAGGGGCAGGCGAAGTGTCGGGTTAATGCCTTGGTCGCGATTCGAGATGATGTTACCTTTGCAGGGCCAGTTGAAGACCCTAGCACCGTCACCGCCATGGACGCTAAAAGCACTACGGGCGCTCGAACCTTCAGCTCTAATACAAAATCCTCCACGACCGCCGATGGCACTGCCTCAAATAATTCATCGGGAACCTCGACAACCTCTAGCGGGTCTACTTTATCAAGACGCAACACTTTCATCACCCCCGGCGTCATCCTCGGCACTGCCAGTAGTGTCTCACTGGGAGGACGCACTACCGCCCAAACCATCAATTACCCTTTTAGAATTCTTGCCTGGTCCGAAGACAATGGACCGCCACCCACCGCTAAATAATGAGTTCACTTTTTTCTAAGCAACGCGAGTCCGCCGCACTTCTACCGGGAAATCGTTTTTTTGTGCGGCTCATTGAATTAGAGCCTGAAAATATCGCCAGCCAAGTTTCTCTAGCAATTGAAACAGTATCACCCTTCCCATCGGAACAAATGTTAATGGGCTACATAACGAGTGGTGATAATAAATGGGCCTTAGCCTACGCAGCGCATCGCCGACGCTTCACCCCTGAAGAAAGTTTTGCTTGGCCTGATGACTGCCAAGTCATCCCTGAGTTCTTAGCTTTGCTTGGGCAACGACCTGACAGAGGTGGTATTTTAATTCACGAAGGTCCGGACTTATTAACGGCTCTAGCGTGGAATGAAAACCAGCCACTCCCTAGCTGTGTTTTGGTGGTGGATAAAAAAGATAGCAGCACCGATCTCCTAACAAAGGAAATCATCGAACGTACTGGCCTACCCTCCACCACACCCATCACAACAACAACGGGTGAATTCTCAAATGAACGAAATGATTCACAGTTAATTTTAAACTGCAATAGCGGCAAACCCTTCCAACTCTCGAGCAATCAACTGGACTGTGCTGATATTCGTGATGCTGATTTCTTAAGCACGCGAAGAAAGAAAGAGCGGGTCAATAAACTCTTATGGAATACCGCTCGTGTTGCCCTCGGTGTTATTATCGTCTCTTTTGTTTTTGAAGTGTCCGCCTTTCTTATTAACTGGAGATCCAATAATCTCCGCCTAATTAATGAAAGTCGTCAGCCCGTCATTCAAGAAATTGAATCAGCCCAGGCTATTTCAGCGCGCATTACTGAAATGAATACCAAGGCGCCATTACCCTTAGAAATGTTGGCGTTAGTTAATGAACACCGTCCAGCAACGGTCGATTTTCAAAGGGTTAGTTGTAAGAATAATACTCAAATCGAAATCGAAGCACGCACGACCAATGCAAGCGATGTTTATACTTTCGAAAAATCTCTCAAAGAAACCCCTGAAGTCACTTTTGTAGCAACAAAGGATATGCGCGCCCGTGACAACTTTACTACCTTTAGCGTCACCATCACTTTTAAACCGGGAGCACTCCGCAAAGGAGTTAAGAACTAATGAAGCATTTCTTTTTCAGTCTACAAACCAGAGAACGCATTATGGCACTCTTGGCATTAGTCATTGGCGCAATCATCTGGTCAACCGCCTCATGGGGTCGCGTTAATTCCGGATGGGACACTTGGCGTTCCTTGGAAAACGAAAATCAAACTCAGCAAACCTGGCTAAAAAACGAACCCTCGATTCGTCAGAACGCAGCCAAGGCTATTCAAGGGCTGGAAGCAGGTCGCGGATACAATGACTCTCAATTAGTTGCTGAAGCTATTGCTGCCACCAAAGAAGTGGGGCTAAACGCTACCACGGAAACACCTAAAACCCAAAAGGCTGGAAAATTTGCTCTCCACACAATGCAATTGAGCTGTCGAAGGGCTGACATGGCGACCGTGGTTAAACTTTACGAAAATCTACGCCCACGTGCACCTTATCTTTCTATTAGTTCGTTTAGTTTACAGTCGGATCGTGGAAATTCGGGCACCGTCACGATGACTATGCAGCTAACAGCAATAGAACTTATTACCGCAAAGTAAGCTTAGAAACGGAAACTGGCGCTGACTTCAAATACGGCGGCGACGATTGCAAAAGCGATAAACGCAACAAATGAGAACGCGGCGATAAGAACGCTGGCGGATATGGTTTGGGAAATAGCGCCGAGCCAGCGATCAAGTTCAGCGCGATAAGAACGGGCAATATCTCTAAGGCCAGGAGCTAAATTTCCTGTCTGCTCAGCTACGGCCACTCGATCTAATAAAAGTCGAGGAAAGTATCCTGTACGTGCTAAGGCCCGCGACAAACTTTCACCTTCTAAAACGCGGTCCGTCGCCTCACGCATTTGTAAACGCATTGCGCGATTGGGAGCAGTCTTCTCAGCAAGTCTGAGCGCATCGGCTGTGGTAATTCCGTTTTCTAAAAGTACTGCTAAAGTGTGACAAAAATTGAGGACCGAAACCCTCATGACAAACGCACCCATTAAAGGCACTTTCAATAACAACGCATCGGAGGCCACTTTTCCTTCTTCCTTTTTACGCCACTGGTAAACACCTATAACCCCAATCACGACGGCTATTAAAAATAATGGACCAGCTACGACAAAGAAATCTGCAAAGTTAATTAGCAGTTTGGTTGAGAGTGGTAATTTTCCGCCCAGTGAAGTGAGGAGAGTTTGTAGGCGGGGTAATAAATAAAGTACGAAAAAAATCACCACGCCAATCGCAATAAAGCAAATGAAGATTGGGTACGCCATCGCCGCTACTAATTTACGTCTGAATTCAGCCTGCTCCGTGAAGTGGGTAATTAATCTCTCTAACACATCACGAATATTTCCCGTGGCCTCACCGGCAGAAATTAAATTAATAGTCTGACCATCAAACACCGCGGGGTATGCACCCATCGCCGCCGATAAACTTTGGCCTTCACCCAGCTTTGCCCAAATCCCCGAACATAAATTACGCAGGCGAGATTTTTGGAGACGTAATGAAAGTAAGCGCAATGACTCGCCTGCCGACATTCCACTGCGGACTAAGTCCGCCATCGACTCAAGAAAAGGCAAACACTCAGCGGCCGTAGGTTCATTTTCTTTAGAATTTCGGTCGCGGGTATTTTCTTTTTTAACTGCGCCCACTTCTTCTACCTTGAGTGGTTTTAAATCCTTCATTTGCAACTTACGAAGTGCTTCACGTCGATGGGGCGCATCAACAACCCCCTCAACCACAGTGCCCTTACTATCGCGAGCGGTGTAAGTGAACGACGGCATAATTATTCGTTAGAGCTTAAATTACGAACCAACTCATCAATCGTCGTTAGTCCAGCGACAACCTTTTCCCAGCCAGCTCGCGCAAGTGGTCTCATACCGTTGGCAATCGCACGTTCCGTTAATTCGCGGTTACTGACGCGTGTGATAATTAAATCATGTAGCGGCTTGGGATGGAAAATTTCGAAAACACCTACACGACCACGGTAACCCGTGTTGCGACAACGACGGCAACCCACAGGCTCACGCAATGAGGTAACTTGATTTAATTCGGGCTCACCCATTCCAAGCGATTCTAAAGCAGGTAATAAACGCGCGCGGTTAACGGGCACGTCCTTGGCACAGTCTGAGCAGAGTCGACGAACTAATCTCTGGGCAATCACCAGCTCAACAGCAGATCCAACGAGGAAGGGTTCTACACCCATATCGATTAATCGAGTAATCGCTCCAGGTGCATCATTGGTGTGCAGGGTTGAAAACACTAAGTGACCAGTGAGAGAAGCCCGAATAGAAATTTCGGCAGTTTCTAAATCACGAATTTCACCCACCATAATTACATCAGGGTCTTGTCGCAGGGTGCTACGCAAGGCATTCGCGAACGTGAGGCCTATTTCTGCTTTAGTTTGTACCTGATTAGCACCAGGCACTTCGTACTCGATAGGATCCTCAATGGTTACGATTCGTAAATCAGGAGAATTAATTTCTCTTAAGAAAGCGTTGAGCGTGGTCGATTTACCTGAGCCCGTTGGACCGGTAACTAAAATAATTCCGTGCGGATAATCTAAAACTTTTCGGATAATCGCCTGTTCGTCGGGCGACATACCTATGCGATTCATATCGTAGGCTTCTTTGCGCTGATTAAGTAGACGCAACGAAACCGATTCTGCGTAAATTGTTGGAATCGTAGAAACGCGAATATCTAAAACATTTTTACCGTCGCGGAAATTAATACGTCCGTCTTGCGGCAAGCGACGCTCGGAAATATTCAAGCGTGCCATAATTTTTAAGCGCGAAATGATAGCGTCTTGGAAGCGTGCTAAATTATCAGGCAGTGGCACCGGGATGAGAATTCCGTCGACGCGGTATCTTATTCTTAGATTTCCCTCTTGCGGTTCAAAATGAACGTCGGTCGCACCTTCTGCGACAGCTTGAGATAAAACATCGGTAACAAATCGAACTACGGCCGCATCGGCGTCTGCTTCGACGTCGGCGGACAGAGATTCCTGGGCGGGCAAATCTTCGCCTTCATCATCCAAGCTTCCGCCACCCACACCGTAGTTTTCGTTAATTAGTTGAGCAACGCGTTCGGGCAAAGCCAAAAACCATTTTGGGCGACGAGCAGAAAAGGTACTTATCCAGTCTAAGGTATCACTATCAGGCGGCAGTGGAGAAATTAAGTTTATCCGCCCTTCCTCTGCGCCGGTAATTAAAACAGGAACAACTTGGGTATCACTCGCTAATCTTGCGGGTAAAATTTTTACGCCCTGTAAATCAATCGCAGGCTCTTCCAAAACCGTTAATCCGGTGGCCTGAGCTAGTTGCGTTAATAATGCAGCTTCCGTAATATTTAATTGTTGGGCGAGAACCTTGAAACGATTTTCCCGAGGCGTTTCATTGATCAAACTTAACGCAGCATCACTCAGTTGGCCAGTAAGGCTCAGAGGCAATCCATGGCGAGTGGCCAACGACATAAATTATTTCGTGACGGGCTCGGCTGGGGTTTGATTAATCACCTTCTTTACTTCTTCGCTAATCGGCGTGGCGTTAATTCGGTTCATCGCATTTAAATTATCCACTGCGGAATTATTGAGGACATAAGGTCTCATAAATATAACTAGCTCCGTGCGCGTCGTTGATTTTGTAGAGGATCCCAACAGGTCACCTAAGAATGGAATGGGGCCCAGGCGATTGGCGTCATTGAGACTCTGCGTGCGCTGTAATCCTCCCAACACGATAATTTCTCCGCTCATCGCACTCACGAACGAGTCGGTGGAGCGACGGCCAATAATAGGCTGAAGATTTCCATCTAAAGTTACTTGTCCTAAAATATCTTCTACTTGCTGAGTTACTTGTAATTGAACCGAGCCATCTTTACCAATGAGAGGTAAAACTTTTAGCTGAATACCAATATCGCGTTGAGAAACGGTTGAGCTACTTACCAAACCTGATGTGCCTGCGGTGGACTGGGTTCCCGTAATTACCGGACGGGATTCACCTACGAAAATAGTGGCTTCCTTATTATGGGTCGTGGTGATTGTCGGAACCGATAAAATCCGTGTATCACTCTTAGTAGGCGTTGTTGAAAGTGAAATGATACCGGTGAGATCATTGCCCTTCGCTAATGTGGCAAAAGCCGAGCCATTTCCGGCCAGTGTACCTCCGCCAAATGTACCGCTTACTCCGACTAATTTTCCGTTAGTTACGTTCATGCCCAATGCACTAATTCCACTCGTATCTTCGTCTTTTAGAGTAACTTCAGCAATGACCACTTCCACGCGTACCTGTGGGAGAACCACGTCCACTTTATCAATCAGTTGGTGAAGTAATCGTAAATCGTCCTTAGTACCTGAAACGACAATCGAATTACTGCGCACATCCGCCAAGACGGTAGTCATGCTGCTAAATTCATCGGCACCATTTTGCGCTGAACCAGAATTAGCTGCGGAGGCAGCCGCAGGTGTATTCGCCGCAGGCGTAGAAACCCGGTTGGTGCCCGTCGTTGATTTTCCGCCACTCGCGGTGGTAGTCGCTTTCGTTTGTCCAGTGATTAACTGTGTAAGCAGTGTGGCAACTTCGGTGGCATTCGCATGACGTAAGAAAATAACATCCGTCATCGTGTTCGGGTCGGCATTCGCATCGAGTGTCTCGATAAGGTTATCAAAGAAAGTGTGTTGATCGGCTGAACCAATTAAAATAATTCGGTTAGTTCTTTCGTCGGCGGTAAAAGTCGTACCAGTGCTTAAACGAAATGGCGCGCCAGCCGTTTGAGCGGGAGAACGCAGTAAGGTGGTGAGTTTAGTTACCACATCCGTAGCAATCGCGTGTTTAAGATTGTACATCTTGGTTGCGACAACGTCCAACTGTGGTCGGTCGAGCTGATTAAGCAGTGTTTCTATTTTTTGCAGATTCATAATCGAATCTGTCACTAAGATGGCGTTGTTGCGGCCGAAATAAACTGGGGGAGTTGCAAGCGTTGCATTCAACATGCTCGCAATTTGCGTCACCACTTCCTGGCCATTGGCGTGCTTGAGCACAAAAATTTTAGAGGCAACGCGACCACTAGCAGGTAAATTCAAGGTGCTCTCGGTAATCAGCGAAGGTGATTCACTCTTCGCGACGTTGTTCGGAACTACTTTTAGAAAACGATCTCCTTGTTGAATGACCGCGACACCATTTAAATTTAACAATGTCTCAATCGCTAGAAGTGCCTCCGAACGCGTCGCGCCAGCTGGTAAACTCAACGTGTATAAATTAGGAGGCAGTGCTTGCGGACGAAGTACGGTTTTGCCAGTCCACTTCTGTAAAAGATCTAGGACTTGAGCGATGGTATCATCACGTAAAGAAACAGGCCCGACCTTGTCGTTGGGTGATAAGGTCGAAACCGGAGTGGCCACCGCTACGGCGGTAACAACGGTGGTATCAGCAGCAAAACCCTGGAGGGTTGAGACGGTAAAGACCCCGAGTATCAATAAATTCGAAAACTTTTTCATTAGATTATTGGGGGAGGTAAACAATTGGGTGTGTAGCACGTGAATGGGGTCACTACTATAACAACACCACCCACCAATAGTTCGATTGAATTTATTATCTAAAAATGACCCATAGGGGTATAGTGAACATTTTTTCACCTTTTTCTTGCTTTTAATCATATAACGCCCATATTGCAGACAGATTAATGCGTGACGACATACCAGAATGGCTGGGTAAACCACCCCTCAGGGGAAGCGAAGCTTGGGAGATTTGGCTCATGCAATGGAGAAAATATGCACGCCACGAACTGAAGGATGATGCAGCCGATAATCCTGATTTTGATTACGGCCTTCTTTCGACCGAAGAGCGCTGGAGGGTGAATTTACGTTTAACAGTTAAAGAAAATATTGATGCAGGTCGCGAAGGACAAAACCCACCCGAGGTATCTCCAAAATCCGTAACCGATCTCAATCACGCCGCTTTTGTTTCCTGGCAAGTGGGACGCTCAACCCGCACTCAAGATTTAGATATAGATACCACCGCAATAGAACAATGGGTGGCCAAACGAATCAATGCGAGACGGCAACGCATTGCCCACGGTATTCGTTATGGATTTTTAGCCGGACTCGGGGCCGAGGCCTCTGCGCCTTCTTGGTCGACGCCCGATTACGTCGCCGCCTACGAAGCGGCCTGGGAGATGGGCAACTTAATCGCCATCGAAACTGATCCACGCTGAAGGTTGCGTTTTAAGCGCCCACACGTTAGTCTGCTTTCTACTAAATTTATTATATTTTATGGATATCATTATACCTGCATTACTCGGACTGCTCATCTTAGCTGTCGGCGTTTTAATTTATTTATACTCAACGCAAAAAAATTCAGCGGCGGGCTCGAATAACCAAGACCTCCTCGTGCAGGATTTGAGATCTCAAATCAAGGCATTACAAGTCAGCCTACAAAATGAACAGGACTTAAAAACCAAGGCCTTACAACGTGCTTCAGCAGCGGAAGCGATTGCGGAAAGTTCGAATTCTCAACTCACGGCCGCACAAACTAACTTTGCAACAAACCTTGCACAGGTGCGTGCCGACTCAGAAAAAAATATCGCCGAACTTAAAGTGGCTTTTTCAAAAATGAGCACCGACGTGCTTAAAGGTATGACTCCTGATGTGACCAAAGAAGTAGCCATTAAAGTGGCTCCATTGATTTCTGAGGTGACGACCGCGCTGGAAAATTATCGGAGAAGTATGCAACAAAGTATTTTAGGCCAAGACCAAGCTATCGCTGCCGTGAATGCACAAATGACGCAAATGGCTGAAGCTACTAAATTACTTTCCTCGAGTACCAATGATTTTACCGCGGTATTAAAATCTTCTCAACATCGCGGCAAATGGGGCGAACAAACATTAAGAAACGTCGTCGACTCAGCCGGCATGAGCAGCCTTTGTGATTATAGCGAACAAGTTTCTACCGACGACACACGCCCCGATTTAATTGTCCGCATTCCGGTTAATCGCTGTGTGATTATTGACTCCAAGGTGCCTGAGTTTGATGTAGCTCTCGCTAATCAATCCGCCCCCAACCGCAAAGAGCTTGTTGAAGATCATGCCAAAAAATTACTTAAGACTATCAAAGACTTGGCCGCTAAGAATTATGCTTCGAAAAAGCAGAACGGCCTACAACCTTTTGAGAAAGTTGTTTTATTTTTACCGGCCGAGTCACTCTTAAGTACAGCGTTAGAGGGCGATAATAAGTTAATCCTTAAAGCTAATGAGGAAAATATTCTAATTGCGACACCGGCTACCCTTCTAGGGTTTTTAAGTGCCATTAATTTAACCTGGCAACAACACAAACAATCTGAAAATGCTGGAAAAATAGCGGAAGACGCGCGCGAACTCTATGAGCGTGTGGAAAAGTTCGTCGAACATGTCAGCAAAGTGAGGAACAGTCTACACTCCGCTACTGAAAACTTTAATAAAGCAATCGGAAGTTATGAAACACGTGTTCGCCCACAAGGTGAAAAGCTCCGCGCCTTAGGTGTAGCCGAAGGACGCGACAGTTTAGAGTCTATTCCTGACGCGAGCACTGATATCCGAAGAATTGAAGGCTCTGCTGATTAATCATCAGTAAGTAAAAATTTTCAAAAGTGTAGTTGCACTAGATTTAGGATGTGTTTCTTTAAACCCCTCCTATGCGCGCCGCCAAAGAAACTGTTGTTAGCATCGAATACACTTTAAAAGATGATCGCGGAAATATCCTCGATACGTCGGTCGGCCAAGCGCCCATGGAATATTTACACGGAGCGAGTAATATCATTCCCGGACTCGAACAAGCGGTTGAAGGTTTAGCTGCTGGAGAGTTTAAAGCGGTGTCCGTTCCTCCCGCATTAGGCTACGGAGAATACAGTGAAAAATTAATTCAGCGAGTTCCGCTGGATCGCTTTGGTGAAAATAAAGTTGAGGTTGGCATGCGCTTTCATGCCGAAACTAATTTGGGTATGCGCGTCTTGGTTATTCGTCATGTAGATGACAAAGAAGCGGTGCTTGATGGAAATCATGAGCTCGCCGGCAAGACTCTTCATTTTGATGTAAAGGTTGTCAGCGTTCGCGCGGCTGAACTCAGTGAACTAGCCCACGGACATCCGCACCAATCAGGCGGTTGCTGTGGTGGCGGTGGGGGTGGAGGTTGCGGCTGCTCGAGTGAATCCGAAGAATCCTGCGACACCTCTAAGAAATCATCCGATGAACAAGGCGGATGTGGTCAAGGTGGTTGCGGCTGCAGTCACTAAGCCCAGAACCACTGTAAGTTAATTACCGTATCGTCGCGGAAGGATTGTTTTACTGGGCAAGCTTCGGCGGCTCGAATTAAACGTGGACGAAGTTCTTCAGGAATTCCGGCGGGCATCATCATTTTGATATCCAACTGTGCAATTCGACGTGGCGGAGTTTTCGTCATGTGTTTTTCGATTTCCACTTTTAAGCCGGTGACATCGAGTGGAATCGATTTAGCCTGAATACCAATAATCGTAATCATGCATGTGGCCATTGATGCCGCCGCGAGATCGGTTGGTGAGAATGATCGGCCCTGGCCTTGATTATCAACTGGCGCATCGGTGATGATTTCTGCCCCTGAACCAGAATGCACTGCGCGTACCCTTAAGTCCCCTAAATAGTCACAAGATATTTTAATACTCATAGATTAAATCTACGAATAAGATTTAGTAGGTCGAGGACAACCCACGTAATAAAATAGGTGAGACTAACTGCTTACGCGTCGCCGTCTTTACCAATCGCATCCACAGGGCAGCCTTCTAAAGCCTCCATGCACTTATCGATGCCTTCTTGGTTTTCGGGCTGTTTAAAAACATATGAGTAGCCACCATCGTCTTGACGGGTGAAGAAGTCTGGAGCGGTTTCGCGGCAGAGATCACAATCAATGCATTGTGAGTCTACATAGAATTTTCCTGCAACACTCTCAGGACGTTTATCATTTTTATCAGCCATGATTCTTGGAAAAGTGAACAGTGGAGGGAGTCTGTCAAGATTCCGTCATTAATTATGACCCTTAAAGATTAAATTCCTAGAATGTGCGTTGACCCTTTCGCGTTAATAAAGGTATTTATAATCATTCTCTCCGATGCCCGAAAACAGCGATAAATCCGACCCGAGCAGATACGCCTCGCGCGGGGTCTCGGCCTCCAAGGCAGACGTGCATGCGGCGGTGGACAAACTCGACAGCGGCCTTTTCCCAGGAGCTTTCTGTAAAATCACCCCCGACTACCTAACTGGCGATAATTCTCGCTGTGTCGTTACTCACTCCGATGGTTCGGGCACCAAGGTTATCCTAGCTTATCTTTGGTGGAAAGAAACCGGCGATGCTAAAGTTTTTAGAGGCATCGCCCAAGACAGCATCATCATGAATATCGATGACTTGCTTTGTGTCGGTGCGACTAAAAAAATTATTCTTTCCTCTACCCTGAATCGTAATGCGAAAAGAATTTCGGGAGAAATTATTTCCGAACTCATCCATGGCACCGAGGAAATTTTAGCTCAACTGCGAGATCACGGATTAGAAATTTATTCTGGGGGCGGCGAGACGGCAGATATGGGTGATTCGACTCCAACCATTACCGTGGACTCCACCGCAACTTCACTCTTCAAGAGAGACGAAGTCATCAACGCTCATAATATCACGCCAGGACTTGCTATTATTGGCATCTCTTCCAGCGGAAAATCTTCGTACGAAAAAAATTCCAACAGCGGAATCGGCTCCAATGGATTAACCAGTGCGCGACACGAATTACTTTCACATTACTACGCCGAGAAATATCCAGAAACTTTTGATCACGCTATTGATAAATCTTTAGTGTATTGCGGACCCCATCGACTTAACTCTCCGCTACCAGACTCTTCAATGACAGTAGGCGAAGCGCTTCTCTCGCCCACTCGCACCTACACACCCCTGGTCATTCAACTTAGTAAAGAATTAGGCACCCAAGAAATTAAGGGATTGATACATTGTTCAGGCGGGGCGCTGGCTAAATGCCTCCGCTTTGGCCAATCCGTACATTATATTAAAGATAACTTATTCACACCCCCCCCGATTTTTAGTGAGATTGCAAGGGTCAGCCGAACACCTCAACGCGAGCTCCACCAGGTATATAATATGGGCCAGAGACTTGAAATTTATGTTAAGCCCGATCGGGTGGCCACAGTCTTGGCCATAGCTAAAGGACTTAATTTAGAGGCAAAAGTTATCGGTCGAACCGAGGTTTCAACCCAATTAAATAAGGCAAATCACGTTAGTATCTTTAAAAACGGGGAACACCTACAATACACCTAAAAACCCCTTTGGGGGGGTTAAAGTGCCAGGTGGTCGGGCGAGTGGGATTCGAACCCACGACCCTCTGCTCCCAAAGCAGATGCGCTAGCCAGACTGCGCTACCGCCCGAAACCTGAACCTTGAAAGACATTTTGTGTTGCCGTTCCTGTCAATCCGCTAATCTCAATTCGTTCTAACCCGCATAAAATCTATCAACCAACATGGAAAACGACAGCATCTCATCCTCCTCATCTGAATCAAAGCTTCCCCTTATTGTGGGAATCGTAGGCTTCGCCCTTGGCGCTGCCGGTCTCGTACTTGCTATTAAAGCAAAAAGCGCAGCCGACAAAGCAAGTGCCGACGCTGCCAGCACCTCAGCCACTGTTGCTGAGTTGACCGGTCAAATCTCCGCTAAGGCAAATGCAACTGATGTTGCTGCTTTAAGCACCGATCTCGCCCAAGTTAAGGCCGACATCCAAAAGAATAACGAAGAATTCAAAGCTGCTATCGAAAAAATCGGTGCTGCAAAAGCTAAAGCTACTACCAGCGGTAAAGGTGCTGTTGCTGGCAACGGCGAATACATCATCGCTAAAGGTGATTTACTCGGTTCAATCGCTAAGAAATTAGGTACCACGGTAAAAGCTCTTCAAGAATTGAACCCTGGAATTAATCCTAACAACTTGAAGGTCGGTTCAAAAATCAAGACCAAGTAATTAACGATGTCAGTGCCCGCCCGCTGGCTAGTCCGGCACGAAGCACTACACGTTGACTGCAAAGTCTTCCGGGTTTTTAAAGAACACTGTCATCACCCTCTCGATAACCGGGAGGGTGATTTCTTTGTTATACATTCTCACGATTGGGTTTTGTGTTTACCAATCACGGCCGACGGAAAAATTGTGATGGTGAAACAGTATCGTTTTGGATTACGTGATCTTTCTATCGAACCCCCTGGTGGACTCCTCGAACCCGCCGAAGACCCGCTCCTTGCCGCACTAAGAGAAACCGAGGAAGAGACTGGTTTTAAAGGGGGAAAAGCCTCTTTACTGGGTTCCTGTTCGCCCAATCCTGCGATACAAAAGAACCAGTGTCACTTTGTGCTAATTGAAGGAGGGAAAATCGAATCACCACAAAATCTAGATGAGCACGAAGAGATTGAAGTTCTTTTACTCAACCCGAGCGATGCCCTCAACTTGGCAAAAAACAATCCGCGAGTACACTCGCTTGCCCTACTCGCACTCTACCGCTTACGTGACGCACGACCCAATTTATTTTCATGACAACTCCCCGCCGAATTAAAATTAAAAACCGTCCCAACCCGGACAATGTTCTCGTGGTTGGTTCGGTCGCTTACGACAGCATCTCAACACCTCACTCCTTTGGAGAAAAAATATTAGGTGGGAGTGCCTCATATGCCTGCCTTGCCGCCAGCTATTTCACGACCCCTCATATTGTCGGCGTCGTTGGACACGACTTCCGTGAACGCGATCGAAAAAAATTAGCGAAGCGTGGGATTGATTTGTCGGGGCTCCGTACCGATGAAACTGGGCGAACTTTTTTTTGGAAAGGTCGCTATCACGAAAACTTTAATCGTCGGGACACTGAAGACTTACAGTTAAATGTGTTCGAGCGTTTTAATCCACAACTGACGGAGGAACAAAAATTAACTCCTTATGTTATGCTTGGGAATATTCGTCCCGATTTACAATTAGCGGTCTTGGATCAATTAGAGTCTCCGAAATTTGTTTTAGCCGATACGATCGATATTTGGATCGAAACCAAACGTGAACTTTTATCGCAAGTCATGCGCAGGGCAGATTTAGTGGTTATAAATGACACCGAGTCGGCTAAGCTGACTGGCGAAACCAATGTCATTTTGGCGGGGCGCCACCTACGTGCCCATAGTTGCCGGACGGTTATTATTAAAAAAGGTGAACATGGAGCGGTGCTCTTCCATGAAGATGGTCTCTTTACCCTCCCTGCCTACCCGGTTACTGAATTAAGGGACCCTACTGGGGCTGGAGATAGCTTCGCGGGGGCACTCCTCGGATACATCGCCGCCACCGGCATGTCAGATTTTGCGACCCTTAAACAAGGAATGATTTACGCCACAGCTGTAGCCAGTCTCACAGTTGAAGATTTCTCTACGGACAGATTAGCCAAAGCAGGCTGCTCAGAGATTAAAGCACGACGTAAAGAAATTCTTAAAATGACGAAGTCTTAACGTCGACGCCCCAGGGCACGCCAAAGAAAGAAAAGCAGGGCCGAGGTAAAAACTAGATCGCCGACAACCAGGGGCCAAAGTCGTGGGTGTTCTGATTTTATTAATAAAACACAGGCCCCGAGCATAAGGAAAATAGCGGCGACAATCCAAGGCACTAGTCGACGTAACTTTTCTTTTGATTCCTGTTCGTTCATAAAGTGGTGCGACGATAAAACTCCGCGAGGCCAATAAGGGTCAAGTGCGGCTCATGCTGCACGCGGCTCTGCCAGCTTTTTGGTAAATAAACAGCAGCGCCACCCGTGACGATAACCTTAGGCTCCGGCGAGCCCGACTTCGTCATCTCTAAAACTACGCCGTCTAACAATGCACCAATCATACCAGCAAAACCCAAGGCACAGCCCGACTTCATCGCTTCAACCGTAGATTTACCAATGGTTGGTCCGCCTAAAAGATTTTGCGGGTCTAGTTGTGGTAAAAGTGCCGTGCGCTCGTGAAGGTATTTAGTCATCACACCAAGACCAGGAGCAATAATTCCCCCAGCATATCCCTTGGTATTTAAAATGTCGACGGTGGTTGCCGTACCCATGCCAATAATCACCGCTGGAGCTCCACAAATGACCTGAGCACCAATGCAATCAGCTAAACGATCTTGTCCCACTTCCGCAGGGTTAGGATAATCAAAACCTAAACCAATCAGATTATCGAACTGAAGTTGCACAAAGACCCTTCCCGGGTTTTTTAAAAAATCTTTTAGTTTATTCGATACCAACGGCACCACACTCGCTAAGGCGATGGCCTGAGGCTGATGTTCAGAAATGAGTTTTTCAATATCACTAGGATTTAACAAGGGAGTCGAAAACTCGCCAAATTTCAAAACGGTGCGTTGGTTAACTAAGCCCCAGTGGGTATGAGTATTTCCGATATCGAGACAAAGTATGGCCACAAATAAAGTTTGGGTTAATTTATTTTTAAGCGCAAGAGTGGTTAACGTTCGGAGCTTAAAGTAACCTCGCCTGAGGATATTAAGACGCTTTTACCATCGCTCGTTTTAATTTTTAGAGACCCAACCTCATCAATGCCTTCAACGAGTCCCGTTACTGGCTCACCACGCAATTGTATGGTTACTACCTTGCCAGTCAAAATATCGTATCGAGGCCAATCTTTCTTAAATGAGTCAACCCAGGCATTCTCTTTGAACTCCTCCCAGCTATTAAATATATTTTTAATAATACCTGCGGTCAGTGAATTAACATCTAACTGATCGCCGGTGGCGTGGGCGAGTGAACTAGCAATCGTTTTTAGTTCGCTCGGAAAATCCTGCTGCGGTGATATATTCAAACCTAAACCAAAAATAAGGTCGCGAACAGAATCCGCGTCTAGACGAGCCTCAGTTAAGATGCCTGCGATTTTTTTCCCGTCAGGCGACAAGATGTCATTGGGCCATTTAAGTCCTAATTTAATACCGAGATTGTCATCAATATAACGACATAACGCTAAACCCATCCAAAGCGTGAAGGGCTTAAGTCGTTCGGGTAAAATAAACGGGCGTAGCGCTAATGATAAATAAATATTACCCTTGTCGCTACTGTGCCATTTTCGGCCGAGACGTCCCCGCCCGGCGGTTTGCGATTGGGCTAAAATAATAAACGGGGCCTCTTTACCATTGGCTAACTGACGCTCGGCTTCGGAGTTTGTACTGTCGACCGACTCAAAATATTCGACAGGTAAAGAAACCTTTAATCGACGGCAGTGGGCATCGAGAAGTGTAGGATGTAAAACCCCTGGAACCTCCTTGAGAATGTATCCTTTGCGGGGAGAGGCCGTGAAAACAAATCCCGCTGCGCGAAGTTTTTCTAAGCGACCCCAAATCGCGACACGTGAAACACCTAAATCTTTCGCCAAACGATCACCACTCACGGGCTGACCACCAGCCTCAAGAAACGTGCATATTA
Source organism: Opitutia bacterium (assembly GCA_947378905.1). Classification (GTDB taxonomy): domain Bacteria; phylum Verrucomicrobiota; class Verrucomicrobiia; order Opitutales; family UBA953; genus UBA953. Next base: position 20,029 of record CANCLV010000006.1, read on the forward strand.
TACTGCTGTCTAAAGCAGGCATATTAAATCCAATCTAGGCCGATATCAGCCCAGATTGCAGAATGGGTTAAAGCACCAACGGAAATAAAATCGGGCGATAAGGCTGCGATAAGAGGAACCGTGTTTAAATTAACACCGCCACTGACTTCGGTCCACGCCCGCCCACGTACCTGCGGTAAAGCCACGGCCAACTGAGGTAGCGAAAAATTATCTAATAAAATAATGTCCGCTCCCGCCTCTAAAACGGGTTCAATTTGTTCAATCGCATCCACTTCAACTTCAACCAGTAAATCAGGACGCGCTTCGCGGGCACGAATTACACATTCGGTTAAACGTTCAGCCTTTGTCGCTCCACCGGCGGCCAAGTGATTATCTTTAATCATCACTCGATCATACAAACCTAGGCGATGGTTATAGCCACCACCCTGACCCACCGCATATTTTTCTAAAACCCTGAAGCCCGGCGTCGTTTTTCTTGTATCTAAAATCTTTGTCGAAGATGAACCAACCGCCGTGGTGTAGGTTTTTGTTAAAGTCGCGACACCCGTAAGTTTCTGTACAAAATTTAGGATAATTCTTTCGGCCATTAATAAGTTTTGGATAGGCCCTTCGATTTTAGCAATGACTGCGCCCTTGGACGCCGTATCGCCGTCATGATAATTTAAATGAACACGCCAGCCCGAACCGTATTCATCGAGGATAGTCTGAATAAAACCGAGACCCGCTAGAGTCATGTCTTGTCTAGCAACAAGCGCTGCTTGAGCGCGGTCTGTTTTTGAAAATAGGGCGGAAGTTGGATCGCCCGGACGGGAAACTTTTTCAACTAAACCCAATCCATTAATATCTTCTTCGCGCGATTCTTGAGCGAGTTTCTTAAGCCAGAGTTTGTCAATTTCAGCCCAAGCTAAACGACGAATAAGTCGCTGGGTTTGGCCGGAGTGACGTGGCATTACAAAAGATTAGTTATGCAGTATAAACCTGCAAGGGGTTAGCCAAAAAACTTTTTAAATTTCTGTTTCCAAGAATCTGAAACAGGCGTTTCCACATCCCCACAGGCATCAGAATACGCTTTTAATGCCGCACGCTGTGCATCGGTCATCTTCTTAGGAACGTCGATATCGACGCGGACCAATAAGTCGCCGGCACCACTTCCGCGTAAATTCGGCATACCCTCGCCCTTTAAGCGGAAGGTCGTTCCACCCTGAGTGCCTGCGGGTATTTTTAAGATAGTTTTACCTTTTAATTTAGGGACATCGATAGATCCGCCTAATGCAGCGATCGAAAACTTAACCGGGACGGCACAGGCTAAATCATCCCCATCGCGTTCAAATAATTCATGATCAAGAACAGTGATGACAATATAAAGATCTCCAGCGGGATTACCTCTGCGACCGGCTGAGCCATTGGCCGACGAACGTAAGCGTGTGCCCGTATCAACACCGGGAGGAATTTTTATATCTACAGAGGCATCGCCCACGACGCGACCTTCGCCCGCGCAGGCGCGACAAGGTTTATCTATTTTTTCGCCTTCGCCACCACAACTCGGACAAACTTGGCGCATCGCAAATAGTCCGTTGGAACGGACGACATGACCCTGGCCACCACAGGTACTACATCTACTTTTCTTTGAACCAGCCTCCGCTCCCGATCCAGAACACTTATCGCAACTAACATGCTTTCGGTAATTAATTTTTTTGCTAACACCCGTAGCGGCTTCTTCGAGAGTTAATTTAATATCAAAACGTAAATCCTCTCCGCCAGTTTCTTGGCCTTGATTTCCACCACCGAACATATCACCGAAAGGATTTCCGCCACCAAACATCTGATTAAAGATATCCATCGGGTCAGCTCCTCTAAAGCCACCACGCTGACCACCTGGACCCGCAGGGCCTCCCTGTTCAAAGGCGGCTTCACCATGAGTATCATAAAGCTTTCGCTTTTGTTCATCAGACAAAACTTCGTAAGCCCGAGAGATCTTTTTAAACTTTTCCTCGGCCGCTTTGTTTCCGGGATTGCGATCAGGGTGAAACTCCATCGCTTTTTTGCGATAAGCTTTCTTTATTTCCTCGGCGCTCGCACCTTTCGCTACACCCAAAAGTGTATAATAGTCTTCTTCCTTCATGATTTGTTTTATTTAGCAGGTGTTCCGCTAGAAACAATCACTGAAGCGTGACGTAAAACTCGGTCGTTTAAAATCCACCCCTTACGCGCTACTTTTATAATTCCGCCTTCGGCGACTGTATCGCTAGGTTCTTGAGCGACTGCTTCATGCTTTGCGTGATCGAAAGACTTTCCTACCGGATTAATTTCTGAAAGACCCTGACTCGAAAGAATCGAATGTAATTGCTGGATGGCCATTCTGAAGCCTTCAGCCACAGCTCTTCCCTCCCCCTGGGCGGGCGACGAACTTAAACCCAGTTCTAACGAGTCCAACGCCGGCAGTAATTCCTCAATTAAATTGGCAGTCGCAAACTTTCTCGATTCTTCGCGTTCTTGGCGGTGGCGACGCTGTTGGTTTTGCTGATCGGCCTGACTGCGCAGAATCGAGTCCTTTAGTTTGATAATTTCTCCTTCTAATTCGGCGATGCGCACGGCCTCAGTGGAGGCCGACGTCTCGGGCTTAATTTCTTCGGGGAGAGGTGCTTCGGATTCGTTCATTTTATTTAATTTCTAAAATTTTTTCAGTGATGCTTTGGCGAATACTTCGATTCGTTATATCCATCATTAATCGTGGAGCTAATGTAGCGGCTTTGGTTAAAACCTTAGTTCCCAGAGGAAAACTCACCATTCTTTCGTAGTTTTTCTCGGTGATATCCTTAGCTTCAAAGACAAAATTAAAGTTGTTATTAACCACGGTTTCGGTGGGTCCATGATCTCCTTCGACCATAACCACGATTTGGCCGACGCGCAGACGAAGATTATCTATTTTAAATGGTTTCTTGGGCTGGCTCTCGGTGGGCTCAGTCATCGACGAGTCATTTGCTTTTTCTACCTGTGAAGATTTTAGACCCTTTAGAATATCCTGCGCATTATTGTCCTTCATATAATCACGTGAGCCGACTAAAACTATTTTTTCGATATCCAATTCTACATTTTTAAAATGACGACTTCCGCCCAAAATAAATGTCAGTGGATTTAATTCACATTTAATTGTTTTGATGGTGAGAAATTGCTTTTCCTTCCATCGTCCTGGGCTCGAGATTTTAACACCCTGTAAATCTAGATTTCCTAAAATTAAATTCGATTGGTTTACTTCACAAATAAATCCTGAGTCCGCTTTAGTCTTAAGTGCGGAATCTAAAATCTGTGGTGCGGTCCGACCCAAAACATAGAGACCAATTAAACTGGTTAAAAATACAAAGGCGGTGACTCCAAAAATGAGCGCTAGGACGCGACGGGAGATTATTCCCTTTCTAGACTGTATGATTTTGCTGAGCATTTCTGTGTATTCTGAGCATTAGATGTGCCAGATTTCTGTGGTCAATCGTGCTATTTCTTGGCCGTTTTCGTGGTTTTTACGCAATAAAAAGACCCGCCCATGGGCACAGGCGGGTCCTTCTGTCACCTTTTGTCCCTATGGACTATTGGGCAGCAGGAGCTGCTGCAGGGGTGCAAAGTACTTCGTCGCCTACGATTAACTCAGGACGTTTAAGTTGGTTAGGAATAACATTCACTACCACTTGAGTTTCATTGGTTGAAGCAACGTCGACTAATAAAACTTTATTATCTTTAATAATCTGTAGGTGAGCATGAACCGTTGGCTTTTCAGCCATGGCCAACGCGATCAAACCACTGCCCTCGCGGATTTCTAAAATACGTGCTTTGGTCGTATCCTTAGGGGCCTCAAGATTAACGGCCGGTGCAGCGGAGGCATTACCATTGGTTGAGTTCTCCCAGGAGAATTTTGCGTCAGCCGCAGCTGGTGCAGACGTTGCTACCACTGTTTCATCCGAAGGGGCTTCACATGCCGCCAAAAGGAAGGTGGAGATTAAGGCAATAATGGTGCGTTTCATGGGGAAAATGTAGGGTTTAAAGTCATTTGTAGTTTTACCGAGTCAACCCCTTAATGCTTGCGACCGTGCGGTCCATCGACTTCCTAAATGCCCTAATGAGTAAGGATTCCTTAAAATTAATGATAGGACTACCCAAAGGTAGCCTTGAGGAGGCCACCCTACAACTTTTTGGTCGGGCTGGCTTTCCTGTGTCTAAAAGCAGTCGCTCCTATCGCCCATCATTTGATGACAGCACTTTAGACGGCCGTTTTATCCGCGCCCAAGAAGTGGCGCGCTATGTTGAACATGGTTTCTTCGATTGTGGATTAACCGGACAAGACTGGGTCCAAGAAAATGCCGCCGATGTCGTTGAAGTCAGTGAATTGATCTACAGCCGTGCCTCGGCTCAAAAATCTCGCTGGGTTCTTTGTGTTCCAGAAGCTTCCACGATTAAAAAAGTTCAAGACCTCGAAGGTAAAACGGTCGCCACCGAACTCGTTGAAACCACTCGTCGCTGGTTTAAGAAACAGGGTGTTAATTGCACCGTGGAATTCTCATGGGGCGCCACCGAAGTAAAAGTTCCTGAGTTAGCTGATGCGATTGTCGATATCACCGAAACTGGCTCCTCACTAATCGCTAATAAATTACGGATTGTTGATACGCTTCTTTCAACCACAACGGTGCTTATCGCCAATAAGAAGGCTTGGGCAGATCCTAGTAAACGCGCCAAAATTGAAACCATCGCGCTCATGCTCAAAGGCGCCCTAGCCGCGCAACACATGGTTGGCTTAAAATTTAATTTACCACGCAAGGCACTCGATGCAGTTTCCGCTGCGCTACCTGCCTTAAGAAATCCTACGATCTCAACCCTCACTAATCCTGATTGGGTGGCCGTGGAAACGATTATTGATTCCAAGCAGGCCCGCGACTTTATCCCCACGCTTAAAGCTCAAGGTGCCGAAGGCATTGTGGAATATCCAATTAATAAACTAGTTTATTAATCTATCCATGGCCGACTCTGTCCGCATTGGACTCATCCAATTAACCGCTGAGGAAACTCCGGCGGACAATGTTCGTAAAACAATTCCGCGTATCGAAGAAGCAGCTGCGAAGGGCGCCAAAATTATTGGTCTGCAAGAAATGTTCACGACCAAGTATTTTTGTATCCATCAAGATCCTAAAAATTTTAATCTCGCTGAACCTATTGAGACCGGGCCCTCGGTAAGCGCCCTCGCTGCGGTGGCTAAAAAATTAGGTGTCGTGATTATCGCCCCTTTATTTGAAGCTCGTGGTAGTGAAGTTTATCACAACACCGCCGCCGTGATTGACGCCGATGGATCCATCTTAGGAAAGTACCGCAAGATGCACATTCCTCAAGACCCAGGCTTCGAAGAAAAATTTTATTTCACTCCCGGGGATTTAGGATTCCGTGCCTGGAAAACAGCTCACGGAAACATCGGAGTACTTATTTGTTGGGATCAATGGTATCCTGAAGCCGCCCGACTCACCGCCCTTAGCGGTGCTGATATCTTATTCTATCCTACCGCCATCGGTTGGTTACCCGAAGAAAAAACCAGTCTGGGGGCAGCCCAACACACCGCATGGGAAACCGTACAACGCGGACATGGTGTAGCTAATGGTTGTTATGTCGCCGCCACCAATCGAGTTGGCCAAGAAGGTAACACTCAATTCTGGGGACAGAGTTTTGTTTCTAATCCCTATGGAGAAATCATTGCGCGTGCTTCGGTAGATAAAGAAGAAGTTCTATTAGCCGATTGTGATATGAAGAAACAGAAAGAGTTTAGAAGAATCTGGCCCTTCTTCCGTGATCGTAGAATCGACGCCTATACTGATTTAACACGTCGTCTTCGCGATTAACGCATGTTGCCTTCACCGCGAGAATTAGGGTTCCGCATGCCAGCGGAATGGGAAAAACAAAGTGCCACCTGGCTCTCTTGGCCCTCCAATGAGAAACTTTGGCCCGGACATTATCATCTCGTGCCAGCCAAGTTCGCAGAATTTGCAGCAGCGATTTCAAAATTTCAGCCCGTTAAAATCAATGCCGCAGGCAAACTACGACAAGAAGCGGAGAAATTATTGAAGGAAGCGAAGGCGGACTTGTCGGTTATTGAATTGGTAGACATCGCAACAAACGACGTGTGGTGTCGCGATCATGGTCCTATTTTTATCAAAAACGATCAAACTGGTGAGCTTGCGATTACCGATTGGGAGTTTCACGGTTGGGGTGGAAAGTTTGAAGCATCACTCGACAACCAAGTGCCGAAGAAAATCGCGCAGCAGCTTGGTTTAAAATGTTTTAGTTTTTCGTTTGAATTAGAAGGTGGAGGGATTGAAGTCACAGGCGACGGACGACTCCTCACCACTGAAGCGGTACAAAATAATCCTAATCGCGCCGAAGGCAGAAATGACGCCGAGTTTCACCAAGCAATTAAAGGTGGATTAAACATCGATGAAATTCTTTGGATTGGCGAAGGCTTAGACAATGATGATACTGATGGGCATATTGATAACCTTGCTCGCTTCATCAGTCCTCAGGCTATCATCGCAGTCACTGAACAAAATTCGAGTTCTCCCAATTTTCATCGCCTGGAAAAAAACCTAGAGCGTTTGAGACAAATGAAGACCAAGGCCGGACATAAATTTGATGTAATCCCCCTCCCCCTGCCAGAGCCTATTCGTTTAGCAGGTCGCGACCTTCCACCGAGCCACGCCAATTTTCTCATTGTTAACGATGGAGTGTTAGTGCCGTTGTACGGACAAAAATCAGACTCTCTAGCGATGGGCATCCTACAAGACTGCTTCCCTAAACATAAAGTCATAGGAATAGACTGCCGTGTTCTGTTAATTGAAGGCGGGGCATTACACTGCTTAAGCCAACAGCAGCCAGCCTAGTTCTTCGGTTTTAGTTTATCGCCACACCCACAACCACCCGCACATTTTCCTGCGCGTTGGTTTTTAAATTTTTTAACGGCACGATTGATTAGCCAGCCTAAAGCTGAGCCGACTAAAAAAGCTATAATGGTTAACTCTAAATTCATGTGAGTCGAATAACGCATTGATAAACAACCACAGCCATAACCCAGGCTAGGATTGTCATATAGAAAAAGGAGATGGTGGCCCACTTCCAACCACCGGTTTCTTGAGCGAGTGTGGCAATTGTCGGACCACACTGAGAACATAAAGCAAAGAAGACCATCAGTGCTAAAACCGCAGCGAGGGAGAATATGGGTGTCGATTTTCTTGGGCCCTCGGTCCACTTCGCATCCTGCATCGCCAAACGTAAATGTTGTGAATCAGCCTCAGCGCCTTTGCCAATAGAGTAAGTAACGCCGAGTGTTGAAACAATCACTTCACGCGCCGGAAAACTTGCCAGCACTCCAACCGTAATTTTCCAATCAAAACCACACGGATCAAAAACGGGTTGAATTGTTTTGCCGAAGCGGCCCATCCACGACTGCTCAATCATTGCAGCCTGTGTGCGGGCTTGGAGCTCTTGTGTGTTTAGCGTTGGTTCGGCTGTTTTTATTTTCTCAGCCATCTGGGCATCGCGAGGAAAATAGCAAAGTGCCCAAATAATAATGGTAATAGCAAAAATTACTGTTCCCGCTTTAGAAATAAATTCGGCGGCATTTTGCCACATCCGCCACAACACATCGCGAGGCTTGGGCATTTGATAGCGTGGTAATTCTAAAACGAACGGCTGAGGTTTAACTTTTAAAATAAATCGGGTTAAAACAAAAGCCGTCGGAATCGCAAAAATTAATCCAACACAATGCATGCCAACCATCACGACCGATTCCCAGCCCGGACCGTAGAGTGGGCCGATAAATGCGGCACACATTAATGCATAAATAGGAAAGCGTGCTGAGCAGCTCATGAATGGAACCGCAAAGGCAGTAGCCAGGCGCGCCTTAGGGTCCTCGATGGTGCGCGTAGATAAAAGCCCTGGAATTGCACAAGCGTAGCCCGATAGCAATGGAACGAAACTTTTTCCATTAAGTCCGCACCAACTAAAAAGCCTATCCATAATAAATGCCGCACGTGCCATATACCCACTGTCTTCCAAAATTCCCACGAATAAGAATAATATCAATATTTGAGGTAAAAAAACCAAGAACGCACCCACGCCGGCAATAATTCCATCGGTAACTAAACTTTGTAACATGGGCGTGCTACTTAAAGTTGGAGCAATGATTGCTTTTAGAAAATCCACTCCACTCTGAATCCACTGCATGGGAAATTTTGCCAACCAGAATACTGAAGCAAACAGACCGAGCATAATCCCAATAAATAAAATAGGGCCCATGACGCGGTGTAATAACACTCTATCGAGGGCAGCCGCATTACCTTGTTTCCCGGCACCTCCACTCACAACACCCTCTAAAACTTTTCTAAGATGTGCATAGTGAATTAAAGGCTCAGCAGCTAATGGGTTAAACCCTGCAGCTCGCACCTGATCACGTGCTTGGCGAATGACTGAGATACGCTGTGACTGTGACCATCCCAAGCGATCGCTCGTATGGGCATTAGAACTAAATAAAATTCTTTGGGCGTCGGCGTTGGAAGGCGCTATGCTGGTATCAGTCTGGATTGCCTGAACAATTGTATTGAGGGCAGACTCAACTTGGCTTGGCCAGGTCAAGCGTGTCATCTTTGTCTTCTTATTTAAGACCTCAGCAATGGCACGACGGACCGATGCGATACCTTCGCCTTTCCAAGCGGAAGTTAAAATCACTGGTACACCACCTAAACGTTGAGACAAAAGATTTGTATCTATTTTTAACCCCTGCTCATGGGCAATGTCGGCTTGATTTAAAACCAAAGCCAACGGCAAATTTAGTTCTGCTAACTGCGATGCTAAAAATAAATTTCGGAGAAGATTAGTAGCATCCAAAACCACTACAATAGCATCGGGTTGTTGGCTTCCTTCAAGTGAGCCTAATAAAACATCGGTCACAACTTGTTCATCGGGCGAGGCCGCAGCGAGTGAATACAATCCAGGCAAGTCGACTAACTCCACTTTTAGTCCATCACCACAGTCACATCGACCTGACTTTCGTGCGACCGTGACACCTGGATAATTTCCAACTTTCTGACGAAGCCCAGTCAGTGCATTGAATAAAGTAGACTTGCCCGTGTTTGGGTTTCCAACCAGAGCGACGGTAATTTCTTTGGCGCTCATGAGTTATTCTTAGGTCGTTGCACGGGGCAGTCGGCTGCAACATCGACAATGAGACTTTCAGCTTCAGCCAATCTCAAACTCACCACTTGGCCTCCAAACTCTATAGCCAATGGATCACCCAAGGGAGCTCGACGAACCAACTTAAGTGCCATACCTGGAAGTAGTCCCAATGCCATCAATCGCTGATCCACTGCCCTATCTGGGTTGAGTGATACCAACTTGCCGAATTGGCCGGGTAATAATTGAGAAAGTGGAGTCACGCTAATTGAGACTGAGTCTCAAAAAGGTAAACTTTAGGGGATTTTTGTCAATCTCCACCTAGTTTACCCCTTAAAATCGAGTGATTTTTAGAGGTCTGCGTCGCATTTAACTGAGACTGGGCAGTGATCCGAACCCAAAACCTGTGCATGAATTTCTGGCTTACTCCACTCTAGGTTCCCTGAGGCCAGACAGTAATCCAGGCGCCAACCAATATTTCTCTCACGGATACCCGGGCGATAGCTCCACCAGCTGTAAGCTTTTTCTTTAGAGGGGTTAGCTGCCCTAAATGTATCTACCATCCCCTGTTCGGTGAGGAGTTTTGAAAATGAATTCCGCTCTTCGTCGGTGAATCCAGCATTACGACGATTTTGCGATGGGTTAGCCAAATCAATTTCCGCATGAGCTACATTAAGATCACCACAAACAATAACGGGTTTTTTCTTACCCAATTTTTCTAAATATTTTTGGAAGTCATCATCCCACATTAATCGGTAATCGAGACGCTCTAAATCGCGCTGCGAGTTTGGAACATAGGCACTGATCACATAACAACTTTTAAATTCGGCTGTTATTACCCGACCCTCACGCGGATGATTACCCGGGAAGTCATTAGTTACAGTAAGAGGATTTGTTTTCGCTAAAATAGCCGTGCCGGAATAACCTTTCTTTTCCGCCTCGTGCCAAAATTGGTAGGGAAAATCGAGTCCTAAAGTTTTTGCGATGGCGGCTTCGCATTTTGTTTCCTGTAAACACAAAACATCGGGTGCGTGCTGATGAATAAAGTCGGTGAGACCTTTACCGTGAGCTGATCTCACCCCGTTAACATTCCAGGAATAAATTTTTACGGAACTCACTTTTTATTATTCTTTGGTTTCGTTTTATCTTTTTCCGTGGGAGTTGATCCCTGTGAAAATAAAGCATTCATTTTGTCGTCCAAAGATCGTCCCTTATTTTCCGTTGCAGGCTCAGTTGTCTCAGGTTCAGCCACAGGCACCGATGGGTTTACTGTATTGGTTGTCGCAGGCACTGGATTTTTAACTGGAGCCACGAGCTTGGGTTTAGCTGGAGGAACGTAATTTTCTCCAGGGCGCACAAACGGTGCCAGGGTTGTATTACCCTGGGCAGCTAATTCTTTAATTTTTTCGCGCACCAAGACATCAAAATTTGTGAACTTACTATCAATTTCAAATTTTAGGTTTTTGGCCCGGACCTCTAATTTTCCATCTCCATAAACTCGCGAGAGTTGTAAAACGTCGCCCATACTCAATGGTAAGTCGGCAATCTTTTTGTTTTTTTCTAGAAGTGAAACTGTAGTATTGGTTAACACTTTTACCGCACTCGGCCAAAAGATTGGACGCTCGTTAATAGCTGTATAATCTAAGGGCGGTAAATTTTCGGTCACATTTTCCTTAGCCTCAATATTTGCAGTATTATTGGTAAGATTATTTTCCTCTTCCTTAATAACTACAGGTGCTGGGGGCTCTTCGTCTTTTTTAATGGGAGGCAGTACTGCAACAGGAGCTTCTATCACAGCATCTGTTTTTATGTTGTGTGTGTTTGCCGGCAGACTTGTTAGCACGCAGGTAAAGGTTGGCTGACAAACAATGGTCGTAAGAGAACCCAGCGCAGCACCTAGCAAAAAGATGATAAAATACTTCATGTGAAAATTTATGCTCTTATGAACCCGCTTTAATTTCAATCACATCATGCGGGGCGGCTTCTCTTTGTCCGGCCGGGGTTATTCTGATATAGCGAGCATTTGCACGGTGCTCGGTTAAATTCTTAGCACCCAAGTATCCCAGTCCGCTTTGTACTCCACCCGCTAAAGGGGCGAGGACCTGATCAACCGATCCAGTGACTTCTTTAAGTGCTTCAATACCTTCTGGTGCTACTTTATTTAATTTAGCTGAAGTATTATTGTGACCATAGCGCGTGGCAGATCCCTTGCGCATAGCCTCGAGTGAACCCATGCCGCGATATTCTTTGTAAGTCTTGCCGTTAATTTCCATCAACTTGCCGGGTGCTTCGCGACTACCCGCCAGCAGTCCGCCTAAAATAACAGCATCGGCCAGAGTGAGTGCTTTTACGATGTCACCACTTTTGGAAATTCCACCATCGGCGATAATTCTTACTCCGGCTTTTGATGCGGCACGTGATGCAACATAGAGTGCGGTTAATTGTGGAATGCCAACACCTGCAACCATGCGCGTGGTGCAAATTGATCCGGGACCCTGCCCTATCTTAATCGCATCAGCTCCCGCGGCGGCCAAAAAGTCTACTCCGGCACCACTGGTTACATTTCCAGCAATCAGCGTCGTGGCCTTAAATTGTTTTCTTAATAATTTCAACGCATCGCCAACGCCTTTCGTAAATCCGTGAGCCGTTGATATCGCTAAGGCGTCAGCACCTTCTTCGATCAAGGAAGTGGCATGTTTAAGTAACGCGTCTTTATCAACCTCTCCGTCGCTATGACGTGGAACATTAATTGCTACACCCACACGCAAACGGAAATCACTATCGCGTGTTGGCCGGACGTGGGCACGGGACTCTTCGGAAATTCTTTCAATATCGCTCAATGTAAACAGGCCTCGCAGTTGATTCTTGGCGTCCACGACGAGTAATTTATTTTGCCCGACATTTTCTGAAAAGAGTCGATCGGCTTTTGCAATCGGGTCCTTGCCGAGATCTTTTTCAAAAACTACAAAGACTTTATCACGAGGTGTCATTACTTCAGCCACTTTACGCTGACCGTGTCTTTCCTTAACCGTGCTTCCTGGTAATAAACCTAAGAGTGTATTATCTTTGGAAACCACGGGGAACGTGCTGAAGGCCAGGCCTTCGATTTCAATACGGTGAAGAACTTCTGCAATCGTCAGCTCGGGTGAAACAACAGCGGGGTCGCCGATCATTCCGTGAATATGGTTTTTGACACGACGAACCTCCTTAATTTGTTCTGCAGATGACATATTGTAATGCAGGAGGCCGAGACCACCATTGAGCGCCATCGCAATCGCCATTTGGTGTTCAGTCACGGTGTCCATGTCAGACGAAACAATCGGTAGGGATAAACTTATACTATCAGACAAGGATGAGTCTAGGCGCGTCATGCGCGGCAGTACTTCCGAGTAACAGGTTGCAAGGGAGACGTCGTCATACGTCAAACCCAGCCCTGCATTGGCCGCAAAGAATGGATCGGCGGGGAGGAAGAAGCGTTCGTCGAGAGAAACGCGACTTTTGTTTTTTGAGGAAGCCATAGGTGTCGGTTTCCCCAAAGGGTATTAAACATCGTTCACTAGGGTGGCAAATTGATTTTGCTCCTGAACGAAATTTAAGGATACTTATCAGTATGAATGACGGAAAATACGAGTTTTTGAGGGTACGACGAGAATTCCGTCATCCGTTTGTCACCGGAGCAGGCACATTTACAGAAGTAGAAAGAGTCTTAATTAAAACCGAAGAGAATGGCGTCATCGGTTTTGGGGAAGTCGCTCCTTGGCTAAATTTTAAAACAGAAAATATTTCACAGTGTATTGAAATTTTAAACACCGCGGGCGGAGATTTAGAAAATTTAAAAAATCTATTACGCAAATTGGAGAATCAGTTTCCTTGTTTAGAGTCGGCTCTCTCTTCCTGTCAGCGATGGAATGAAATCCAGGAATTTAATCAAGAAATCGAATGTGCTGGGTTAGTGAGCAATCCTAGTGAAGAAACGATTTATAAAAAGATAAGCGAAGGCTTCAAAACACTTAAATTTAAAATTTCTCCGGCCACATCTCTGCTAGAAATTAAGTCGATTATCTCAACGGCTCCGAAAGATGTAATTTTTCGCTTAGATGCGAATGGAAGTCTTAATCTAGAAGAGTCTAAGCTTTGGGTTAATTTTGCTTTCTCCTCAGATCAAATTGATTTCATCGAACAACCCCTCCCTGTAAATGATGAGGGCTACAGGCAGTTAGATGTCTTCAAAGTCGCGCTCGATGAATCCTTTACTTACCCTGGTAAATTAAGATGGGCTGGCCCAATCGTCGTTAAGCCTTCACTGGTGGGTGATTGGATGGAGTTTATAGGATGGCGGCATAATCGTTACGATGGAGTTTATTATTCTTCTGTGTTTGAGACCGCTATTGGACGACAAGCAGCACTTTGGTTGGCTCATCGGGATGAACATTTACCTGCGGTGGGCTTTGATACATTAAATTATTTTAAAGAGGATGGCTTAGATTTTCATCAATCAGGCCCCATTATTAAAGGACTAGCCAATTTCGATTGGATGGATTTATGGAGGAAACATAAATGAAATCGGTTGCCGTCTTCCACTCGGATCCAAAGAGATATTTAGAAGAGGTTCTTACGGCGCATTCTAATAGTCGTCCGGTTTTTTTAGGAAATCCCAACTGGGGTCCCGCTGAATTAAAAAGCGCCTCTCAACTTATTCCCCTGGGCACTAGTGTTGAAGGAATTAATTTCACGCCGCACGGAGTGGCACCTTCTGATTGGCCCAATGCCTGGATTGACTGTCTCTTTATTCCCACAGGTGGAACTGGGGGCAAAGTTAAGTTTGTTATTCATAATACCAAAACTTTACGGGCGGCTGCGTTCGGATTACGCGATGCTTTAGTAGCGCGAGGACTCAGCCCCATTCTACACGGCGCGAGCTTTACTCCTCCATACCATGTCAGCGGGTTGATGCCCGTGCTTCGTGCTCAATTTACGGGCGGCAGTTACGGTCACTACGATGGACGATTTTTATCCAACCAACCTCTGCCAGAAATTAAATTACCTGCTGGTGGCACCAAAATAGCCTCACTCGTTCATACTCAAATTTCTCGCATTCTCGAACACCATGAAGGCCTAAAATGGCTTAAACAATTTAATGTTATTTTATTAGGGGGAGCGGCTGTTCCTCGTCCTGTAGTTGATGCCATTCGCAATCACCACCTGCCTGTATATGCAAGTTACGGCATGACCGAAACTGCAGCACTCTGCTCTTTTTGTCCTCCAGAAAAAATATGGAATGATGAACCTCTGCGCGGATACCCACTTCCGGGTGTTAAGTTCACTGAAATTAATCACTTCATCCACATCAGCTCACCTGCGTGCGGTTTAGGGTATTGGTTGGGCGAAAAATTTACATCCCCTTATCCTACGGGCGACCTTGGACATGTTAACGCGGATGGATCTGTAGAAATTCAGGGACGCGGTGACCGTATCATTAATTCGGGCGGAGAAAAAGTTGATCCAGCACGTATTGAAGATGTTTTAAAAGCCACCGGGCTTGTAAAAGATATTTTTGTTTTTGGGGTAATCGATGCACAATGGGGCCAGCGTATTGTGGCCTGTGTCGTTGCCAGTGAATATAATTCGGCGGCGCTTAAAAAAGCCGTTGAAGTTTTAGAACCCGCCGCGCGTCCCAAAAATTATATTTTCGTTGAAAAAATTCCGCTCGATGGTCGCGGTAAATTTGACCGAATCGCCGCGGAAAGACTTTTGCAGGTTTAACTGCGGGCGGCTTTCCAAATACGAAGGCACGACTCCACTAAGGCTGGAAACTCTGCTAAGGGTACTTGGCTAGGTCCGTCTGAAATCGCTTTGGATGGATCTGGGTGTGTTTCCATAAACAAACCATCGGCACCTGCTGCTAATGCAGCTTTTGCTAAAACGGGCACATACTCACGCTGACCGCCCGACGCTCCGCCGGCAGCTCCAGGTAATTGTACAGCGTGGGTTGCATCCATAATCGTGGGGCAGCCGTAGCTCGCCATGATTGGGAAAGATCTCATATCCACCACTAAGTTTTGATATCCAAAAGTGGTACCGCGATCTGTTTGCCAAATTTCTGCGGCATTAGCTCCCTTTAATTTATCGACCACAAATTTCATTTCAAATGGTGAAAGGAATTGTCCTTTTTTAACGTTCACCACTTTCCCGGTTTTTGCAGCAGCCACCAGCAGATCAGTCTGACGGCACATGAATGCAGGGATTTGTAATACGTCGACCGCTTTGCCCACTGGCTCACAGTGATCTGGACCGTGAATGTCTGTTAAAACAGAAAATCCGTAATCCTTTTTAACCATTTTCAGTAATTCTAAACCGGCTTCCATACCAGGGCCACGATCTCCACCTAAAGATGTACGGTTCGCCTTATCGTATGAACCTTTGAAAATGATATTTAATTCAGGTAAGCGAGCGGCCAAGGCCTTCAACTCTTTTGCAACCGTGCGACAGTTGGATTCAGATTCAAGAGAACATGGACCAGCGATTAATAGTAATCTCCGCTTATCGTGTAACATAAGGAGAGATTAGACAAAAAATTAGACCTAGGGCGAGCCGTATCCTTACTTACGGCCCAGCCACTTTAAAACTTCGGGCAGTGAACGCGTATTTAAAACGTTTTCCTTGGTTAACCAACCCTTGCGGGCAATACGCACACCATGTGCCGCGAAGCCTAATTGTTCAATATCGTGAGCATCCGGATTAATAGATGTAAGTACGCCTTTTTCGGAGGCTCGACGCCACCAACGCCAATCAAGATCAAGTCTCCATGGATTGGCATTCAGTTCAATAATGGTGTCATTCGCAGCAGCCGCATCGATAATCTTAGCGATATCAACTTCATAAGGTTCACGTTTATTAAGCAGGCGACCGGTGAGGTGACCTACCATATCTACATGCTCATTCTCGATGGCTTTAATGATACGCTTGGTCTGTTCCTCTTTGTCTAAGGTGAATAAATTATGAACCGAAGCTACGACGAAATCGAGTTTGCCTAAAACTTCATCGGTAAAGTCGAGTGAGCCATCACGTAAAATATCCACCTCACTACCACTCAGGACGCGCACCTTAAATTTGCCGGACTGATTAACTTTATTTATTTCTTCAATTTGTTTGGCGAGGCGACTTTCATCTAAGCCTCTGGCTTGAAAACTAGATTTTGAGTGGTCGGAAATTCCTAAATAACTCCAACCAAATTTTTCCGCAGCGGCGGCCATTTGTTCAAGGGTGTGATCGCCGTCTGAAGCGGTGGTGTGATTATGGAAAACACCTTTGAGGTCCTCAAAGGCAACGAGCTTAGGTAGGTTATTCTTTTCGGATTCTTCAATTTCACCCGCACCTTCACGTAATTCTGGAGGAATCCATTTTAACCCTAAGGCTTTAAAAACTTCTTCTTCGTTTTTAGCACTGGGAGCTTTTTGTTTTTCATCAACCGCTTTAAAACCCCACTCACTCATGCTTAGACCTTGAGCCAGAGCTCTTTGGCGCATCGCCACATTATGTTCTTTGGAACCAGTGAAGTGATGTAAGGCGAAATAGAATTGTTCTTCCGGAACCACGCGAAGGTCAGCCTGTAGTCCATTTTCGAAACGCACACTTGATTTAGTTTCTCCATGCGCGGTTACTTCTTTGACTCCAGGATAGTTTACAAACCATTCCATAATCGGTTTGGGGTCTGATGAAGCTACCAAGAAATCTAAATCGCCCACGGTTTCACGCGAGCGGCGAAGTGATCCAGCGGATTCTGCTAATTTAACCTGCGGGAGTTTTTTTAATCCCTCTAAAATTGGCTCAGCAATTTCCGCCGCGTCTGCCCAGCGGTGTCGTTTCCCATAGGCAATTCGGTTTTTTATTCCTTCTAAAATATTGGTCTGAGTTTTTGCCCCGAAGCCTTTGAGCTCGGCGACTTGTCCACTGTCACAAACTTCTTTTAATTTCTCGATGGTTTCGACTTGGAGTTGAACCCAGAGTGCACGAACTTTTTTAGGTCCTAGGCCTGGTATTTGAATAACTTCCAATAAGCCAGGCGGTATGCTTGCTTTTAGTTTTTGGTGAAAGGGTAAAACCCCATCGCGGCGCAATGTAGTTATTTTATCAACGAGCGCTTCGCCCATTCCTGGAATTTCTGCTAATTTATCTGTTTTGATTAACTCGTCTAAATCTTCGGTGAGCGTTTCGAGAATGCGCGCACCATTAGAATACGCGCGGATCTTAAATGGGTTTTCTCCAGTTAATTCGAGGAGTGTTGCGATTTCATCTAAGACCGCGGAGATGGCTGATTTTTCCATCATACCCGACTTTTTTTCTCCTGGAGATAAATTTTGTTTAATTCCTGAAAGTCAGCTTCCTTTGGTCCGCTTTCAATCACGTGCTGATAATGCCCTGCGTGTTGTAATTCATATTCTGAAGCAGCCACACGACGATTAATTTCATCTACTGGGTCGGTTCCTCGACCGGTAAGACGGCGACGTAGTTCAACCGGATCGGTTACTCTTACAAAGACCGTGACTAATGATTCCGCTAAAGCTTTATCTTTTTCTGCTTGGCTACGAATCGAAGCAGCGCCCTGAACGTCAACATTGAGTAACGCATCGTAGCCAGCTCTCAGATGTTTAGCGATGTCCTCTTTGCGACATCCATAGAGATTATTATGTACCACTGCTTTCTCTAAAAATTTACCTTCAGAATATTGCGCTTCAAATTCTTGACGGGATAAAAAATAATAATCTTCTCCGTCAATCTCCCCAACGCGCGGTGGGCGTGTCGTACAGGTAATGACGCGATGAATGAATTGTGGGTACGATTCCGTTAATCGCATGCACAACGTTGTCTTCCCGCTGCCAGCAGGGCCAGAGACGACGATTAAAAGTGGGCGGTTCACGGAATAAACTTAATTTGTAAGAGGCAGGCTAAACTTGTGACAAAGAAAATTATGCCGAGGGTTTTGAATCGTGTTGGTTTTTCTAAAATCCAGTCACACTGCTTATTAAATGCGACGGGTGACATCGCCCACCATAATCCTAATATAACCAAGAAAGCATAACTGACGCTGGCGTCCAAGAAACTGTAGGGCAATTGACGATAGCCGGCATCAAGAGTTTGGCGGGCTATAAAAAGCATTAAAACTCCCAGTGCACGGACTGACAAAAAATCGGGCATTGTGAAATAAGTTAAAAGTCCTGCGACGACGAAAACCCCGAGTACTATATTGCGCGGCAGCCCAGCCAAGTCCGGCTCAGGTAAATGCTGCAGCTGAAAACCAAACCAACCTACCGCTATAATTAAAAGAATCCCAGTCGCAAAGGTGTCACGACGAAATGATTTTAAAAGTGCCGCATTCGTATAAACCAACCAACCAGAGACTAGTAGGATCGCTGTTAAAACGAGATAGGCTTGAGTTAGGGACACGGCGGAAGATTAGCAGAAACCAGCCGTCGGGTGCAACCAAGGAGGTTAATTCCGGGAAAGAATTTGTTCCCGCGCCCAACTCGCATGCTCTGAAACCATTGGGTCTGCGTGATTCTCTAATCGTCCTATAGCCTCTAAATCTTCCTTAGTTCCAGTATTTCCCATCACGGTTAATGCATTTCTCCACCATCTCAATAAGCCCAAGCGTTTCACGGGCGTACCCCTGAACTGGTTTAAAAAATCTTCCTCACTCCATGAGAGCGTTTCTTTGAGAATCGGCTGGGGTCGGGATTTAAATTTATTTTCTTTTGTTTCCTTGGCCCATTTGTTCCACGGACAAACATCGAGGCAATCATCACAGCCAAAGAGTCTGTTACCCAGTGGCTTCCGATACTCTACAGGAATTGGACCCTTATGCTCTATAGTTAAATAGGCTAAACACTTGCGTGCATCTAATTTATACGGAGCAATAATCGCAGAGGTGGGACAGGCAGTGATACACTTCGTGCAACTCCCACATCGATTGATTGCGGGTGATGACGGCTCTAGTTCTAGAGTCGTTATAATAATTCCTAAAAATAACCAGGTGCCAAATTCGGGCTGTAAAACTATAGTGCTCTTCCCCTGCCAGCCCAAGCCCGCGGCCACCGCTAAAGGTTTTTCTAAAACGGGTCCGGTATCGACATAGGGTTTCTGGGCACCGCCTAACGATCTCATAACCGTACAAAGTTTTCTTAATTTTTTTGTAATTATATTATGATAATCCTGACCCAGCGCATATTTTGCGATTTGGTAATCTGGATTAGGTTGTGGCTGATAATAATTTAATCCGACGACGATAATACTGCGTGCCTCTGGTAAAACTTGGGTTACTTCAGTTCTGCGTTCGGTGTCTTTTGCCATCCATTCCATTTCACCGTGCATACCATCCGTAATCCATTTCTTAAAATAATCTGCACGGACATCGGCGTCAATCGGAGCTACGCCAAAGACATCAAAGCCCATTGATAAGGCCTCAGCCCGCAGGTGTTCCCGCAGTGCTTTTGCATCCATAACTTAGCCTAAAATCGCTAAAATACGGCTGATAATTTCATCAACCGGTGCGAGTTTTCCATTACCTTCATAGCCGCAAGCTAACATTCCCTCAACAGGGTCGATCACCACATGGCCACGAGCCTTGAGTGTTTTGAGATTTGTTTGGGTGGCAGCGTGTTCGTACATTTTACCATTCATCGCTGGTGCTAAGACAACCGGACAACGTGCAGCTAAATAAATCGAGGTAAGTAAATCAGGAGCGAGGCCGTGGGCGAATTCAGCCATCACGTTTGCAGAGAGTGGAGCCACGAGAAGTAAGTCGGCTGAGTCAGCTATTTCAATGTGACCAGGAACTGAACTTTTTCCTTCCTCCCAAATATCAACTCCCACCGGATTCTTAGATAAAACCTGTAGGGTCATTGGGGTTATAAACTGAGTGGCACCTTTGGTCATAACCACCTGAACATCTGCCCCGTATTTTATCAATTGTGAGGTCAGATCGGCGGCTTTGTAGGCCGCAATCGAACCGGTCACACCGAGAACAATACGTTTGCCTGCTAATTGAGACATAGGGTGATTATAAACAGGACGGTTTGGGCTGAAGCGAGGTGAAAGGGGTGCTGTTGAGACAATTTTCCCTCAAAAACAGTCAAAAAGGGTCTTTTCTGGTTTGCCATCAGGGGTCCCGAGGATTGCGATGGGGTCACTTATGCAATCCGACATTGGTCTCATTGGTCTGGCCGTCATGGGTCAGAATCTCGCCCTTAACATCGCGGACCACGGTTTCGCGATTTCTGTCTACAATCGTACGACCGCTAAAACGGACGAGTTTGTG